>CAYWBZ010000279.1:0-3233 GCA_964456535.1 uncultured Woeseiaceae bacterium | reverse complement strand
CCGCTGGTACGAATCTGGAATAATCTTCCATATTCTTGGCGCCCATGGCGGCAAGACTGTCCTGGGTAATTGCCTGAATGGAGGCAGGAATATCCTGCACGCTTGCAGTGCGCTTGGTCGCCGTGACGACGATCTCGTCGAGAGCACTTGTGCTTTCTTGTGCTAATGCCTGATGAGATGGTGCCAATGCTGCGGCGATCGCCCCCGCTACTGGAGTGAGTGCGTATTTTTGTTGCTTTTCCATTCTATCAACCCCCCGGTTAAATCCTTGGATATATTCTCACATCAGCAACCTAGCACAATCCTGCCCTATAGGGACAAGGGCTGATCCGCCTCCGGAAGCTGGTCCAGCAACGGCTGCAGGACCTCAATGAGGTCACCAAGATTAGCCTCATAGTTTCGCCATAGATTGACTGAACTGGTATAGATTGGTCGCCGAACCTGCTCGGAACTGGCGGTCTTGACCGCCCTGTCCGTTTCATGAAATCGAAGGCAGTCCTCCTCAAACGGCAAACCACAATAATCCAGTATCCGCCTCACCTCTGTCTCGAGGTCTGCGACCACCCGCTCGTATTGCACATCCAGCACGTAGTCCGGGGCAACCTGGTGCCAATGCTCCATCACACGCACGTATTGCAGGTAGTACTCACCCAATTCGACCAGGTCATAACTAAACGGCTGGCCGCTGGCAAACAACTGCTTGTAAGACCCGAAACAACTGTCCAGCGGATGACGCCTGGCGTTGATTATCTTCGCGTTGGGCAAGGCAAGGCGCAACAGGCCGACGTACATGAAATTATTCGGGTTTTTGTCGATAAAATAGACCGCGCCGGCGCGGTACTTCTTAGTGGACTCGATATAGTCCCCGCCGATCCGGCGCCACTCGTCGGCGGATAACTCGCTGAGCGTATCCGGGAACTGCACATTCTTTTTACCCGGGCGGTGCAGGCTCTGCACGATCCTGGTCAGATCTGATAGCTCGTGAGTACCGTCAACCATGCTGTGACTCGCGAGAATCTGTTCGATCAACGTTGAACCGGAGCGCGGCAATCCGACGACGAAAATAGGGGATGAGTCCTCATTACCAGCGCCCGCCTGCTGTTGCAGAAATTCAGCATCAAAAAAACTGATCAGGCGATCATTGCGCGTTTCCGTTTCGACGGGATCGTAGGTTTCTGAATTTCGGCGCAACGAATTGCATTGCTGATAGTGCGAAAATGCCGTTTCGTACTCGCTGCGCGACTCCCGATCAAGACCCAGAGCGTTATGAATTTGTACACGCGACAGGTCTATCAAGTCATCGTCATCCAGTAACGAATGCATACTCTCGATTTCCGCCTCATTGAATTGAAACGTCTTCAGATTCGCGAGGCTCCAGTAAGCCTCGGCATGATCCGGCTTGATAGCAATACAGTTGCGATAGGTTGCGATCGCCTCTTCCTGGCTGCCGAGCGTTTTGAGGTGATGTGCCATGCTGCACAAGGCGCCCGTCTTGTTCGGGGAAATCTTCAGCGTTTTTTCGTAGCTGGCGATCGCATCATCGTGGCGCCCCAGTGTGCCGAGTACGCCAGCGTAGAGCATATGAGATTCGGCCGTATCAGGCGCTAACTCAAGAACCGTAGCAGCACATCGCAGTGCCTCATCTGACTTGTCCGACTCCCTCAGTACATTAGTGAGGTCTACCCACAGCCGGGCATAGTCCGGTGCGAATTTCACAGCGTGCCGCAGGAATATTTCGGCATCGCCGAAGCGCTTCTTGTCGGCGGCAATCTTTGCCAGGAGGCGTGCGGCTTCGACGTGATTCGGGTCGCGCTTCAAAATACTGCGGAATATATCCTCCGCCCGTTTCGAGTCACCATTCCTCGTAAATTGCTCGGCTTGGTTAATCTCATCCGCAAAAGCCATGCGCCGTGCTTCTGCGGGAACTTCGCCAGCTTGTGGGCCCGCTTTTTCGGCACCCTTGATGAACTCCTGGGCCCTCTCAATCTTGGCAAGCGCACCTGCGCTTGTTGGATCCAACCGCAGGGCCTGTTCATAGGCTTTGACAGCCGCGCCAACAAAGCCCTGCGCAAACAATAGATCGCCAACAACGTCATGTGCGACGGCAAAATCCGGGTGCAGCCGGACTGCCTCATCCAGCAGTCGTTTCGAATCGTCGAACTTTCGCAGCACCAAATTCGCTTTGGCGCCAAGACACAGGAGATTCGCATCACCCGGATAATCTTCTAAAGCGCTGCTGCAAGTGGTCGCGGCGCCCGCCGCATTGCCGGCACGCAAATGCGAAAGGGCCTCAGCGAAGCATTCTTGTGGTGGTGCGACAGAAGTAATGGGTAGATCCCGGCGATAGATTGAATTGGAAAGTTCACCACAGCAACCGACTGATTGCCAGTCTTCAGATACCGCGCGGCAGGGTGTTGTGATGATTGCGGCAACCTTCTACTCTCTGCGACCTATGAAGACTTTCAGAGAAGCCATCAGCAAGCAGAACTTCGTCATCACGGCGGAGTGCTTCCTGAAGCCGGAGACCGATGCGAAGTCAATCCGTCACCAGGCTGACCTGCTGCGCGACCATGTTGATGCTGTGCTGTTGACGGACAATCAGTTTGGGGCGCTGCACATGTCAACCATTGCAGCCGCTCGCCTGATGCTCGAAAACGGTGTGGATCCAATCGTGCAACTGAGTTGCCGCAACCGAAACCGCATCAGTTTGCTGGCCGACCTGCTTGGTGCAGCGGCGCTTGGCGTGACCAGTCTGCTGCTGGTTCGGGGTAATCGTATACCGAAGGACGTCACTCCTCGCCCGCAGCCTGTACTGGACATCAATGCTACAGAACTCATCTCAACGGCCGCTTCGCTGCAGTCCGACGAGCGCCTGCACTCAATTCCGGACTTGTTTATCGGCGGTGCCACCGCACCACACGAACCTAAAGCTGACTGGATCCCAAGAAAACTGATCGCGAAAGCAGATGCCGGCGCGCGCTTTCTGCTGACATACACCTGTATGGACATCGATATGCTGCGGCGCTTCATGAAACGTTTGGTTGCAACGCAGATGACCCGACGCATGACAGTTGTCGTCAGTACCGCGATATTCACATCCGCTGAGGACGCGAAATGGCTGCGCGACAATCGCCCGAATGTCATGATTCCGGATTCCATTATTCACCGGCTTGAGAACGCCAGTGATCCCGGCAAAGAGGGTCTCGATATTTGCGCGGAACAACTCGCACAAT
>CAYWBZ010000278.1:0-3237 GCA_964456535.1 uncultured Woeseiaceae bacterium | reverse complement strand
GCGGCACAATATCGCGCCACCGATTCAGTGACAGTGTTTGCCAAAGGCACGAATCTACTCGATGAAAGTTATGAGCAAGTATTCGGCTATCGCACATTGGGTCGCGCGGGCTACGTCGGCGTACGCGTAAAGTTCGGGCGCTAGTCTAGCGTTCGCCAATAGCCTCAAGAGCCAGTTCCGCCATGGGCTGAACAAACTCGCCAAGTTGCGCTGCATTCTTGTTGGATGCATTACCATCCACGGCGCGCTTGGCGACACCTTGTACGATGGCGGCGAGCCGAAAGAAGCTGAACGCGACATAGAAACCGAAATTATCGATCCGGTCGATGTTCATGCGCTGGCAATACCTGGCGACGTATTCTTCCTCCGTCGGAATCCCGAGCTCGCCAAGATCTCTGCCACGCAGTCCGGAAATGTGTCCTATTTTGGCCGGCATTCGCAATTGCATGCATTGATAGCCAACATCGGCAAAGGGGTGGCCCAGGGTCGATAACTCCCAGTCAAGCAGTGCAATCATGGTCGGACTGGACGCATCGAATATTATGTTGTCGAGACGGTAATCTCCATGAACAAGCGAAACGCGACCATCTTCCTCCGGCAGGTTTTCACCTAGCCAGCCGATCAACGTCTCCATTGCGGCAATGGGGCGCAATTCAGACGCACGATACTGGCCGCTCCAGCGCTCGTATTGCCGTTCGAAGTAACTGCCGGGCTTGCCGAAGTCACTCAATCCGGCTTTTTCAATATCGACCTGGTGCAGTGCCGCCAACACCCTGTTCATCTCATCGTAGATGGCAGTGCGTTCGGTCTTACCCACCTCGGGAATGGCGGAGTCCCAGAAAATTCGGCCGTCGCAATATTCCATGATGTAGAACATCGAGCCGATAACGTCCCGGTCCTCGCACAAGTGGTACACCTTTGCGACCGGAACATCAGTGTCTGCCAACGCCGCCAATACCCGGTACTCGCGGTCAACAGCATGTGCCGATTTCAATAATTTTCCGGGCGGCTGGCGGCGCAGCACATACTCGCCCGACGCGGCGCTTACTTTGAAGGTCGGATTCGACTGGCCATCGGCAAACTTCTCGACACTGCACAGGGCTGAAAAGCCCGCGACATTCGCTTCAAGGTATGGCCCGAGCACGTCGGTATCGAGCGTTTCAACTTCGTTTGGCAATGTTGGCAAAGCGGCAAACCTCCTAGAGCTTCGCTGTCGCCGCGGCGAGATTTCGACCCAGTTGCATCATGTGGACCTGATCCGGCCCATCCGCCAAACGTATGGATCGCGCTCCGGCGTAGGCATGTGCAAGGAAGAAGTCCTGACTGACACCTGCCGCACCGTGTATCTGTATGGCCCGGTCAATTACGGTACACGCCATATTCGGTGCGACGATCTTGATCATAGCGATCAGATCTTTCGCTGCCTTGTTGCCGCCTTCATCCATTCTGGCCGCTGCTTTAAGCGTCAAAAGTCGCGCCTGCTCGATCTCGCAAGCCGACTTTGCAATATCTTCGCGCACCGACTGCTGTTTACTCAGCGGTCTCCCAAAAGCGATACGTGTCTCAGCTCGCACACACATGGCATCGAGTGCCCGCTGCGCCAGTCCGACCAAACGCATGCAGTGATGAATCCGCCCTGGGCCCAGGCGTCCCTGCGCAATTTCGAAGCCGCGCCCTTCGCCGAGCAACAAATTGCTGACTGGAACCCGTACGTTGTCGAATGTGATTTCAGAGTGGCCTTCCGGTGCGTCGTCAAAACCGAGGACCTTCATCGGACGAGCCACCGTCACGCCTTTGGTGTCCATCGGAACCAGCACCATTGACTGTTGCTGATAGCGATTCTCGCCATCCGGGTCCGTCTTGCCCATCACGATCATGATTCGGCAGTGGTTATTGCAGGCACCGCTGATGTACCACTTTTGCCCATTGATCACGTAGTCATCACCGTCGCGAACAATCGACGTTTGCACGTTGGTTGCGTCCGAGGACGCCACACCGGGCTCCGTCATGGCAAATGCCGACCGAATCTTGCCGTCGAGCAATGGCCGCAACCACTGATCCTGCTGCGCCGCATTACCGTAACGGGCCAGCACTTCCATATTGCCGGTGTCAGGTGCGTTGCAATTGAATACTTCCGACGCCCACAGAACCCTGCCCATAATTTCGGCCAGTGGTGCATATTCCAGTGTCGTCAAACCGGGGCTGAACTCGCTGTATTCTTTTGGCAGAAACAGATTCCAAAGACCGACCTCTCTGGCGAGCGCCTTGAGCTCATCCAGAATCTCTGCCGGTTCCCAGCGATCACCAGCATCAACTTGCTGTGCAAACAACGCCTCATTCGGATAGACATGTGCGTCCATGAACGCGAGCAGGCGTTCACGCAATTCCTGCACTTTAGGGGAAAATTCGAAATCCATTATTCGCTCCGGGAATAACTGCAACAGAGGAGCTAAGTATGAACCAAAAAGGCCCTCGCATGGAGGGCCTCGGGATCATACGGTGCCGCTTTTTAGTCAGATACTTCAACCACCTTTTGGATGACACGAACCTGGTGCGGTCCGCCTTCACCGCCACCAACGAAGTGAACACTCTCGTGACCCGCGGACTCGAGTGCAGTTCGAATAACCCGCTGCGTCGCTTCGTCAATCTCTTTGCCGCTAATGATCATGACGCCTTCGTCTTCCATCATTACGTGTGGTGCCATGCCAGGGTGCATGCCTATGCCCTTGTGCATAACGCCCTCGTGCATAACACGAACGTCAACATCGACATCCGGTGCGAATTCGCCTTTACTTACCCAGACATTTTTCTCGTGAAGACCGTCAAATGCCGGCATATCGATAGTCTTGCCATCAACCTCGAACGAGAAGCCGCCTTCCGTCCGTGTGATCAAAACGGCACGCCCTTCTTTATCGACAACTGACTGATTCTCGCCAACCTGCATGTCGTGCAGATTAAAGCCGAGCTCATCGCTATCGAGAACAAGACGAGTCATGTCGCCGCCATCGTCAGAAATAACTTTGACTTCGATCTTTTGGTGACTTTCTTCGCCGGACCATACTGTCGTTGCGAATAAACCGATCACCACGAATACTGCAAACTGTTTGAATTTCATGAATCTATACCCCAAATTTACTTGTCTCAGCCTTAATGATGCTCGAACTGTGCAATTCGTCGCATAGCCTGACTAAACGAAGGCCACCAAAGCGGTAATGCCTATAAGCGTCGCCAACAAAG
>CAYWBZ010000277.1:0-3244 GCA_964456535.1 uncultured Woeseiaceae bacterium | reverse complement strand
CCGGCAGCGACAGCAATCGCCATCATTCCGAACCAGATGTAATTTAGCATTCGTTCTCCTCTGCCAGGCTTTGCTTAGCTAACCGGCGATTCCGGGATCAGGATATAGGGGTCATCTTCCGCATGCAGCTCCACGTCATGGGAAACCGGCAGTGTGGCCTGGTAGTCACCGTGGCCACAGGGGAAGTTACTGATAATGGGGAAGTCGAGGTCCTCACAAACATCGAGGACAATTTCGTCGACAGTTTTTCCGAACGGCACGTTGCTGTCACCCATCTCCAGCATTTCACCGATAATCAGACCGTTGATGTGTTGCAGGCTGCCACTTTTTTTCAGGTGCAGCATCATGCGGTCGAACGCGTAGTGCTCTTCATCGATTTCTTCGACGAACAATATTGTGCCCGTCGTATCGATTTGGTCCGGCGTGCCGAGCCGCTCGACCACGAGTGACAGGTTACCGCCGCACAACGGGCCACTGGCGGTGCCAGGCTTGAGTGTACGAGCGCGGCAGGCGGCCGGTGACTTAATCTGGATATCGCCACTGCCAGAAAGTACGTCGTGGAAAACATCCAGGTTGTACTGCGTGGTTTGCTTACCGTAGGTGGTTAACATCGGGCCGTGAAAAGTCACGAGTCCGCACTGTTGCGAGATAGATGCCAGAAAGCCCGTGATGTCGCTATAGCCAACAAAAATCTTCGGGTGCTTGCGGATGACATCGTAGTCCAGCAACGGCAAAACGCGGTTGCCGCCGTAACCGCCACGAGCGCAAATAATCGCATCGATCGACGGGTCCGTGAACATCGCCATGATGTCGGCCGCCCGATCTTCGGCTGAACCGGCGTACTTGTCCTGAACTAACTCTGTGCTCTTGCCGAGGACCAGTTCGTATCCCAGCTTCTCAAAAACTTCGACCGCACGCTCACGTCGTTCCGGTTCCAGCCAGTAAGCAGGATTGACGATTCCGATTCTGGCGCCGGGCCCAAGTCGTTTTGGTTTTGTTTGCGTCGTCATACTGCAGGACCTGTATCGCTACACGAGAGACAAAAAGTTCTTGAGTAATTGCCGTCCGGCATCGCCGGAGCTCTCCGGGTGAAACTGAACACCATACACGGGCCGTTCACGATGCATCATCGCCTCATTGAAGCAGTGCGAGGACGAAGCCAGGTGAATGAAGCTTTCTGGCAACGCCACTTCTTCAGTGTGGTCCTCCTGAAAAGCACTATCGCCCGAGAGTCCGTCAAAGAGAGGGTTATCCTGCAGGATTTCGAGCTGCCGCAGACTGCGGTCCTCTTTGCCGATAGTCACTTCCTCACCGTATAGCATAGCGATGACCTGATGACCGAAGCAGATACCGAGTATCGGCAGGGTGACGTCTCGAAGCATTTCAAAATCCGCGAGAAAGCTCGTACCTGTGTCGCGGATCAGCGCGGGGTTGCCGCTAATGATGATGGCTGCTGGCAAGTCGGATGCCAGCGCTGACAGATCACAGGGCTGTATGACGAAAGGGTCGACACCTGAGCTTGTAAACACACGGGCGATGTCCGGTACCTTGCTGCTGCCGCAATCAACGATGGCTACCTCAGCGAATCTTTTTAATGGCATAAATCTCTTCGAAATAGGTGGTATCTCGCGACGAGAGTAACGGTAGTAGTGGTGTCACCGACACACCGTTCTGCACCGCTTCCTGCACCTCGCCATCTTCGCCGGCCCAGCCGAACCCCGACAGGTCATGGATAACATAGGGCATATCGTCGACGGTGCCGAGATACAACATGACATGACCGGTGGAATAAAGCAGGTCGCCAACGTCAGCAGACACGACTGCGCTGAGTTTTTCTTCTTCGCTGGTCTCTGCGGTGAACTGGACACTGTCACCGATCGGGCTATTCCCCTGTTGCTCGGAATTGCGCGGCAGATGAATGCCGAATGTCTTATAAACTTCCGCTACCAGTCCCGTGCAGTCTCTGGCGTTGTAAGAGTGTCCCCAGCCGTATCGTTCACCGAGAAATTTGAATGCCTGCTCGACAACGTTCCTGCGCGTAAACGGCAGATAGCCTGGCCACACGTCCTGACTACGCGCAATCAACGCGGTCCGGAATTCGAGTTCGTCGTTTTCATCACTGGCCGGCAGGCGCACCGCGTAGCTCGAGGAGGAATTTTGGCCGTCTACGTTGTGAGCCACATTTTCGAGGTCCGCTAAGGGCATGCGTATGCCCATGTCGAGTTGCAACTCGGATATCGCCGGTGCATGCGGGTTGAAATTCGTCGTTACTTTGCTGCCGGTGACGACAAGAAAGCGCGCGGTGTTCTTGTAATCCAGAATTTCGGAGCGCTGGCCGATCGCGATGTTGTCTTTTCGTACCCAGGCTGCGTAGTTAAACGATTGCACAAAGTACCATTGGCCATCGGCGCTCTCGTGCAGAACCGCAACCACGTCCGCCGGGAACAATCCGTTTTCCTGGAAGCGATCAAGGTCGAAAGTCTCTTGCGACTTGAACACCACATCTTCTGTCGGCCACGTGCGCATATCGGCGCGCTGCAAAACCATTCCGAACTGCATAACAACGGTGTCTGGCAGCGCAGCCAGGTTCAGACTCGCCTTGTAGCGATCGTAATCTGCCTCATCGAGCTTGCCGCCGTCACGGTAATAAAGCTCAGCCTTGTACGGTTTGCTCATCGACAAGATGATATCGGTGACTGCAGCGTTCGTTAGTTCACTCGCGTAGGTGGCGAGGTCCACCATGTTCGGGTCGCTGGCAAAGGCCTCATTAGCGAGTACCGTTATTCCCTGTTCGTCTCTCAGGACTTCGTCGGGGAACTCAGCCTTGTTTGCCCAATGTTCTGCAGTAAATTGCATTGTGCGCGAGTCAGGACGAGGCGGCCTTATCGAACGACAGCATCGATAGTTCGGAGATGCTCTCAATGCCGAGGCCGGGAGCGTCGGTAATAGTGATCTCGGCCCCGTCAAATTTAACACCGCCGATAACCGGGTTCACTGTGCCGAGCGACGGTGAATCGAGATCGACGCGAGTGATGCTATGTGCCTTGGCAACGGCCACGTGTGCTGCTGCGGAAACACCGATGCTGGTTTCAAGCATGCAACCCATCATGCACTTGACGTCGAAGACCGCGGCGATATCAGCGATCTTGATCGCGTTGGAGATGCCGCCGGTCTTCATTAATTTGATGTTGATGATGTCGGCACCACGCATCTGGATCAGGTCGATAACTTCCTTCGGGCCGAA
>CAYWBZ010000276.1:0-3245 GCA_964456535.1 uncultured Woeseiaceae bacterium | reverse complement strand
GCATGGCCCTGCATGACTTTTTGCATTTCCAGGCGTATTTCTGCGGTCGGACGAGCGCCATCTGCGTTTCGCAGCTTGTCGAGTCTCGCAACACTGTCCTGACCTGCGTCGGCAGCCAGTGATTTGTGACGTGCCCCCGGTGTCATCGTTTCGACACAGAAATGCGCAGCCGCGCGACCAAAAACGACCAGGTCAAGCAGTGAGTTCGAACCGAGGCGATTCGCACCGTGAACGGATACACAAGCCGCCTCGCCAACAGCCATCAGACCTTGCACCACAGATTCGGGGTCATCGCCCTTTTTGGTTACGACCTGGCCGTTAAAGTTCGCCGGTATACCGCCCATGTTGTAGTGAACCGTTGGCAGAACCGGGATGGGTTCTTTGGTGACGTCAACGCCGGCGAAAATCCGTGCCGATTCGGCGATGCCCGGCAAACGTTCTTCAATCACTTCACGACCGAGGTGTTCGAGGTGCAGGAATATATGGTCGGACTCGCTGCCAACACCACGACCTTCGTTGATTTCAATCGTCATTGATCGACTGACAACATCCCGTGACGCGAGATCCTTCGCATTCGGCGCATAGCGTTCCATGAAACGCTCACCATCTGAATTGGTGAGGTAGCCACCCTCGCCGCGCACACCCTCAGTAATCAATACGCCTGCGCCATAGACACCCGTTGGGTGAAATTGCACAAACTCCATGTCTTGCACCGGCAATCCGGCGCGCAAGACCATCGCACTACCATCACCCGTACAGGTGTGGGCGGATGTGCACGAGAAAAACGCCCTGCCGTAGCCACCGGTTGCAAGTATTACCTGGTGCGAACGGAAGCGATGCAACCGGCCCGTCGCGAGATCTATCGCAACGACGCCACGGCAAACACCGTCCTCCATGATCAGATCAATGGCGAAGTACTCTACGAAAAATTCTGCGTCATGTTTTAGCGACTGCTGGTACAGCGTGTGCAACATCGCATGGCCGGTACGGTCTGCCGCTGCACAAGTTCGTTGTGCTGTACCCTCGCCATAACGCGTCGTCATACCACCGAACGGACGCTGGTAGATTTTGCCTTCGTCGGTTCTCGAGAATGGCACACCGTAGTGTTCAAGTTCTATGACAGCATCGGGTGCTTCCTTGCACATGTATTCGATAGCATCCTGATCGCCGAGCCAGTCCGAGCCTTTGACCGTGTCGTACATGTGCCAGCGCCAGTCGTCCTCGCCCATATTGCCGAGAGCCGCACTGATGCCACCCTGCGCCGCGACCGTATGGCTGCGAGTTGGAAACACTTTCGTGATGCAGGCCGTATCGAAGCCCGCCTCGGCGAGACCAAACGTTGCGCGCAAGCCAGCTCCGCCAGCACCGATGACCACTACGTCGTAGCTGTGATCAATAAATTCGTAGTCGCTCATGCGCCTAATCCGATCTTGATAATTGCGTAGATAGCCGCCACCGCCATGAAGGTATGCGCGAAGCGGGAAATGATAAGTGAGGCGAGCTTTAGTCCATGCCCATGGACATAGTCCTCGATGACAACCTGGACGCCCAAACTTGAGTGATAGGACATCGTTACAACCAGCAACAACAGCAGAACGCCATTCAAGGGCGTACCGATGAAGGCCAGTGCATCCGCGTGTGTAAATCCGGGCACCGCCAAAATAGCGTAAACGAACCAAAGACCAAGAATCAGGAGGCCGATACCGGATAGCCGTTGCCCCCAGAAATGGCTGGTCCCGTCTTTGGCGCTGCCGAGACCCAAAACGTTGCCTAGCGGCGTGCGCAGACTCATGAGCGTGCCCACCAGAATAGTGCTGTCAAAACAATTGCCAGCAGCAAAACAAACCAGGCCGACGCGTTGGCTGTTGTTTTTTCAAAGCCGCGGCCGCTATCCCAGATCAGATGTCGGACACCGTTTGAGAGATGGAAGAAAAAGGCAAAACTCCAGCCCATCAGCAGCAACTTGCCGACCATCGTGTCCAGGTAAGACAGCATGGCCGCGTAAGTGTCGGCACCCATTGCTGCATCGAACAGCCAGCCAGTCAGCACGATAAAGCCGACACTCATCGCCACCCCGGTCGCCCGGTGCAGGATCGACATCGTCATAGTGATGGGCCAGCGATAGATCGAGAGGTGCGGCGACAGCGGCCTGCCGTTATTACTCATGAATTATCTTCTTATTGTTGAAGCCTGACTTCGTATAGGCAGGCAGTTGGTTAGCGACATTATCCTTAAAAATCGATGCAGCGTCCCGCTTTTTCCCAGTCGCCGTAGCGGGTGGGATCCAAGCCCCCCCGACCACCGATCTCTTTGGGCCGCGCATCTTTCGCCGGCGGGGTATCATCCACATTGGAGTCCGCTTTGGATTCCTCATTGGAATCAGCGATATCGGCCTTATTTTTGGGGTCAGCGCTTTGCATGACGAGAGTATGCCAGAGGCATGCCATAGCTGCAGTACCAGTAACTACGTAGAGAATTATGTATACGATTTCGACCATTACGGTTTCCGGGCCGGACGCATTTGAGTTTCTTCAGGGTCAGCTCACCAACGACCTGCGGCTATTGGATACGCAGGCGACGTTGCTTTCTGCCTGGTGTAACCCCAAAGGCCGGGTGATTTGCCTGATGACGGTGAGTAAGACGCCGGATGGCTACTCGCTCTCCATCCCGACCGATCTGACTGAAGACATCATCAAACGGCTGACGATGTTCCGATTCCGATCCAAAGTTGAATTCGAGATCCTGCCGGACTCAACCCCCGTCAGCCTGTCAGAAAATATCGAATCCGGAATACCGTGGATTGGCCTGGAACAATCCGAGAAATTTACGCCGCACATGCTGAATCTCGACTTGCTTGACGCCATCAGTCTCGACAAAGGCTGCTACACCGGCCAGGAAATCGTTGCACGAACGCACTACAAAGGCGCGTCGAAACGTCGAATGTCGCGCTTCGCAAGTGAAACGCCAGTCTCTGTCGGCGATAAGGTATCTTGCAGCGACCGGGATATCGGCGAAGTGCTGAACGTGGCAGAAAACGATCTGCTTGCTGTCATCCCGATAGACAAGGCCAATCAGGAATTTTCGATCAATGGCGTCGCGCTGGTACACTCACCACTACCCTACCTAAAATCATAATAATGACCGGGTGGAGCAAGTGATTCGATATATTAAGACACTCATGGCCGCGTCCGTGGCCCTTTTCTGCCTGATGTACGCATTGCAGAACATCTGGAATCTCGATGCTG
>CAYWBZ010000275.1:0-3251 GCA_964456535.1 uncultured Woeseiaceae bacterium | reverse complement strand
ATGTCGGCATTATTATTGATACCTATAACGATGGTCGACGCGCTTTTGAGTTCTACGCGAATCCGCTGGGCGTACAAATGGATCTCGCCAATGACGATACAGCCAATCGCAGAAATGCGTTTGAGATCGACTATTCCTGGGATGCGATTTGGGATTCGGCCGGGCGCATCAATAAGGATGGCTACGTCGTTGAGATGCGTATTCCGCTGAATCAACTCCGCTTCCCGGCCGTTGAGGGCAAGCAAATATGGGGAATCGATCTAACGCGCTCCTATCCGCGTGGGACCAAGTATCGATTCTCGAGCAACCTCCGGGATCGTGGCATTAATTGCAGTCTTTGTCAGATTGGTGAAATCAGTGGGCTGGAGAACGCTGAGCCCGGTCGCGATCTGGAGGCTGTTCCCACGCTGACAACGACGCAGTCAGATTACACCGATGATCCCGGGGTCGAACCGATGACCTCTGGCAGTGCCAAAACAGAGGCTGGTCTTAGTTTGCGGTGGGGAATAACGCCGGATCTGACAGCAAACGTCGCCATCAATCCAGATTTCTCCCAGATAGAGGCGGATGCCGCTCAGCTTGAGGTCAACAATCGTTTCGCATTATTTTTTCCAGAAAAACGACCATTTTTTCTGGAAGGCGCGGACTATTTCAACACACCATTTCGTGCAGTATTTACGCGTACGATAGCGTCCCCGGAAGTCGGCGCAAAGCTAACCGGGAAACGTGGTGAGAACACGTTCGGCGTTTTCGCGACACAAGACGAGGTGACGAACCTGCTTTTCCCAGGGGCGTTCGAGTCCGATACAACGACGCTGGAACAATCAAATACCTCGTTCGTCGGTCGTTATAGCAGGGGGTTCGGTAACACCTCGTCAATCGGTGGTCTGGTGACCGTTCGTGACGGCAACGGCTACCACAACTATCTGGCTGGTATCGATGGTCGCTGGAAAGTAAATGACCAACACACACTTAGCGCGCAGCATCTCGAATCAGAAACGCAGTATCCCATTGACGTTGCGATTGAGTTCGAGCAGCCGCAAGAAATATTTGATGGCAGCGCGACGGTCGTACGTTATAAATTCGAATCGAGAAACTGGTTTGCAAACCTCCGCGATGTACGATTGTCTGACGGATTCCGCGCAGATTCAGGTTTTCATGCGCGTGTCGGTATCGAGAAGCAGACCGCGAACTTTGGCCATGTCTGGCATGGCGTAGACGAAAGCTGGTGGTATCGAATGCGATTTCAATCGCAGTATGAGGTCACCCACCTGGAAGACGGAACCTTTGCTGGGAAGGAATTGTCCGCACGTTTTGGTGTTGGCGGACCTTTGCAGTCGTGGACTCAGGTCGCGCTTGTCAGTGGATCAGAGCTTGATAACGGTGTGCTGTTCAATACGCAAAGCATAAGATTCTACGTCGAGACTCAGCCGCGGGGCGGCCTTTCTTTCTCTGTGTTGGCTGAGGTTGGCGAACAGATCGACTACGAAAATACTCGTCTTGGTGACCGGTTATTATTGCAGCCCAAAGTAACGTGGAATGTCAGTCAAAACCTGCTGATAGACATCAGTAGTATTTTCGCGAGCCTGGATACGAAAGAGGGCGAGAAAATCTTCGACGCGAGTGTTGTTGACGTCCGTGTAACCTGGCAATTTAACTTGCGATCTTTCCTGCGCATGACCGTGCAGCATTCGGAAACATCGAGAAACCCTGATGTGTATATCGACGAGGTTGATGCCAATTCGAAAGATGTTGGCCGGCAGTTGTTGTACTCGTACAAGATCAATCCACAGACCGTGTTTTTTCTCGGCTACTCCGATCAATACGTTGATGAAGATAGTTTGGACGGCCTGACAGCGTCGGATCGCAGCTTGTTCATGAAGATAGGTTACGCCTGGAGTCTGTAAGGCTGGTCAGTCGTAGAATCCTAGTAACGGTACTTTGACGGACACGACTTTGTTCAGGTCACCTACCTCATCAGTCCAGGCAAGAACGAGATGATCGGCAACACGAACCAACTGTGGAACTGTACGGGCGAGTGACGTTCGCCCAACCGTATAAACGGGCCCCATCTGTCCGTCAAAGGTCATGCTGCGAAGTTTGATCGCATAGGTGCCTTTCTTCTCTGACTCCATCCAGCTGATTGCGAAGGAATGTCTGTCGATCATTGCCACGCCGACACGGCCTTGTGCATTCTTGGATGAGACCTCAGCGGGATCCGAAAACGACTTACCGGCATTCGTTGATAACGCAACGTTAACTGTCGGTTTGTTGTTGGCAGCGGTGAACCAGGCAACGACTACTCGTTTTTCCGCAGCCGCAATCGATGGACCATTGACAGGGCATCCGGAAATGACCCAGCCATCATTTGATATGGGAGTCCCGGGTTGCCATTTGCCGTCACGGTGGAGAGTGACATAAATATCCCGCACTTCGTCGGCCGTTCTGTTGCGATAAATTGCGATCGGGCCCGCGGCCGTTACAGCGATGTCTGTCTGGCAACAATCACAAACCAGATCATCGAGCAGTAACTCGTCGTGTAACCGTCCATCTGTCGCCAACGTTGCGCCGCGTAACGTCATGCCGGCATCCGGTGTGTTGCGCCCATCCAGCCAGATTAATCCCGTGCCGTTATCGGCGGGAAATGAGGATACAAAGCCGTGCTCGGTTGGCGTGCCATCGTCATGTGGACTGCCGGGTGTACTCCAGGAAACGCCTCCATCCGCTGAGAAGGCCGTAAGCACCTGGTAGGCGTATGTTGCATCGGCTGTGTAGCTCAGCCAGTAGGCCAGTAACGTCTTCGGACCGATGGCGGTGACTGCAGGAAGGTCTGCCCAGTTGACGAACATTTTCTCGTCGCTGATCGCGATTTCCTGGTCTGCCCACGAACCGTCGTAATACGTGGAGTAGCGTAAGGATGAGCCATCCTCACGACGCTCCATCCAGCTCAATATCGCATCGTCCTGGGTGCTTTGTGTCAGGCGCGGGCCGTAGGCCGGTTTGCCGGCGGGCACGCTGACAGGCACCGGAGCATCAAACTGCGGTAGTGAGTGTTCCGTGCAGGCAATAAGCAGCAGCGGAATGAGGAGGGCGGTTAGACGGGTAGCAGGGCGCATCGCCTTATTATGCAAAGATTTCGGGTGGATTGCTGAGACAGTCGCTGTATACTCCCTCGCCTGCTGGGTGGAGCGGCTTCTGCCGCCGTTTCGCCAGATTCAGAGGCTAGGTGGCAGAGTGGTTATGCAGCGGAC
>CAYWBZ010000274.1:0-3258 GCA_964456535.1 uncultured Woeseiaceae bacterium | reverse complement strand
ACGCGATCGAATCAATACGACATCCAATGCTGGCGAATATTGAGCACCTGAAATTGCAACTTAGTTGGGACGAATTGCAGGGCCTCTCAGCGTGGACCAGCAAGAACCTGCAAGACTTGCAGATAGCACTGATTCAAAGACAGAAAGACGGCTTCATCCGGGAGTGTCACGGTGATCTGCACCTGAGAAATCTCGTGCGACTACCATCCGGTATTGTTGCTTTCGACTGTGTAGAGTTCAGCGCGGAACTACGCAACGTCGATGTGATCAGCGATGTGTCCTTTCTGGCGATGGACCTGATCGCCCGGGAGCGACAGGATCTCGCCTATCTTTTTGTTAACCGCTATCTCGAGTGCACAGGCGATTATGCTGGCATGTCGGTTTTTGGGCTGTACTACGTCTACCATGCCCTGATTCGTGCCAAAGTCGCGGCTATTCGTAGCGTTGAACGGACTGACGAGACTGCCAGGCAACATGATCTGGAAGAAGTGGCTCACTGTTGCTCAGTTGCGCGTCGCTGGATCGAGTCGGGGCGGCCATTCCTGATAGCCATGCATGGGTTTTCGGGGTCCGGAAAAACCACCTTGTCGCAAACCTTGATGTCCCGGTTGCCAGCCATACGTGTGCGATCCGACATTGAGCGCAAGCGCGAGTATGGACTTGAGGAAACCGAGGAGAGTGGCGCGTGCGTCGGCGGGGGTATCTATGACTCGAATGCACGAGCGGGTATTTATGAAACCCTTGCTGCTGTGGCAGAGGTCTCGTTGCGATTAGGGCAACACGTCATCGTGGATGCCTCCTTTCTAAACCATGACGACAGGCAGCATTTTCATGCTTTAGCGCAGCGACTCAACGCGGATTTCGTCATAGTCGATACGCGCGCAGAGCCCGATGAATTGCTCCGGCGCGTGCGACTCAGACAACGCGATGCAAGTGATGCCTCAGAAGCTGATATGAACGTGCTGCAATATCAGTTCGAGAATGCAGACCCTTTGAATGCTGAAGAGCTTGAATGGACAATCACCGTTGCCACGGATACGGGTATCGATGCAGATACTGTCGTAGAGCAAATCTTTGCCGCGAGACGGTGACCGCGCTTGCGTTGGGGGCCGTTTCGTACCTGGCTCCGGCCACTGGCAGGGTTGAAATCCCTACAAAATCAACAACGCAGCAATAACAAACGCAGCCAGCAGAACAGTTTGCAGGACCATCGCGATCAGAGGGCGTGGACCGACGACGGCTAGTGATCCTATTGAAGTTCGAATACCCAACGCAGACACGGCACAGAGCAGGCACCAGCGGGATATCGTGCCCAAGGTGGCAGCCATGTCAGCGCTGATAAAACCAAAGCTGTTTACTGCAACCAGCACCATAAACGCAACCAGGAACAACGGCAGCAATGGAACGCGCTGGGTATGCGATGTTTTTGAGCGTCGTGTCGCGAAGCCGATCGCGACAACCGCCGGTAGTAAGCACGATACACGGAGTAATTTGACGATCGTGGACGTATCGCCAGCTTCAGTCGATATTGTGTAACCAGCACCGACGACCTGGGCTACATCGTGAATCGTTGCACCGATGAAGATGCCAGCAGACTTGTCGTCGAACCCGAGCGTCGTGGCAAGCACAGGATAAATCATCATAGCCAGAGTGCTTAGCGTCGTGACACCAATTACAGTGAGAATCGTGTGGCGTTCTGAGTCGTCGTTGTGCGCGAGTACGGAGGATATCGCCAGTGCTGCAGAGGCCCCGCAGATTGCGACCGCTCCGGCAGACAAAATTGCGAAGTCGCGTGGCAGCTTCAGCATTCGGGCAATGACGGTTCCGATCGTGAGCGTCAGGACTACGCCACCGATTACCAGCCCTACCGTTTCGAACCCCAGGTGCTGAACCTCGCCCCACGTAATTCTGGCGCCAAGCAGTGCGATGCCGAAGCGTAGAATGTTCCTCGAACTAAAGCGGATTCCCGGTCCTGTCGTCGTGCTTTCCGCCAGGTAGTTGAACGCGATGCCCAGCAAGAGGGCGAACAGCATGGCCGGGCCGCCATAATGCTCTGAGAGGTAGGCGGCGGCGAGCGCGATCGTCGCGCTTAGGACCAGTCCGGGGAATATCAAGCGGGCGTTCGCTACAACCCCATCCAGTTTTTCCTGATACCCGTTCATGACTGCAATGCCGCCTCCAGTGCTTTGAGACAAAGCTCGACATGATCCGTCGTGCACGATGCACCCATTAGACCGATGCGCCAATACTTGCCCGCCATAGGACCCAGCCCGGCACCGATTTCCAGATTGAAATCATTCAACAATTTTGCTCTGACCGCCGCTTCGTCCACCCCGTCCGGCACTTTCACGGTATTAAGTTGTGGCAGTCGGTACTCCGGCTCGACCAAGTATTCGATACCGAGCTCCTGCAGTCCATCGCGTAATAGTTGATACGTGTCGGCATGCCGTTGCCAGGAGTTTTCCAGTCCCTCCCGATGCAGTATTTCCAACGCGGCGTGCAGCGCATACAGACTATTAACCGGCGCAGTGTGGTGGTAAGCGCGTTTGTTGCCGGAACTCCAATAGCCGGTCAGCAATCCCAGGTCCAGAAACCAGCTTTGCACGGGCTCCTTTCGATTCCTCACTTTGTCCATCGCTGCGTCATTAAAAGACACCGGCGACAGACCGGGTGGTGCCGACAGACATTTTTGAGAGCCTGAATAGACGGCATCAATGCCCCAGTCATCGACACGCAACTCGATACCCCCCAAAGACGTCACTGCGTCGACAATACTGAGACAATCGTAACGGCGCGCCAATTCACACAGGGACTTCGCGTCTGATCGCACGCCGGTCGATGTTTCCGCATGCACAAATGCGAATACCCTAGCGTCGGGATGCTCCTTGAGAACGTCCTCAATCCGATCAGGGTCGACTGGAGTTCCCCATTCGAATTCAACTGGAACAGGGTTGGCACCACAGCGTTTGGCGTTCTCCAGCATTCGGCCGCCAAATACGCCGTTGATGGCAATCACCACCTTGTCACCCGGCTCAAGAAGATTTGTAAAGCAACATTCCATGCCGGCGGAACCGGGTGCTGAGATCGGGAGCGTCACAGCATTTTGCGTGATAAATGCGCGTCGCAGCAGCACATTGATTTCGTCCATAAAATCGACGAATGCCGGATCCAGGTGGCCAATCGTCGGCTGCGCCATTGCCTGCAGCACTTCCGGGTAGATGTCGGATGGGCCCGGGCCCATTAATGTTCGCTTTGGTA
>CAYWBZ010000273.1:0-3265 GCA_964456535.1 uncultured Woeseiaceae bacterium | reverse complement strand
AAGATTATCGCCGCCAAGCTCTCGACACCGGTCGATCTTGAGAACGACTATGGTCTGACCGGCGGTCACTTGCATCATGGTGAACCCGGACTTGACCAGATGCTGGTTCGACCTATCCCGGAGTGCTTCGACCATGAGACACCGGTCCAGGGGCTGACCCTCTGTGGCAGTGGCACTCATCCAGGCGGCACGGTTTCATGTGCGGCAGGCGCTCTGGCAACTCGTGCTATCGCGCATTCAGAAAAGGTTCGAGCCGACGCCGCCTGAGCGGCGACGTGCATGTAAAGTCTGAACCCAAAGGAAACAACTTGTAACAAAACACGCCGATCGTGAAACACTCGCGAAACACTCTCTATGCATGCTCAATACCACCTGATTATTCCCGTATGGACTGGTCAAATATCGCTCACGGGGCATAACCAGACCTTCAGCAAGCAGGGGTATTGATATGATCTCGAACTCGTCGCCGCCTAACTGGCATTACACTTTGCCGATGATGTTGGTGTTTCTGAGTGCGTGTGGAGGAGGTGGTGGCAGCGGCAGCAGCACCCCGGTCGTAACACCTCCACCGGTCCCCCCCAGCGTGAGCACGGATAGCACCACTAACCATAGTTTTGTTACTGATCATTTTATCGGCTCCCAAAACTGCTCCACCTGTCACGATGGCTTGCGCGATGCTGGCGGCGCCGACGTTTCCATCGTTGTTGATTGGCAGGCCACCATGATGGCCAACAGTGGCCGCGACCCGCTATGGCGAGCGAAAGTTGCCAGTGAGGTAAAGCGAAACCCGGCACGACAGGAAGAAATAGAGGAAACCTGTGCACGATGCCATGTACCGATGGCGAGTGTTGAGGCAGGATTTGCGGGCGTGAGTTCCACTTTGTTTGGCGACACTGGTTTACTGCATCCGGACAATCCCCTGTTTGATGCAGCGAATGACGGTGTCAGTTGTACGCTTTGCCATCAGATTGAAGATTCAGCCGTGCTGGGTACAGACGACGGATTTTCAGGCCAGTTTTCGATCGGCTTTGACTTCGGTATCGATCGCGAGTTGTATGGACAGTATGCGAATCCTTTAACGATGCCCATGCGGAACAACATCAGCTTCACGCCGGCCGCGAGTGAGCACGTTTCGTCTTCTGAGCTTTGCGCGACCTGCCACAACCTGAGTACCCCGGTTCTTGACGCGCAGGGCAATTTCACCAGTCTGCTTTTTCCGGAGCAGATGGTCTACACCGAGTGGGAGAACAGCCAGTTTGAGGCAACCGAAAGCTGCCAGGACTGCCACCTGCCAAAGGTCGTGGGCGACATGAGGATATCGACACGTCCGATGAACGGTCTGGCACCACGATCAAACTTTGCCGAACACACGTTCATAGGAGCCAATACCTACATGCTCGATATCCTGGGTCAGAACAAGCAGGAGCTGAATATCACTGCGAACGGCTTCGACACCCTGGTCGCTGAAACCCGTTCCGTACTTCAGGGTGCTGCGAGCCTGTCACTGGAAAACATGATTCGCGTTGGTGACGATCTTGATTTCTCCGTGCGGCTGACCAACTTTAGCGGCCATAAATTTCCGAGTGGCTATCCGTCTCGCCGGGCATGGCTTCACGTCACAATCACCGATTCAACCGGCGTAACCGTTTTCGAGTCTGGTGCCATCGATGCGATGGGCAAAGTCGCCGGTATGGAAAGCGATAACAATCCTGCCGGCTTTGAGCCGCATTACGACATCATTACGAGTGCCGGCCAGGTACAGAGCTACGAGACCATCATGCAGAATATTGATGACGAATTGACCTACACCCTGCTGGAGGCAGCCAGTTATCGTAAGGACAATCGCCTGTTACCGGCCGGCATGGACAAATCGTCTGTCCCATCGACTATCCAACCGCGAGGCGACGCGATGGCCGACGCCGATTTTATCGGTGGCAGTGACCTGGTTCACTATCGCATCAGTGGGCTGCTGGCCGGCACCTATTCGGTTGAAGCAAGGTTGAACTACCAGACCATGTCCTACGGCTTTGGGCAAGACTTGTTTAAAGACGTGGATGAACCGCAGGTGGCCCTGTTCAAGACTCTGAATGATGGCGCACGCCTGTTATTCGAGACCATTAGCAGTGAAACGGGTAACATAGACTTCTGAATCCCCGACCTATTATTATCCTCTTATACAAGTAACGAAGAAATTACCCGGTTGCCCGTGACGTGATTGCGACCGGATGAGGTGAGCAAAAAATGCAGGCTTTGACGCAGAGTTACATGACCGGTGAAGGTACCGGCCAGCTATTGTATGAAACGATTGGAGACTGCTTCGACAGGGTCGCGAGGCTATACCCGGACAATCCTGCGCTGATTGTACGTCATCAGAATATTCGCTGGACGTACAGTGAATTCAAGACGCACGTAGACAATTTTGCGATGGGCCTAATTGCGCTAGGCATCGAGCCTGGTGATCGGGTTGGCATCTGGGGCCCGAACAGCTACGAATGGGTGATCACCCAGTTCGCCACGGCGAAAATTGGTGCCATTATGGTTTGCGTCAACCCCGCCTATCGGCTATTCGAATTGGAGTATGTTCTTAACAAAGTGGAGTGCAAGGCCATCGTTGCTGCCGAGAAGTTCAAGAGCAGCGAGTACCTGGCAATGCTGAACGCGCTGGCTCCGGAATTGGCCGACAGTGAGCCCGGGCGTCTTCAGGCCGAGAAGTTACCGCATCTGACAACAGTAATTCGCATGGGCGAACGACAGTCGCCTGGCATGTTCAACTTCGACGTCGTCAGCGATATGGGCAGTGATAGTGAGCGACAGAGGCTTGTTGAGCTGCAAAATGAGTTGGGGCCCGACGACGCAATAAACATTCAGTTTACGAGCGGCACGACCGGAAACCCGAAGGGCGCAACACTGACCCACGTAAATATTCTCAATAACGCCATGACCACAGCACAGGGAATGCGATTCACTGCCGACGATTCCCTTTGCATTCCGGTGCCCCTGTACCACTGTTTCGGCATGGTTTTGGGCGCACTCGCGTGCGTTTCGAGTGGCGCAACGATGGTCTTTCCCAACGATGCTTACGACCCGATATCGACATTGACGGCAGTTCAGGAAGAACGCTGTACGGCTTTACACGGCGTACCGACGATGTTCGTTAACGAACTCGATCACCCGCAATTTAATGATTTTGATGTATCCAGTTTGCGCACAGGCCTTATCGCCGGTGCTCCCTGCCCGGAAGAACTGATGACCCGAATTATCGGTG
>CAYWBZ010000272.1:0-3281 GCA_964456535.1 uncultured Woeseiaceae bacterium | reverse complement strand
AAATCGCTGGCCGTCAGCAAGCTATTTCCGCCGATGATGATCCACCTCATATCCAGTGGCGAAGCGGGTGGCAAACTGGAAGAAATGCTGGACCGTGCGGCGGCCGGGCAGGAACGCGAAGTCAATGGCCTTATCGCCACATTACTTGGTATATTACAGCCGTTGGTGATCGTACTCATGGGCGGCGTTGTACTGATTATTGTTCTCGCCATATTGTTGCCCATCTTTGAGATCAACAACTTGATTCGTTAGCATTTTCAGCCTTACGAGGTACGCAATGACCGGCGATATTGATGAACCTGGCGACAAGGACCAGGTAGAAGACAGCCTCTCGGAAGACGAGGCTTCAGAAGATACTTCTGATGATGAGATTGATCTTACCGTTGACGATGACATTGTCGATGATTCAACGGCAGAGGTTAATGTCGATGCACTTGTCGCGAAGATCGATTCTGAAGACCCGGATGAAGCCGCTCACAACCGCGAAGTTCGCCAGAAGCTTGATGCTCTTGCCGAGCAACATGATGATGAGTTCGGCAGTACATACAACTTCAACCTGGACGACGATTTATAAATCGCGTTAACGGAAGTCCCGGGACCGCACGCTGAGCCCACCGAGCATTTCGGTGTGGTCGAATAGCTGCTGCGCAATGACATGAATAACCTTTCCCTCGATCTGCAGCTCTCCCGCTATACCGAGCAAACGGGCGTTCAATAATGCCGAGCGAAATTCCTCTGCGACTTTCTTCCAGACAATCAGATTGATCTGCCCGGTTTCATCTTCCAGCGTTACAAACGTGACACCGCTCGCCGTTCCAGGACGTTGCTTGGTAATAACAAGCCCTGCGACATTGATACGCTGGCCATTATTCATGCCGGGCAATCGCTCGGCCGTGGCGTAGTCATAGCGATCCAGATTGCGACGTAACAGACACATCGGATGTCGCTCGAGCGTCAAGCCGGTACTTTGATAGTCGGCAACAATATTCTGGCCTTCGGTTGGCTTTTTTAAGAGCGGCGCTGCCTCATAACGGTTCATCGACTGGAATAACGGCAGCGGTTTTTCGGCTCCCGCGACGGCCCAGCGTGCCTTGTGCCGATCGCCAGACAGTGCACGCAAAGCACCCGACGTTGCGAGCACACCCAGCTCACGCTGATCGAGGTGTGCTCTTTCCAGCAGCTGCTGCACTTGTCGGTATGCACCATTTTTGCGCTCGGCAACGATTCTTCGCCCCGTGTTTTCCGACAGCCCCTTGACCATACGAAGACCCAGTCTCAGCACCGCAGCATTGTCCTCACCGGTCTCCAAAGTACAGTCCCAATCACTGTCGTTTATACCAACAGCACGTACTTCTACGCCGTGACGCCGAACGTCCTGCACAAGCTGTGAGGCCGAATAAAATCCCATCGGCTGACTGTTCAACAGGGCACACGTGAATGCCGCCGGTGTATGACACTTCAACCAGCACGATACGTAAACGAGCAATGCAAAACTCGCGGAGTGCGATTCAGGAAAACCGTATTCACCGAAACCTTCAATCTGCCGAAAGATTTGTCGCGCGAAGTCCTCGTCGTAGCCGCGCTCGCGCATGCCGTTTATCAATTTATCTTCAAACGGACCCAATCCACCGCGTCGCTTCCAGGCTGCCATCGCGCGTCGCAATCGATCGGCCTCACCCGGCGTAAAGCCAGCCGCAACGACCGCGAGTTGCATGACCTGCTCCTGGAAAATCGGTACACCCAGTGTCCGTTGCAGCACACCCTTCACTTCATCACTGGGATAGTCGACCGCCTCCTCGCCATTCCTGCGACGCAAATAGGGATGCACCATGTCGCCCTGAATCGGGCCGGGCCGGATAATCGCTACCTCGATAACAAGGTCGTAGTAGCAACGCGGTTTGAGTCTTGGCAACATCGCCATCTGGGCACGTGACTCGATTTGAAATACACCCATCGTGTCACCGTCGCAGATCATGTCGTATACCAGAGGATCTTCTGCCGGGATTGTCGCCAGGGTGTAATCCCGGCCATCGAAATCACGAATCAAATCGAAACTGCGCCGAATGGCTGTCAGCATTCCCAGGCCCAGGACATCGACCTTCATGAGCCCGAGATCTTCCAGATCATTCTTCTCCCATTGAATGACCGTACGATCTGGCATCGTCGCGTTCTCGATCGGCACGAGCTCATACAGCGGTGCGTCGGAAATAACAAAACCGCCAACATGCTGCGAAAGATGTCGCGGAAACCCCATGATTTCGCGAACGAGATACATGAGGCGGCGGATAATCGGGCTATCCGGATCGAGCCCGGCTTCGAGGACACGGCTGTCATCAACCTTGCTGCCGTCCCACCACTGCATTGAACGGGAAAGACGACTGATCTGCAGATCACTCAGCCCAAGCACTTTGCCAACATCGCGCAAGGCACTGCGCGGGCGATAAGTAATAACCGTAGCCGCCAGTGCGGCCCGCTCCCGGCCGTACTTGTTATAGATGTACTGGATAACTTCTTCGCGACGTTCATGCTCGAAATCCACATCGATATCAGGCGGTTCGTTACGTTCTTTCGAGATAAAACGTTCCACCAATACTGCCATGCGTCCAGGATCAACCTCTGTAATTCCCAAACAAAAACACACGGCTGAATTTGCGGCTGAACCTCGTCCCTGGCAGAGAATTTTTTCTGAGCGGGCAAAAGCGACGATGTCCTGCACCGTTAGAAAATACGACTCGTATTCAAGTTCTGCGATCAGTTTTAGTTCGTGCTCTACGAGCGAGACAACCTTGGCCGGAGTGCCATCTGGCCAGCGACGCTGCATACCCTCCTCGGTGAGCTTGCGTAAGTAAGTACCCGCTGTTTCTCCATTCGGCACCAGCTCATCAGGATATTCGTAACAGAGCTCATCAAGAGAAAAATGGATACTGTCGGCAATGCGCACCGATTCCGCGAGTAGATCCGCAGGGTATGTATGCGCAAGTACGGCGAGCGAACGCAAATGCCGCTCTCCGTTGGAGTACAGGGCGAAGCCAGCAGTATCAACCGTCATACCTCTGCGAATCGCCGTCACCGCATCCTGCAATATGCGGCGTGCGCGAACATGCATATGGACATCACCGCTTGCCACCAGCGGCAACTTCAAGCGTCGACCCTCTTCGCGCAATCTCTCAAGTTGCTCTCGTTGCCGGCCGTCGGCCAGCAATTCAACGGCTATCCAGAGACGGTCGCGAAAGGTTTCTCGTATCCAGTGATCCTCTACATCAAGTGTCAGGTCATTGTCC
>CAYWBZ010000271.1:0-3307 GCA_964456535.1 uncultured Woeseiaceae bacterium | reverse complement strand
ATGGAATATTACGAAGACGATATTCGGCCGGGTGTTGATAACAGCTTGAATCCACCACCCGGAGGCCTCGACGAGAACAAAGCACAGCACGTGGTTACCTACTCCGTCGCCTTTGGCGTTGATGGTCAATTGACTACGATGCCGCCCAATACGACAGATCCGTTTGCGTGGCCAACACCGAGCACCGATCCGGCACGAATTGATGATCTGAGGCACGCTGCCTGGAACGGGCGTGGTGCCTTTCTGAGCGCGCAAAATCCCGTGCAACTCATCACCGGTCTGCGTGGCGCCTTGCGATCCATTCAGGGCCGAGTGGGATCCGCCGCATCAGTAGCATTTAACACTGGATCATTGAGCACCAATTCGGAAGTGTACCTGGCGTTGTTCAATAGCGAACGCTGGAACGGCAATCTGCTGGCTTACGACCTTAACGCGAACACCGGCGACATCAGTGCCATACCGGCCTGGTCAGCGGCGACACGCCTGGACTCGCGAAATCTATCCGCACGGCCAAGGACCCTGTTGACTTACGACGGAGCCGATGGCATCGCGTTTCAGTGGTCGCAACTAACGAGCGCTCAGAAAAATGACTTCCGCACCAATGCTAGCGGCGGACAGGATAATGAAGCGACGGGCATGGCCAGGCACGCTTACATGCGCGGTGACCGTGGCTGCGAGTTTTCCTCATCGGAGGCCTGCTCATACGATGACGGTACCGATACATACACCACCAAGGGGCTGCGAGAACGTGCAAGCCGCTTGGGAGACATTATTCATTCCGGGCCGGTCTATGCCGGCGCACCTGAATCGAACTGGCCAGACGTTGCACCATTTCCAGGTAGCGTAGGGAATAGCTATTCTGAATATCGCGATGCGAAGGCGAATCGACCTGGCGTGATTTATGTCGGAGGCAATGACGGCATGTTGCACGGCTTTGCACAGGGAAGCGGCGAAGAAATATTGGGCTACATTCCGAATTCACTCTATTCCCGTAATACGGCTGAAGGTATGCATTATCTGAGTGATCCGGCCTATGCGCATCGCTACGGTGTGGATTTGACGGCGTCAGTTGCTGACGTGTATGCCAAGACAAGCCCCGGAGGTTCGACGAGCTGGAAAACGGTCCTGGTCGGCGGTTTACGAGGTGGCGGCAGAGGCATTTTCGCGCTTGACGTGACCGATCCTGCGGGTTTCTCTGAATCGGCCAGCAACCCGGGCAACGTCGTAATGTGGGAGTTCACCAGTGCGGATGACCCGGACCTGGGCCACACATTCAGTCGTCCATCGATCGTTCCACTGCAGGGGTCTGGCAACAGTATCCGCTGGGCCGCTGTCTTCGGTAACGGATACAACGATGCCGGCAGTGGTGAGGCTAAACTGTTTATTGTTTTCCTCGAAGACGGCCTGGACGGGACCTGGAGTGCATCAGACTACGTTGAGATTACAACGGCTGTTGGCACTACGACGGATCGAAATGGTCTCTCGACTCCTGCGGTTATCGACACAGATGGTGACGGCCTTGCCGATCGTGCCTACGCTGGTGATTTGAAAGGTAACTTGTGGGCGTTCGACCTGTCAGGTTCGAATAGCAGTAACTGGGATGTTGCGTACCTGCAGGGGCAAAACGTAAAACCTCTTTTCACGGCGCCGGCTAATCAACAGGTGACTTCGACACCGGTGGTCGTTCGAAACAGCGGTCTTCCAACATCGAACTCGAATTCACCAAACTTGTTGGTGATGTTTGGTACCGGGCAATATATTACCGCTGGCGATACCACGACGACGAATATGCAGACAATGTACGGCGTCTGGGACTCAGGCACCCGCGAAATCTCGCGGTCAGATTTGACCGAGCAGGTAATCGGATACGGAACATCCGTCGACGGTGTGTTTGGGCGAACGTTGACCGATAACAATGTGGATTACAGTTCAACCGACGGTTGGTATATCGACTTCCCCGACAGTGGTGAGCGGCTAATTACTGACCCGGTGATTCGTGGTGACCTGGTGTTCTTCAACACGATGATTCCGGATACCAATCCTTGTAACTTCGGTGGTAGTGGTTGGTTAATGGTCGCGAAATGGTCCAACGGTGGTCTCCCCGGTGAGATCGCCTTTGATCTGAACAGCGACAGCTTGCTTGATGAAAAAGACCAGATTGGCGGCGGCCCTGCCGTCGGTGTTGAAGTCACCGGCATACCTACATCTCCGGTAAACCTCGGCAGGAGGCGCTACACGTCAACGACCGAAACGACCGGCGGTAGCAGCATCGATGTAACCGACATCCTCGATGCCGGTGGACCGAAGACAGGCCGGCTTGCCTGGGAAGAACTAACCCCATAGGGCTGCGGCCACTGCGGAGACGAAATATGAAAAAGATACTCATTGTTGCCCTTGCTATTTTATTCGCGAGTCCTGCCTTTTCGCAGACCCTCCCGAAGCACTATCCTGCTGAGGGATTTCAACGTACGGGCCTCGTGGATGCGGTCTATGCCCCCGAATACAGGATTGTCATCAACGACATTCAGTTCCACTATTCCACGGCTGTTGTCGTCCACTCGATGTCTTCTTATCGGGTTTCATTCTCGCGAGTTCGTAGTGGTATGCGGGTCGCGTACAAGATGGGAAGTAACAACGAGATCGTGGAATTGTGGTTGTTGCCGGAAAACTATTTAGATTCGCGAAGGCGATAATTGGAAAAATCTATGAAAAAACTACGCGGCTTCAGCTTACTGGAATTGATGATAGTAGTGGCGATCGTCGGCATTATTGCGGCATTCGCTTATCCGTCATATCTGGAACAGGTTCGAAAGACTCGCCGGGCGGATTGCTCGGGTGCGTTGGCCGGTATGGGAAATGCCATGGAGCGATTTTTCACGGTAAACAGTACCTACCTTGGCGCAGCTGCTGGAGGTGCTGATACCGGGGCACCCGCGGTATACCCGCCGACTTGTCCATCTGATGGTGGCACTGCGACCTACAATCTGACGATTCAGGCAGTGACTGGTTCGACGTTTACACTGCAAGCAGCTCCTGTCGGTGTGCAAGCGGACGATAAGTGTGGAACGATGACCTTAACGAATACCGGACTGAAGGGCGTAACCGGACAGCACGCAGGTGTTACCTGGCAAGACTGCTGGTCCTGATTAGTTAGCCAGGCGCTAAGTGCCACAAAAAAAAGCCGCCATCAGGCGGCTTTTTTGCATTCGGGTATTGCGCGATCTACTGATCTATCATACTGCGAGCGCTTTGACTCGCTTGTTCAGACGACTCTTGTGCCGTGCAGCTTTGTTCTTGGTCACAATGC
>CAYWBZ010000270.1:0-3348 GCA_964456535.1 uncultured Woeseiaceae bacterium | reverse complement strand
GCTTTGGGGTCGTGAACAACGCCATCCCTGATGACAAATCGGATGTCACGCACTACCTTGATGTCATCCAACGGGTTGCCATTCACCACGACAAGGTCAGCTAGCTTGCCGACTTCGATGGTGCCAAGACGTGCTTCTATGCCGAGAGCGTTTGCGCCGTTGATCGTTGCCGCTTTCAATACGGCGGCCGGCGGTATCCCGGCGTATGTCATTGCGAGCAGTTCGCGGTGATAGGCAAAACCCGGCAATAGATTCGTATAGACCGGCTCGTCGGTACCAACAATCAGTAGGTGCCCGCCCCCGGCATCGAAAAGAGAGTTCAGCTCAAGTACCCGCTGCGTGAATTCTTCCTCGTCGGATTCCGGCGACGGTGGCCCGCGCTTCTCGAGCAAATCTTGCGCGTAGGGCGTGAAGTACTTTGCTTCATCGGTCCAGACCATTTCAGACAAATGCTCGCGACGCAGGTTAATGCCACCGTACATCTGCAGATTGGCATCGTAATAAACCTGGTGTGCCAGCATCAGATCGATCATCTGCGGCATTTCGGCACTTTGAGGGCCGCCACTGCCCAGCGTGAGCTGGTGTTCGACCCGGTCCAGTCCCATCAAAATGGCGTCTCTGAGATCTACGTCATACTCGACGTCGTAGTTTGCGAGATGCCCCGCGGTCGTCATGCCGTTCTTGTGTGCTTGCTCGATCAGTATCTTTGCTTCGCCGGGCGATGCTTGCTTGATCTTGATGCTAAGGACACCTTGCTCTGCCCATTTATCCACCTCCTGGCGAATTTCTGCTTCCGTGATGTCATTCGGCCAAGCGATGCAATCATCCGCCGCGGTCTTAACGCTGTATTCGCAACGAAATGCGCCGAAGTACGGGCCGGATGCGAACAGGCGCGGTCCGGTCGACTCACCCGCATCAATCAGATTACGCTGCGCAATGACGCGCTCGGGATAAAATTCGCCGGCGGACCAGGTCGATGTAACGCCGTTCGCGAGGAACACAATCCCGTTGTAGACGACTTCTTCCACTCGCCCGTTATCGACGAGATCGAAATTGTAGTGCGCATGTAAATCGATCATGCCGGGGAGAATCGTGTCGGAATCCTGCAACTCGATGACGTTGGCAGCGCCCGGGAACTGCTGCTGCCCTTTGGCATCAACTACCACAATCTTGCCGTTTCGAACGACGATACCGGTGTTGCGACGGCGCGTGTCGCTGACGCTGTCGAACAACCAGCCACCACGAATAACAAGCTCAGCATTTCCCGACACAGACCATTGCGCGATTACCGGTGCCGGCGTAAGCAGCATTGCAAACAGGGACAGACAGGTTGCGATTGCAACGCGATAGATTGGTCGAGCGTCCATGAATGTCATATTACGCGCGAACAGCCGCTCAGAACAACGTGAACAGCGCCAGGTACTACTCCAGATCTGCGATTTTTCCCAATAGTCTGAAAGTCACGGTGCTCGCCGCACGAATCTGATACAAAGCTGTCGAAGGCTTCTGCAGTACATGCTGCATCCGAGCCCTATGTAGGTAATAATCGCGCCCATGACCTCATTAATTGAAGAACTCAAGCGTCGCAACGTAATACGCGTTGCCGCCACCTATGCCGTAGTCGCCTGGATTATCATCGAGGCGGGCTCGGTGCTGTTGCCGACCTTTGGCGCGTCGGAATCAGCGTTTCAAATCTACGTCATCTTAGTCGTCTCTGGTTTTCTCGTATCGCTGGTATTGGCCTGGGTATTCGAGGTCACGCCCGAAGGGGTCAAACTCGAGAAAAACATCGATCGTTCGGAGTCGATTACGCCAAAGACCGGCCGACGACTGGACTACATCTTCGTCGCTTTGCTCGTCATCGCGCTGGGAATATCGGTCACGTTGAACGTCACTGGCATGCGCGACGCTCAAGTGGCGCCGGTAGCTGCCGTCGACCGCTCGTCGATAGCCGTGCTGCCCTTTACGAGTCGCAGCACGGACCCGCAAAACCAGCTTTTCGCTGATGGCATCCACGACGACTTGCTGACCCGCCTCGCAAACGTTTCTGCGCTAAAGGTGATCTCGCGCACGTCGGTAATGGAATATCGAGAGACAACGAAGAACTTGCGCCAGATCGCGGAAGAGCTCGGCGTCGGTGTGGTCCTTGAAGGCGCGGTGCAACGCTCAGGTGACAGCGTACGGATCACGGCACAGTTAATCGATGCTTCTACCGACGAACATATCTGGGCGAAGTCGTTCGACCGGCAGCTCAGTATGGTCAATTTGTTCGCGATACAAAGCGAGATTTCGGAGGAAATTACACGCGCGATGAAAGCGACACTCACCAACGATGAGCAGTTGCGTATTGCCAACATACCCACCGACAGCCTGGCCGCCTACAACCTCTACACGCAGGGACGGGACAATCTCTACAAGCGGCGTCTCGACACCATGCAAAAGGCGCGCGAACAGTTCGAAGAGGCGATCGCACTGGATCCGGACTACGCGGACGCCTATGCCGGTCTGGCCGAGAGCGTATTACTGCTGTTCAATAATCATCAGGCAATTCCGATCGACGAGGTGTTCGATATCGCCAGGACATCACTCGACAAGGCGCTGTCGCTAAATCCCGATCTGTCGGAAGCACACGCCGCTAAAGGTTTGATGAAACACCAGATGTGGCAGGAAACCCGCACTGGTCCGGGGCTGGAGGAAGCCGCAGCCTACTTTGTCTCAGCACTCGAGCTCAACCCGAACAATGCGAGTGCGTATATGTGGTTTGCGACCACCCGCGGATCCGAGGGGCGAATCGAGGACGCTATTGAGCTCTACCACCAGTCGCTTCGCGTAGACCCGCTTGGAAAAATTCCGTATGCCAATCTTCCGGGTCTGTACGCACAGCGCGGGCAGAATGACGTAGCGCTCGACTTGTTCATCAAAGCTGTTCAGATTCACCCCGAATGGCCGACGGCATACCAGAACCTCGCGGCTCACTTGAACGGCCTTGGCCGGATTGACGAGGCCGTCGCGTGGGCGATTAAGGGTCAGGAACTGAGCGTCGACCCGATCGGGGGCGCGGCGATGGTGCTCGCGTATGTCGAGTTCGGCGAATACGACAAGGCTATGGATATCTTTTCCGGCATCACGCCCGACCATCCGCTGTACGAAATCGGTCGCAGTATGGACAAGGTACTGCAAGGCGATTATGCGGGCGCGCTTGAGACCCTCGAGAACTCGCTCGAGGGCGTCGAGAATCCGCGGCAGATTCAATTGGGGATGATGACTGCTCTTTCCGCGGTTACCGGCGACTTCGACAAAGCGAAGAAGTTCTCCGATCTGCAAAATCCGGAATTTGCGGCGGACGCC
>CAYWBZ010000269.1:0-3357 GCA_964456535.1 uncultured Woeseiaceae bacterium | reverse complement strand
GTCGACTGGAATACCAGCAGTATCGATTTCGAAGGCCGCGGTGCGGATCGCGGTCTGCGCGGAATCACTTTCGACGGTGATGACATTTATGTCGCTGCCAGCGATGAACTCTTTTGCTATGACCGCAATTTTGAAATCAAGCATTCCTACCGCAATCGTTACCTGAAACACTGCCATGAGATTGTCCGTATGGGTCGGCGTATCTTCGTCACGTCAACAGGGTTCGATAGCTTGCTGTCGTTCAACCTCGACACCAAGGCATTTGATTGGGGTTTTCGCTTGCTCAAACAATATGAGCAATGGGACGGATTTACGTTCGACCCGCAAACCGGAACCGGGCCACGCCCTGAGAACGATTTTCATATCAATTCGGTGCACGTCGACGATGGTGGCGTCTACTTAAGCGGTCTGCGCAGTAACGCTATGTTGCACTTGAACAGAGACTGGGAAGTGCACGAGTTTTGCAGCCTGCCAGCCGGGGCCCACAACGCTCAACCGTGGAATGGCGGCGCACTATTCAACGACACCGCCAGTGACCACGTCCGCTATGTGCCACGGGACGGCGGGCAGCAAGCGTACAAAATCGTCACCTACGACGAGCAGGACATTGAGTTCGCCGGAATTGACGATTCGAAGGTCGCGCGGCAAGGATTTGGACGTGGCTTGTGCGTGGTTGACGACCGCTTCATCGCTGCGGGTTCGTCACCATCGACAATCAGTCTGTACGACACGCATGCTAATCAAACGGTCGGCTCGGTCAACTTATCGATGGACATTCGCAATGCCATTCACGGCCTCGAGGTTTGGCCCTACGATAGCTGCTGAGATAAGGCACAAAAAAAGGCCGGGCGATGCCCGGCCTGTTTCTCTGCTCTACTGTCTTTTGCAGCTTATCGCGCGCAGTTAATCTCCCCACCGCTTCATGAAGCGAACCCCAAATTCTCTTGGTCGATTGACGTAATTATTCTGCCAGTGGTCTCGACCGTCCTGAACGCTTGACGCTCCCCACAACATTCGCCCCGTGCCAATGGAATAGGATGCTCGTTCATCCATCAGGTTATTCACGAAGAAGGAAAGCTCCCAGTCAGGTCCGCGAATACCCGTTCTAAAATCAGCGATAGCGTACGCCTTGCTGGTCAATTGTGGGTTTGCATCATCGAGACCAACCGGGTCCAGTTTATTCACTGAATCACCCGTATAGGAGATCTGCAGGCGAGCAAACACTTCTTCGCCCCCAAACCACTCAGACGCATTGGTCGCATCCAACCATGCCGATGCTTTAAACTCCGGCGTGAGCGGCAATCGCAGCCCGGCAACCAGATCATTTACACCATCACCAGTAAGGTCCGCTGTGGTGTCCGTCTCTGCTTCCAGCATCATGGCGTTGGCGCCAAACAGCCAGGAGTTGTTAAACGCGTAGTCCAGCTCGACATTCAGCCCGGTAATATGTGCCTCACCGGCGTTGGTCACAATCGACTGCCACGGCTGGCCGCACAAATTCGGGACCTCGCTCGGCGGATTGGGGTCTGGCAAGACTTCGTCGCAAGGCCTGCTTGATGGATCGGTCAGCGACAGCTGATAGTCCGTCCAGACCATATGGTAGGCCGTGGCATTGAAGCGCCCCCTGCCATCACTGAACGTGGACCGGTAACCGCCCTCATAATTATCCATCAGGTCGGACGTGTAACTGGTCGCGAAGAAAGGCTCACCGCGGCTTCGATTAACACCACCCGGGCGTGTACCCTGAGTGTACAAGCCGTACAGCATTGAGTTATCGGACACTGTCCAGCTCAGTGCGACCTTGGGAATAAACTCCGTTTCCGTATCACTGTGGGCCGGGGCCCTATTGTTGTTTGCCAGGCGAAAGGCCCGCGTTTCAGGATCGGCCGTGTCTGGCTCGCCGTTAAAGCCCAAATCCCCTGGATGATCGACGCGATAGAAGTTGGTGTTTGACCGGTCAAAATATCGTCCACCGACGGTCAGGTCCCAACTATCGTTGATGTGCCATGTAACTTCACCGAACAGTGCTTCCTGATCCCAATCTGTGTGGCTGTCCGACAGCCACCAGGCCGTTGCCTCAGGATAGGTGTAATAAGTTCCGTCGTAGTAGACCCAGTTAGTATAGTAAAACTCCATATAATTCAATGACATGGAGTTCTGGTAGGTATTTACGCTGCCATCACCGCCCAGTGTGGGCCCTCCGAAATCGTCCCGCCAGTCGTCGTTACTTTCTTCCTTGTAGTAACCCACAATCCAGTCGAACGTATCGCCCTGATTACTCAGGCGTAATTCAAAGGTCGTCTTATCCTGTGCAAAGGGTTCGGTAAAGTTCTGGAAAAAATCGCCTTCAATCGTTTCACCCATGCAGTAGACGGGATACCAGACGATGTAGCCGGTATTCGGGTTTTCCCAATAGTAGGGATACAGATAGTAGCCGGTGTAAGGATCGACACTCGACGTTGTGTAATACGAGTCATGACAATAAGCCGCCGCCCAGTAATGCCCATAAACGGTGAGGTCCCGCATCATTTCAGCTTCACGTTCATAGTAGTTGGCCGAGGCGACCAATTGCGCGAAACCCAGATCACCCTCGAGCACCAATGAGTACATTTCGTAATCATCGGTCCGATAGTCCTTGTGGAACGTAACCGTTTGCAAATCGCCCACGAACGGGTCGTAGTAATTATCCGCACCCGCCTCTGTCTGTTGCGCCACCGCGACGAAGTTTGCTGACCATTGATCGTTCATTTCCCACAGTAGAGACAGGCGTCCACCCTTTACATCCGCATCGTTCCAGTTTTTCTCTACTGATGCCGAATTATCGAGCGAGCCCCATCCGGACGGATAACTGCCGCCGACGGCCGATGCGTCGGGGGTGTGACCGAATACATTATCGATAAAACCACCATCATGGTCGCTGTAACCCACTATCCGCATGGCCAGCTTGTCTTCGATCAGGGGGATGTTGAAGACCAGGGAGCCACGATAACTTTCGTCACTCTTATCGCCGGCACGAACTTCGGCATCAATGATTGCCTCGAACGTGTTCAGCTTCGGCTTGTTCGTGATGATCCGCATCGTTCCGGCTTGCGCGTCCGACCCGTACAAGGTGCCCTGCGGTCCTGACAATGCCTCGACCCGTTCGATATCAACCATTCGAATCGAAGGCTGGCTACCCGTCGTGGTCAACGAGATTTCGTCGAGATAAACGGACGACGTCGACTGAGCAATGTAACTGTTGCCGGTGATCGCACCGCGGAATACGATGGTATTGGACCCTGCACCATAGCTGACAACGTTTACCGCTGGTACGAATCTGGAATAATCTTCCATATTCTTGGCGCCCATGGCGGCAAG
>CAYWBZ010000268.1:1184-3385 GCA_964456535.1 uncultured Woeseiaceae bacterium | reverse complement strand
CGAGGACGCCCCACTTCAATCGCGAGTTGCCAACATCGAGTAACAACACGCTCACTGTCGTTCTCCCCTCGAACCCGCTTTGATAATGGAGCCGGATGTCACGCGTCGAACGCCCGAGTCCGGAGTCTCAACCAAAAGCGCCCCATCGCTGGCGATACCGGCGCCCACCCCTGAGACTTGCCCGTCTGCGGTATCTACTGTGATATCACGTCCGAGGAGCCAGTCATAACGAGGCCAGCGATCGGCCATTGCCGCAAAACCCGATGTCTCAAAATCGACGAACATTTGCAGCAGGTGCGTCGTAAATTCGCCAGCAATCTCTTCGTGACTCGGCTGTGACTCACAAATGCTTTTCAAATCGACGATCTGTTGAGTCCAGCCGGAGGCCGTTTCGAAGTCGACGTCGCTCACCAAATCGACGTTTACACCAATACCCGTCACAACTGTGGCCGTACCGGCAGACTGCTGCTGCACTTCGGTCAGAATGCCACCCAGCTTTCCATCCAGCGCTACAAGATCATTTGGCCATTTCAGTTCAACACCGCTGGCGCCAAGCGATTCCAAAGCATCAATAGCGCCCAGCCCCAGCGCCAGAGTCAGTGCCGGGAGGTTCTCCGGTTGCCGTGCAAACGTGTACGCCGCCGATAGACACAAACCGGACCCGGGCGGCGACTGCCACGTCTTGCCATGACGGCCACGACCTGCAGTTTGATTATTCGTTACTGCAACGCTGAGCCTGCCCGGTTCCGGGGCAGGCATTTGCATCAGGTAACTGTTGGTGGAGTCGATCTCGGAGAACACCTTGATGTGCGCCAGGCGTTCCCGCACCGGGTCTTTCGCGAGCTGTCGAATTACCTCGGCGTCAAGACTGGTCATCACCCGATACCTCAGCCTTTGCGGCGAAAAATCATTAAACCGGTATTGCGGTGCTCAGTGCCATCTCGCATACGCCTGATGTTTGAGCGGTGCCAGAAGATGATGAGCATCGCCATAACCGTGGTGTATATGAACAATGGCTGGCTTTCGAGGTCAAGGGTAATACCAAGGTAGATGGGTAGCGCGGTCGCAGCACTCATCGTCGCAAGTCCAACGAAGCCGGTTACGACGAGTACCCATGCCCAAACGAAAAGCACACCAATTATCAGCTTCGGCCCGAGAATTACGAGTGTGCCGATGAACGTACCGGCGCCCTTGCCACCCTTGAAGCCATGATAGATCGGCCAGACATGGCCGAGTACAGCAGCAGTAGCGCAACAGATTGTCAACCAGACCCTGGAAAGCATGGGATCTTCAGGCACAAACGGAATGTTCAGCTCAGGAATGACCCCGGCGCCAATTACGCCTTTGCCGATATCGATGATCACAACGCCGAGCGCGAAGAGCAGGCCCTGAGTTCGCAATGCGTTGGTGCCGCCTGCATTGCCGCTACCCATCGTGCGGATATCTACGCCACCTCGTAATTTGCCCATAATCATTGAGCCCATCAGGGAGCCAATGAAATAGCTGATTAAGAATTTGACGCCCAACTCCAACATTAGTGCTTATCCATCTTTGCGAGAACAGTCGCGCGCATTGTAGCATCGGCATATGGCTGCAGACACGATACACCTGTTTCTAAATCCGACCGCCGGGCGCGGCCGGGCCGGCCGGCGTCAACCGCGAATTCTTGAGCTGTTGGAGCAAAACGGGATCGACGTTGAGTATCATGCGAGTCAGTCATCCGGAAATCTTGAAGCTCAGGTGTTGCAACACGTGAATGAGGGCGTGAAACGAGTGGTGGTGGCCGGCGGTGATGGCAGCGTTCATGAAGCGGTCAACGGCATCATGAGCTCCGCCAACAACGCAGCACTGGGTGTCATTCCAACTGGCACCGGCAATGATTTCGCCAAAGCTTGCGACATCCCCCTCAACTGGGAGCACGCAACCAAACTGCTCGCCGATCGCATCGCGGCGGCCGAGACACCGCGGAAGATTGATGTGGGTCGATTCAATGATCGCTTTTTTGCGAACGGCGCGGGCGTTGGTTTTGATGCCAAGGTCACTCGGGTGGCGCAGTCTATTCGGCTTCCTGTCGGCGACCTTGTTTATCTACTCGCAATTTTCCGAACCATGTTCGAGGGCATCGCGACCCCGCAACTAAAGATAGTCGCGGGTGATTACACCTGGGAAGGGCCGCTTACGCTGGCAGCTATTAGTAACGG
>CAYWBZ010000268.1:0-1084 GCA_964456535.1 uncultured Woeseiaceae bacterium | reverse complement strand
GTGCGCGCCGAACCCAGATAGATCGCAAGCAGCGCAATACCGGCACCCACTAGTTCGACACCCGTCATCGACCGGCTGAAAAACAGCACCTCCCAAACGAAACTTAATGTCGGCTGCAGTAGTAGCGCCAACCCTGCCTCCACTGTCGAAACCTCGGAAAGACTGCTCGCGATAAACAACCAGCCCAGACAATGTGAAAGGACACCGTAAGCAACGAGCCAACCCATGTCTTCAATTGTCGGTATCGCCAGCGACTCTCCTTCCGCAAGCACGGTCGCTGCCAGCATCACGGCACAAATTACTGAGACAACTGCCATTTCACGTGTGGGCACTCTGAAAGTCGACGTTTCGCGAACTTTGCGCAGAGTTAGCAGGTAACTTGCGTACGCCGCCGCGGTCAGCAATCCGAAAATGACGCCGAGTTTGTAGTCTTTCGGTAGCGCGTCCCAGTCGAGGCCCACGATTAGTATGAGGCCCATGAAAGCTAAAGGAACAGCGAACATTTGCACCGGTTTCGGCATCTGTCGCAGGAACACAATGCCCACGATCATCATGATGAAGACTTGAAAGTTCGCCAGCAGCGTAGATAAGCCGGGACCGATGTAAATGATACTGCGATGCCAGAACCAAAGGTCGAGGGAGAGAAAAACAGACGCAGTTATCAGCAACAGCCAGGTCCGCCTCGTCATATGCAAACGTCGCCGCGTCACCAGCAAGTAAATGACCAGCGCAGCACCGCCGAACAGGACGCGGTAGAACCCACTTGTAGACGGCGCGACATCGACCAGACGCACCCATACCGGTGACAAACTTATTAGCGCCGCACCAATGAACAGGCGCAGCGTTGGGTTTGCCAGCAGTGTCACTGAGCCTTCAGCCAGTTATTTCGGCGCTCGGCCGCAGCGGTGCCAGCGTCACCATCTTCCTGCAAGTAACAGGTATCGGCTGGTGCCGCGGCCCATTTCAGTTTTAATGTGAGCAGCTCATCGCCGCGAAACACAGTTAGCTCGGACTTGTCGCCGGGTCTGTAGCGTCGGATCCGGGTATCACTACCGGACACGTTCGCACGAATGCCATCGAGAGC
>CAYWBZ010000267.1:0-3385 GCA_964456535.1 uncultured Woeseiaceae bacterium | reverse complement strand
ACTACGATGAAAACACCCGTTCGCGTCACCATTACTGGCGCAGCTGGCCAAATTGGCTACCAGCTCGCATTCCGTATCGCCTCTGGCCAAATGCTGGGCCCGGACCAACCAGTCATACTGCAAATGCTCGAAATTCCACCTGCTTTGCCTGCTTTACAAGGTGTCATGATGGAACTCGACGACTGCGCATTCAGCACCCTGGCTGGCCTGGTCGGAACCGACGATCCAAACGTTGCATTCAAAGACAGCGACTACGCGTTGCTCGTCGGCGCGCGCCCACGTGGGCCGGGCATGGAGCGCAAAGACTTGCTCGAAGCCAATGCCGCAATATTTTCTGTTCAGGGCAAGGCCATGAATGAGCACGCAAGCCGCGACATCAGAGTCCTGGTCGTTGGCAACCCTGCCAATACGAATGCTTTGATCGCCAGCAGCAACGCGCCCGATATTCCTGCCGGCAATTTCACGGCGATGACTCGCCTCGACCACAACCGTGCGATGGCGCAACTTGCGACCAAAACCGGTAACCACGTTAACGACATCACTTGCATGACGATCTGGGGAAACCACTCCGCAACACAGTACCCCGACGTAAGCAATGCAAGTGTCTCTGGCAGCAAGGCGATTGATCTGGTTGACCAGAACTGGCTGGCCGAAGAGTTCATACCGATAGTGCAACAACGTGGTGCTGCGATCATCAAAGCACGCGGCGCATCATCAGCAGCGTCTGCAGCATCTGCAGCAATAAACCACATGCACGACTGGGCCCTGGGCACCCCTGACGGCGATTGGGTCAGCATGGCGATACCGGCCGATGGCAGCTACGGTATAGAACCGGGCATCATCTATTCCTACCCGGTTCGGTGCAGCGGTGGCCAGTACGAAATCGTGCAGGGACTCTCCATTGATGATTTCAGTCGCGAACGTATGGACGCAACAGAGACTGAGTTGCGTGAAGAACGTGCCGCGATAGAAGAACTGTTATAGGAACTGCTATAAAATGAGTGGCTGCGCGGCCGTACCGCGCGACCGTCTGGCTAAATGAGGGTAAGGACTTGTCTGGATTTACCGTAGGTTTTCTTTGGTTCTTGCTGTTCTTTGGAGGCGGTATCTTCCTTGCCTATCAGCGGATTGATCTTCGAACGTCCACGGTCGCAACGGGTATTGCCGTTGCGGCCTACATTTTTCTCGGTGACGGCCACTGGCTCTGGAAAATCGCGCTGATAGCCGCGTTCGGCGTCATGGTCATTCCGAATCTGATCGAATTCCGGCGCGAAAAGCTCACCAAACCCCTGCTGGCGGTTTATCGCAGCATGCTGCCGTCAATGTCAAATACCGAACGCGAAGCACTGGAAGCAGGCAGCGTCTGGTGGGATGGCGAGCTCTTTTCCGGTATGCCTGAGTGGGACCGTCTGATGTCCTATCCGGCGCCGAAATTATCTGACGAAGAACAAGCCTTCATCGACGGCCCGTGTGAAGAACTCTGTCAGATGCTCGACGACTGGGATATCTGTCACGAGCGTGCGGACATGCCGAAAGAAGTTTGGGATTACATCATCGAGAAGCAGTTTTTCGCGATGATTATTCCCAAGCAGTACGGTGGCCTGGAGTTTTCCGCCTATGCGAACGCAGCCGTTATCACCAAGCTGGCCAGCCGCAGTCCTACCGCATCATCGACCGTCGGTGTACCAAACTCATTGGGACCCGCAGAGCTACTGCTGCACTACGGTACCGAAGAGCAGAAACAACATTATCTTCCCGGGCTGGCCGCTGGTACCGAGATCCCCTGCTTCGCACTAACGTCGCCGCAAGCCGGTTCAGATGCGGCCGCATTGATCGACAGCGGTGTCGTTTGCAAAGGCAAGTGGAAAGGCAAGACGATCACTGGACTGCGCCTGAACTGGGACAAGCGCTACATCACTCTGGCGCCCGTTGCGACTGTGCTCGGTCTCGCCTTCAAACTGTATGACCCGGACCACCTGATTGGTGACCAGGACGAATACGGCATTACTGCAGCGCTAATCCCGACGGACATCGAGGGCGTTGAAGTTGGACGCCGTCATTTTCCATTGACGATCGCATTCCAGAACGGACCAACGTCGGGCAAAGACGTCTTTGTGCCACTCGACTACATCATCGGTGGTCCCGAGATGGCGGGCAAAGGCTGGAAGATGCTGGTCGAATTGCTGGCTGTTGGCCGCGCAATTACATTGCCCTCGACGTCATCCGGTGGCGGACAGGCAGCGAGTTATGCGACGGGCGCCTATGCCACGATCCGCAAACAGTTCAATACGTCGATCGCGAATTTCGAGGGGGTCGGGGATGCCCTAACGCGCATCGCTGGCCACACATACATCATGAATGCGGCCGTCGCCGTTACAGCCGGAGCAATAGATCAGGGAGAAAAACCTGCTGTGCCGTCAGCGATTCTCAAATATCACTGCACAGAACTCGCCCGCAAAGTCGCGAACGATGCCATGGACGTTCATGGTGGCAAAGGCGTCATGATGGGGCCGAACAATTACCTGGGCCGCGCCTACATGGCAACACCGATCGCCATTACGGTTGAGGGTGCAAATATCCTTACGCGCAGCCTGATCATTTATGGTCAGGGTGCAATACGCTGCCATCCTTTCGTATTAAGAGAACTACAGGCCGCTGGTGATGATGATCCGGATCGCGGCTTGATCGAATTCGACGATGCATTGTTCGGCCACGTTGGTTACGCGATCAGCAACATGGCGCGATCGTTCTTCCTTGCGTTGACACACGCAAAGTTCAGCCGGGTACCACTCAATACACCAACGCGCCGTTACTACCAGAATATCAATCGCTACAGCGCCGCATTCGCACTGGCGTCGGACTTTGCAATGCTGACGTTGGGCGGCGCCCTCAAAAAGCGGGAACTACTATCCGCCCGCCTCGGCGATATTCTAAGTTCGATGTATCTGGCTTCGACTGTTCTCAAGCATTTTGAGGATCAGGGCCGTCGCGCAACCGACCTGCCTCTGGTTGAGTGGTCGGTACGCACATTGATGTATCAGGCACAGGAAGCACTGCACGCGTTCCTCCGCAACTTCCCGAATCGCTGGATTGCGCTGCTGCTGCGCGTTTTCATCTTTCCTCGCGGCCGTACTTATTCAGCACCGTCCGACGAGATATCCAGAAAAGTCGTTGAACTCATTACGACACCCGGCGAATCTCGTGAACGCCTGAGTCAGCTGGCGTATACGTCTCTTGAGCCCGGCAATCCGCTCGGATTACTGCAGGAAGCACTGGAACTTGCGAAAGAATATGAACCGATAGAGCGGCGCCTGCGGACAGCTCGCAAGGAAGGTCTGCTGTCATCAGATTACCTCGGCGACCAGATTCCGGAAGCAGAGAAAGC
>CAYWBZ010000266.1:0-3388 GCA_964456535.1 uncultured Woeseiaceae bacterium | reverse complement strand
CCCTCTCGAACGGGCGGCGTATCCGCGCTCTAACCATTCAAACGCAGATTCGAAATCCCCCAATGTGACAAATACCCGCGCTACCTCCTCATAGGACGCATACGTAGAGGGGTCCGTCGCGAGAATCTCGTCGAGCAATCGAATCGTGACATCCTCGTTGCCTGCCCGGTAGTGGGCGATTGCGAGAGCGGAAAGCGCTGGTACAGCTCGTCCGTTTAATTCGATATTTATCTCGAAGTCCTGCAATGCACGCCCGGCATCTCCGAGAGCTAAAGACGCCCAGCCACGCGAAGCAAATGCGTCGCCGTAGCTGTCATCGATTGCAATGGCTGCATCGGCCTCTGCTAGCGCTCCCTCAAAATCACCGGCCGCAAGAAACCGCCAGGCCGCGTTGCTCCGCACCCACCGGTCTCGAGGAAACGCTTCTATCGCGGCATCCATCATGGTCGTCGCTTCGTCATGGCGGCCCAGAACGGAAAGCAGCATCACGTAACCCAGATCAAACCGGACGCCTTTTTCGATCGCTATCTTGTACGCGTCTTCAGCCCCCGCCCAGTTCCACCGGTACCAGGCCAGGATGTCACCGCGAAGTGAATACGCCTCAATAGATTCCGGGTCCAGGCGTAGCGCTTCACTAACCTCCAGTTCCGCTCGCGTGAATGCCTCCTCCGGAGGTAACCAACCGTAGTTGGTGCCGATAAACGTCAGCGCCTGGCCAAGGCCAACGTGAGCGGCGGCGAAGTCAGGAGCCTCCGCTATCGCTTGTTCAAAAAACTCGATGCTGCGTTCAAGATCCCGCGAGTTGCCGCGGTGCACATGATAACGACCGAGCAGGTAATTGTTGTAAGCAGCGAGGCTGTCCGTCGGCATCGTGTCCCCTGCCTCCGCAGCATGCAATTCAATCTGCAGCGCGTCGGCTACCTGTTCTGCAACATCGCTTTGTATATCGAAAATGTCGCCGATCCTGAGTGGCCGGTCATACGTCGCTGCCCAGAGGTGCTCGTCGGACACCGCATCGATAAGCTGGATGGTGATCCTGATCTGCTCATCGGAATGTCTCACGCTCCCCTCAATGATCAGGTTCACTCCGAGCTCAGCAGCAATTTCGGCAACACTCTTGTCAGCAGCACGATACGGCAACACCGAGGTTCGGGACGTGACAGCCAGTGTTGGAATGTGCGAGAGCCGCGTAATGATCTCCTCGTGCATGCCATCGCTGAAATAGGCCTGATCGGCATTCGGGCTCATGTCCTCGAACGGCAACACCGCAACGGACCAACGTCGGGCTTCAGTATCGGGGACGATTTGGTCCTGGTCGTCGGTCGCCAGAAATACGGCTAATACAATGACCGCGATCACAGCGATTCCCGGCCAGAGCCAACGGTGTCGCGGCGCTTGTGCGCCTGGACTACCGGCCTCGCTGACACTCGGAATCAGCCGATAGCCGATACTGCGTACGGACTCCAGGTACTTCGGCTGGTCGCCAGTCTCGCTGAGGCTTTGCCGCAACATGCGAACCCGCTGTTTGACTGTCTCATCGCCAACAACAACATCACCCCATACCTCGGTCAGCAGTTGGTCCATAGAAACGACTGCTGGTGCGTGTCGCGCGAGGCACAACAAGAGGTCGAAAGACAGTTTCGGCAGCTGAATCTTCTCATCACCACGCCAAACGCAGCGCTGCCGCGGATCGAGACGCAGGTCTCCGATCTGGATTGGCGTGTTTTGTGGGTGTTCAGTAGACATAGATGGAACTGTACAGAAGATTTACCAAGTCTTTACCAAAGGTTTTCCAAACTTTCAGCGACTCCCGGCGACGCATCCGTATCGTACGCGGCAACCCAGACCACTGGGAGACGAATTCACTTAACTACCAAGGATAAACATGAAGATTCAACACTACGCGGCGGTTGCCGCATTTCTGCTGCTTTTCGGCTTGCCGTTAAGCGCCCAGGCCGACGGACTGTACGTCGGCGCCAGCATTGGTAACGCCAGCCTGGACGATGACTTTGACGGCCTTAATATCGACACTGATACCACTGCTTTCAGAATTGTTGCTGGATGGCGCTTCAACGACTATTTCGCGCTCGAAGGCGGCTACCACGACTTCGGCGACTTCGAACAATCGGTCAACATCTTAGGCAACCCGGCAACGGTATCGCTAAGCGCAGACGGATTCATGTTTGGCGCGGTGGGCAGCATCCCGTTCAGCGAGCGCTTCTCGTTAATCGGCCGCGCAGGAATGTTCTTCTGGAATGGCAATGCCGAGATCAACGCCGTCAGCCAGGCGACCCCGGAAGACAATAACCTTTACCTCGGAGCGGGCCTGCGTTTTCAGGTCAGCAAGAAGGTTCAACTGACAGGGGACTGGACCCACTACGAGCTGGAAGATTCCGACAGCGGCGTGATTTCGGTCGGACTGCAGTATCAGTTTCGCTAGTAGTCGGGGTCGAACCGATGCCTTGTTCAAGGTGTCGGTTCGACTTTCCTTAGATAGCGTACGATCTCGACCATCGCCTCCGTATCGAACTTGCAGTAGCGAAGCAGCTGCTCCTCAAGCTCCAGCTTCCGAACCATGCCGGTCTCGGGATTGATGGCTTCAAGGAACCCATCGGCCGCACCCATCCCCTCGTTGATTCCTTCAAGGCCTGAATAGTTCATCTCCGGCACCATCGCCGGCAAAACCGCCTTAATCGACCAAGAACCCAACATCTTTGGATGGTAGTAGTGCGTTTTAACTACCGGGTGTAAGTCATAGAGTCTGTCGATAATATTCGTGAGCGGTACTTCCAGATCCGGGAACATAGCAATCAATCCGTTAATCACACCCTTCTCATAGCTCGTGTACATCAACACCGGCCCGGACTCGCCAAGACACTCGATCATCTTCTCAGCCAGTGCTCGCATGGGCGGCTCTCCGGACAAATCCAGAAACTCTTCGTGCCGTAGCTCCGCACCGTCCTCCTCTATATGACACGACCACTGAATAGGAACTGCCGCGTACGGTCTCGTGCCCGCCCAGATCGGTACAGCAGGCCCGATCGTCTCGAAATCCAGGTAATAGCGTGGATACGGCAATGTCTCCAGGATCCGCTTGGCGCCGGGTATTACCTCGGGCTCGCCGGACACGGTCACGCGATGAATCCACTGCTGCGTTGCCGCGGTAAGGTCATGGGCGGCAACGTCGCGAATATCATGTGCACCGAGTGCTACGAAGTTGCCGAGTTTCGCCCGGCTACCACCTAGTCCCGCGATGGGATACTCGGTGTCACTTGGCCAGCAATGCGACTGGAACTGGCAGTCGTAAGGCTTGGTGCAGTGCACTCCTACAGCGATTGCTGGCATCGGGCCAGTCACTGCATCACGCGCTTTCGCAACGAGATCGAGA
>CAYWBZ010000265.1:0-3399 GCA_964456535.1 uncultured Woeseiaceae bacterium | reverse complement strand
GAAAGAGTTCATGTACGTCCCGGCCGGCGGCACATCGAACGTCAGCAAGATCAATATGGAAACCGGCGAAGTTGTCTGGGCCGCCGGTGCCGGAATCAGCCCGTATGGTGCCAGCCTGAATGCCGCGGAAACCGAACTCTGGGTCGCGAACAAAGGCGAGCACACCGGACACTTCGGCCGAACGCTGTCCGTTCTGAAGGCAGACACCGGCCGGCAGGTCGCGACTGTATTTTCAGGTTATGAGGTCGATCATGTATTGCTGGCACCCAATGGCAAGGAAATGTGGGCAACCAGCAATGGTGAAGGACGTATCTACGTCTACGACACGGAGTCGCACGAAGAGATTGCCGTGATACAGATGCCGCAAAACGGTGACCCTCACGGCCTGGTCTGGGTGCACTACGACGAGAATGGCGATTCCAGGGTCGTGGGCGATCAAGGCGGGGCCCGCGGTGGTGTCAATCCTGCACTCGGCAAAGCCCTGGATTACTGATTTGCGCCGGTTACTTGCTGCGATACTGCTTCTGCCGTTATTTGCCTGTGCAGAAGCAACGCCTGAGCATTGTGTCGAAGTCATACTGACCGGGACACAGGGCGGTCCGCCGGCTGTTAATGGCCTGGCCGGTGCCGGAACGCTGATTCGCTATGGCACAGTCGAAAACCAATGTAATGATTTGCAGCTGCAGTTTGATGCCGGCCGTGGCACAACGATGCGCCTGTCGCAGCTGGGCCTGACACCGAACGATATTGATGCTGTCTTCCTGACGCATATGCACTCCGACCACACCGAAGGGTTGGCAGGCCTGATGCAATTGCGCTGGCACTACACGGGCGGACCGATTGATCTTGTTTGCGCAGCGGATGCGGAGATTGATGACCGCATTTTAAGTTGTCGTGCTTATAGTGAACATCTTGGCGATGCTTTCATCCATGCTGGGGAAATCGAGCAGCGTGTGGCCGAAAACAGTAATCGTCACGCGGACGGTCCGTCTGGATTGATCGAGATTGAAGAGGTCGCTGAGACGGCGGTTCCTGTGATCGTTTGGCAGTCGGGTGACGTGACCGTAAGCGCGATCACTACGACACATATTCCCGGATCGTTGGCCTATCGCGTTGATACTCCCGCGGGCTCGGTGGTGATCGGTGGTGACGCAGGCAATGAAAAAACGGCGCCACCAAGAGCTACTTCGACCAGCGGCGCCGTTGAGACGCTCGCAATGGGCGCAGATGTCCTCGTGCACTCCGCAATTCACCCGGTGTTTGCACCGAATGCGGGCAGTGCGTTTCCTGCACCGGCCTACTTGAGACAGAGCAATGCTGCGGATCTTGGTGCGATGGCAAAACGTGCGGGAATCGGGCAATTAGTACTGACACACCTCATTCCGGCGCTGAGCACCTCGTCACACGGGCCGTTCAACGTGCCCGGCGGGGAATTGAGCGCGACTGACTTCGAGTCAGTGGCTCGAAGTAGCGGTTTCGAAGGGAAGATTTACGTGGGCGAAGATTTGCTAAGCGTCAGATTGCCTTAGAAATATGTACGACAATGGCGATATTGCCAAATAAACGATATTTTTTTAATTGCGTTCATTCTAACGATTATCTATAGTTGGACGCTGAAAATATCGTAATTCACAGATCATCATTCTGAGCTCCCGGGGGGGGACGTATGTTCACACAATCCAATTCAGGCCTGTTGCACGGTTGGCTATCTGCCAAAGCTGGGCTCTTAGGAGCCAGTCTCGGTATCACCTTGCTTGTCGCGGCACCACCGGTGCTGGCACAGGAAGGTGCTGGCGACTCCTCACTCGAAGAGATCACGGTTACCTCTCGTCGTTACGAGGAATCCATTGAAGACGCGCCGGTCGCGGTCAATGTAATGACCGAGAGCTATCTGAAGAACAATCGGATTACGCGTGCGGATGACTTGATGGAGGTCAGTCCTGGCACGACCTGGGAGAGCTTCAGCAAGATGCAGCCGGTTGCCAGTATGCGTGGTGTTATCGCACCTACGCCGGGTAACGCGTCCAGTGAAGCGTCTATTCAGACCGTGGCCGATAACGTCGTGATCACGAAAGACTCCATGAAGTACCCGACGATTTTCGATATGAATCGTATCGAGGTTATGCGCGGCCCACAGGGAACCGCATTCGGTCGTAACGCATCGGTAGGCCTTATTCACTTCGTATCCAATCGTCCGAGTCAGGGCCAGTCTGGCGGTTCTGTAACCGGTACGGTTGGTACTGATGAGCTGATTGAGATCGACGGCTTCATCACAGGCCAGTTCTCAGACACAGTCTCAGCTCGCCTCGCATTCAATTACGACTCACAGGACGGACCGACTGAGTCTATTTCGACCGGTGACGGGCTCGACGGCGATCAAAACACCGCGTTCAGAGCATCATTCCTGTTCGAACCGAGCGACACCTTCAGCGCGTACGTTAAATTAGAGCACAGCGCAGACAGAGATGATGCGCCTGTTCGAAGTGCTTACTACCAGCCCGGAACCGGGCTGGATTATGCGACAGATCCATTCGTGACGGGCAGAGCCGACGGCGGCCCCTATGCTGAGACCTTTTTCGCCAGCAGCGACTTTTTCAAGAATGAGATTTCGTCAGGCTACGATTTTCACACTGACCGCAATATCACGACTTTGGCAGCAGAATTGGTCTGGGAACTGGAGAGCGGCCTCACCGTGACATCGATCACAGGTTATCTCGATGGCGATACGGACTCGTTAATGGACCTCGTTGGTACACCCAATAACGTGTCCTTCCAGCAAGTGCAGAACGATGCGAATTCGTTCAGCACAGAGCTTCGCATCGACAATGTAGGCAGCGATGCCCGCGTGCGTTGGTTAGCCGGCATCTATTACATGACTGACGAAGAGGACCGCTTCGAGCAGAATATCTTCCAGGCTGACGGCGCTCGCCTGGGGCCTTGGGTGGAAACGCACATGGGAACCGTCGCGAACAACGTAACGGATAGCTATTCGGTCTTTGGTGAAGTTACTTTCGACCTGTCTGACCGAGTGTCCATGACCTACGGTGGACGATTCGTAGACGATAGCAAAGACTACCTTTATGGCGTACGCGCCTGGGGTACCAATAAGCAGATAGCCGGCGTGCCGGGTGTTGGCCCGGGTGTGGATGGCGTTGCGCAGGTGTGTCCTTTGGCAGGTCCGCCGAATCCGACTTGTGGTTCTGAGGCAAGCCCGCTCGGGTTTGAAAACCACCCGGTCAGTGATTCCTGGGATGACTACATCAGCAAGCTGTCGATCACTTATGCGATCAACGACAGCACGAACCTGTACGGTCTTTACTCGGAAGGCTTCAAGAGCGGCACGTTCCAGCCGGATGCTCGTAACAAAGCCAGTGCGGATATCGTCGTTGAACCGGAAAC
>CAYWBZ010000264.1:0-3404 GCA_964456535.1 uncultured Woeseiaceae bacterium | reverse complement strand
GAACCCAGACAGGCTTTACGCTCTACGAGCTCCTGACCACGATGCTGATTGTCGGCGTTGTCCTGGCGTACGGAGTCCCGAATATGCAGTCATTTCGGCAAAACAGTCGTATAACGGCCGCTGCGAATGACCTGCATTCCAGCTTCCATCTGGCCAGAAGTGAGGCGTCACGGGCAAAAACGAATATCACGATTTGCGCCAGCGCCGATTCGATGGCAGCCAACCCCACCTGTGGCGGTGAACTGGAGGCCGGGTGGATCGTATTTGAGGATCGCGACGGCGATATCACCGTCGACGGCGGTGAGCCAATACTGCGCCGCTTCCCTGCTGTGACGGCCGGCATTGTTATTAATACGGTTGGCCCGGATGACTACTTCTCGTTCGCTTCAACAGGGCTTGGACGTGGCAACGTCAATGGGACCCCCCCACTGGCGGCGATGGTGCTTTGCGATGTTCGCGGCAATCAGCCCAACGCCGGCGGCGGCGGCAAGTCGGCAGCCCGCGTCCTGGTTGTAACCCCTCTCGGCAGAGCGACGGTTCTTGGGGATGAAGGGCAAATCACCTTCCACGGTGGGTGCTAGGAAATGAATACTATGAAGCAGACACCTAGACACAAACGGCAAACAGGTTTCTCCCTGGTCGAAGTATTGATCACACTGGTGATCATGTCCGTAGGTATGCTGGGCATCGCCGGACTCTACGTCCAGAGCATGCAGGCCGGACGCACATCCATGTTTCGTCACCACGCCGTGACACTCGCGGGTGACGTTGCTGATCGCATTCGTGCCAACCCGACGGCGGATAACGCATACACGGCACCCGTTGGTGTCAATAACAACTGCGTTCTCGGCGGAATTGATTGCACACCCACGCAGATGGCAGCAAACGACATACTGCTTTGGAAGGACCAGGCGGCGACTACGCTGCCAGGCGGCGATGTGACGATCGTGCTGACCCCGGAAGCAGGCCTGGTCCCGCCGACCTATCAAATTACAGTCAGTTGGACTGAACCGGGCCAGGTTCCGACACCGACCTACACCATCACCATCCCGGTTCTCGCGGATCTCGATTTATGAAGACAATAACGACAAAACAGACGGGGCTCACCCTGGTCGAATTAATGGTCGCGCTGGCAATCGGCTCGTTCTTGATGATTGGCGCGATACAGATCTATAACCAGAGCCACCAGGCTTTCGTCATCAACGAGTCCATAGCGCGGGTCCAGGAGACAGCGCAATTTGCGATGGATACGATCGAAGCTGATCTGCGTATGGCCAGTAACTGGGGTCGTAACAGTCGCGGGCTAGCCATTGAAGGTCGGTCTATCATTGGTGATGCGAACCCAAATGGCCTGCCACAGCCGGGAGCCAATTGTGCGGCAGACTGGGTACTTAATCTCGCCTTGCCGATCGATGGCACTAACAACGGCTACGGATTGGCCTGTGCGTCGACAGGAGGCAACCAGGCAAGCTCTGACGTTGTGACGGTACGTCGCGCGAGTGTCGCGCCGGTGGATCCTGCCGTCGTCGGTGCTGGCCGACTAATGATTCAATCGACCCGTATTCAGGGTGAGGTCTTTGAGGGTGTGGTGATTCCAGTCGGATTTTCTCCTGCGGACTCCGCAACGCACAGTCTGATCGTCACCAGTTATTACGTGTCTCCGGCATCGACATTAATTAACGGTGTTCCAACGCTGCGACGACACCGACTAATCGGTGGTGGTGTGGGCGGTCCGACAATTGTCGATGAAGAGGTCGCACCCGGCATCGAGAACTTGCAAATCCAGCTAGGTATCGACGTAGATGCGGACAACACAGTTGATCGCTACGTAAACCCTGGCGATGCAATCTACAACCCGACCGCTGTTGGCTATATACCGGGCGCACGCGTCATGACAGCGCGCATCTGGATGATCGTCCGTGGCATATCGATTGAGCCGGGCGTCCAGGATGCCCGAAACTACCAGCCGGGTGACGTCGTTCTCGGTGTGCCAAACGATAGTTTCCGACGCATGCAAGTTTCGAAAACGATTCTCTTGCGTAATGCCAGAACCTGATCTTGAGAAATACTATGACGACAAATTTTCAGAAAATAACGGATCGCAAACACCAGCAAGGTGCCGTCCTGGTAATTGGCTTGCTCTTACTGGTCGTCATTACGATTCTGGCAGTTTCCGGTATGAACACCGCAACCACCGAACTTGCGATGGCCCGTAACGATCAAACCTACGAGAACGCCTTTCAGGCTGCCGAGACAGGAATTGAAAACGCATTGGCACAAGACGTTTTCAACACCGGCGGACCGACAATCATAACGCCGCCGCCCACGACCTACGAAGTCGTGACTGCAACGATTCAGTTCGAGGATTCGACGCTGGTCCCGGATCAGGCATTTAGCCTGGGCTCAGGCAGCGGTATTGCCGCGTATCACTTTAACGCAACGTCCCAGGCGAATTACATCATATCGGTTGGCAACGACCGCAACGCAAGCGCGGTACACACACAAGCTTTCTACATCGTCGGCCCGGATTCGCCGACGCTTTAAGCAGTAGAGGAACGGAGTACTCTAATGAAAACGAAACTACTAATTGCCGCAGCAATAATTATGCTGTCGCTACCAGCCGCAGCAGACTTCACGACCGTGCAGCTCGCATATGAAGTCGCGCTCAGCGAAGTGCGCCTGCCGCGAAACGAAACCGGCACGATCGCATTCAAGGAATGCGAAGACTGCGAATACAAGACCAAACGCGTTTCTGCGAACATCCGCTACCTGGTAGATGGCCGCTCTGTATCGCTATCAAAGTTTCGCCAAATGACAGACCGTGTCGCAGATCGCGATAACGAGGCGGTAACCATTTTGCACCACCTTAAGGACAACCGGGTAACCGAAGTTTCGGTTAACTTGTGAGGGCAGCGTAATGAATAAGGTAATTCGAAATACATCATGGACGAGCGTCGGGCTGCTGCTAGCCCTGGTAAGCAGTGCACCGGCATTGGCAGATGACACAGAGCTTTTGCTGGTCGATCCGAACAACCAGGTCCCGAAGCCCAATATTCTTATGATCATCGACTCGTCGGGCTCGATGAGCACCGAGGAAACGACCAAGAAGCCATTTGATACCGCCACAGACTACTCGGCGTTTGGGACTTGCGATCCGAACGTCTTGTACTGGACGGAACTCGACGCCGTTCCAAGTTGCGACGCTGCGAACATGAAATTTGTCGACAAGAATAAGTTTCTTTGTGACGCAGCCACCCGGCAACTCGCTGGCATTGGTATTTACACCAATAAAATGACCCAATACCGGCAAGGAGATTCGGGTGGATTCACCAAGTTTCTTGCGACAGACGTTGAACGTTGGCAGAGTCTCGAGCCCGGCAATGCGAACGACATCGTTGAATGCC
>CAYWBZ010000263.1:0-3418 GCA_964456535.1 uncultured Woeseiaceae bacterium | reverse complement strand
TGCACCGCTGGCCGAAGACCTGGAGCGCTTCCTGTCAGTAGGAATCATCGAAATGCGCCGGAAACCGTAGGAGCGGCCCCTACGGCAACAGGTAGTCCAGTTGCAGCAGGCGGTCTGCGACCCAGATCATTGGCAAACCAATCAACGCTGTCGGATCGTCGGTTTGCACCGATTCAAATAGCACAAACCCGGCTCCCTCCAGCTTGAAACTGCCCGCGCAGTCGTAGGGCTCGTCGTGCCGCAAGTAAGCCTCCACCAGGCGCAGGTCAAACTGCCGAAAGCGCACGGTTGTCACGTCGGTGTGCTCATAGCGTGAGCGACTGACCGGGTCGAGAATGCAGACAGCGGTCAGGAACGTTACCGCTTTGCCCGAGGCTGCGAGCAGTTGTTCGACCGCTTTTTGATGGTCACCGGGTTTTCCGAGCACATGATCATCACGAATGGCCAGCTGGTCGGCGCCTATAATAAGGGTCTGCCGAGCATTGACGGCAATGGCCTCGGCTTTCTTGCGCGCCAGGTAGGTCGCCAGCTCCGCAGGCTCCAGTCCCTGATCGTTGGATTCATCTATGTCCGGGGTTATCGCTTCGTAGTTATCGAGGAAACCGTCCAGCAGCCCGCGTCGATAGGATGACGACGAGGCCAGAATAATCCTGGGTGCGGACGGATTTTGCATAAACAAATCAGACTGTTAAGGCCGGGGCAGGGCAGTTTACCGGGTTTCGCCCGTTGCGCGGGCGATTTTGCTCGTCCAGCCTCAAACAAGGCTTTGACACTGGCGTCCCGGGTACTTATCATGCGCGCGCTATGGGCAATCCGCTGCGAGACCGTCGTATCGCCGCAGAATTGGCGTCGGACGGACAAGTTATTGAAATTGCTGATAAAATCAGCTCTTTGGAAAGTCTTGCAAGCATTGTTGAAGCTGATCTTGCTGCGCTCGATCCTGATAAAATGCCGTCCGCGTGGCGCGAAAGCGCTGTTCTGGGTGAGCTACAATTCGGGTTTGCGGATGCAAAAAGGCGCATTCCGATGGTATCGGGGAGTGCTACGGCCGATGTTGCCGCGGTTTGCCAGCGATGTCTGGAGCCGTTTCAACTCAAGCTCGAAATTGAGCCGAAGTTGTTACTGCTGGAGATGGAGCAGGTTGTCGACGGGTACCAGGACTTTGAAGTCTGGGAACTCGACGAGCAGACAATGCGGCCGCAGGATATTGTTGAAGAGTTGTTAATCATGGCAATGCCGTTTTCGGCGATGCACGACAACATGGCTGACTGCAAAGCATTTTTGTCGGATGGTCCGTCGGATGATGACGGCACTGAAAAACTGGTTAAACCGTTTGCGGCGTTACGCTCGCAAATGAAATAGAACGAAAAGGACCCGGACGAATATTCGGGTTTAATTGGAGAAAGATATGGCAGTTCAAAAAAGCCGCAGAACACCGGCAACGCGCGGCGCGCGTCGCTCACACGACAAGCTCAAGAGTGCAGCATTGTCTGTTGATCCGACGTCAGGTGAAACGCACTTGCGCCATCGTGTTACGCCCGACGGTTTCTATCGCGGTGTTCAGGTTGTCAAGCAACCTGAGATCGAAGCAGACGACGAGTAGATCTTCCCTGGCCTGGTCGGCGTATGAGGCCGGCCTGACTGTTTGTGGGAACACACGCAACCCTATCCCTTGACGCGATGAGCGGCGACCTCGGTGCCGAGGTTGTCGTACGGGCAGGTGCAGCGACGCTCGAGAAGTACGCCAACATAGAATTGATCATCGTTGGTGACCAGGCTGAACTTCAGGACCTGGTGACACGTATCATCGGTGAAAACTCCCGTCTTAAAATCGTGCATGCTTCCGAGATTGTAGAAATGTCGGAACCACCAGCCGAGGCGCTGCGCAAGAAGAAAGACTCTTCAATGCGCATAGCGATAAACCTCGTTAAGGATGGCAGCGCGGACGCCTGCGTCAGTTCCGGTAATACGGGTGCGTTGATGGCAACGTCGAAATTCGTACTCAAAATGCTACCGGGTATCAACCGGCCAGCGTTTATCACGGAGCTCCCCGCCAAAAGCGGTACTTTGCACATGCTGGATCTGGGTGCGAATACTCATGCGACTGCCGAACAATTGTTTCAATACGCGATGATGGGTTCCATCGTCACGTCAGACATTGTGGGTATCGATCGACCGCGTATTGCATTGCTCAATATTGGTGCTGAAGATATCAAAGGTCACGACACTGTTCGCGAAGCGGCGGCATTGCTGAAAGAGAGCACATTAAATTATGTCGGCTTCATCGAGGGTGATGATCTTTTTTCCGGCAAGGCCGATGTCGTTGTAACGGATGGATTTACCGGTAACGTCGCGCTCAAAACCATCGAGGGTGCTGTCGGTCTGGTGCATCATTTTCTGAAGCGTGCGTTCACTCGAAACTGGTTCGCCAAACTGCAGGCGTTGCTTGCAAGCCGCGTACTTAAAGGCCTGGCGGCGGAAGTGGACTCACGCAGATACAACGGTGCGACTCTCGTTGGCCTAAATGGTATTGTTATTAAAAGCCACGGCAGCGCCGACTCCATTGCGTTTCAGCACGCAATAGACACCGCAATTGTCGAAATTCGGAATCAGTTGCCACAACAAATCGGCACCCTGTTACAAAAGGAATCTGTATGACCTATTCGCGCATCGTCGGTACGGGACGATATCTTCCCGAAAAAATCCTGACGAACGCCGATCTTGAAAAGATCGTCGATACCACCGACGAGTGGATTCGTACGCGAACAGGCGTCGAACGCCGACATGTGTGTGCCGAAGGTCAGACAACATCTGATATGTGTATCGAAGCTGCGAAGGTTGCAATGGATGATGCCGGCGTCACGCCCGAAGATATCGACATGGTCATTACCGGTACAACAACACCGGATCTGATCTTCCCCAATGTTTCGACCATTATTCAACACAAGCTGGGCATACCGGCTTGCACGGCGTTCAGTCTTGAGGCTGCGTGCACAGGGTTTATCTACGCACTGACCACCGCCGATAAATTCATCAAGGCGGGCGAAGCAAAATGCGCTTTGGTCATAGGTGCGGAATGTATCACCAAGCTGGTTGACTGGAACGATCGCAATACCTGTGTGCTATTTGGCGATGGGGCCGGAGCTGTGATTCTTAAGCCGTCGGACAAGCCGGGCATAATTTCCTGCCATCTCGGCGCCGATGGCCAGTACAAGGACTTGTTGTATTACCCATTCGGCGCATCAAATAATCTCGCAGCAGCTGGTACTGACGCGGGCAGGATTATGATGACGGGCAACGATGTATTCAAAGTTGCTGTAAAGAAGCTCGGCCAAATCGCATCGGAAACACTCGAAGATGCTGGCGTCACGAAAGAGGAGCTCGACTGGCTGGTCCCACATCAGGCGAATATTCGCAT
>CAYWBZ010000262.1:1683-3428 GCA_964456535.1 uncultured Woeseiaceae bacterium | reverse complement strand
TGCAGGATGTTCACTGCCGTTGTAGGGTTGACGCGTTCGATTCCGAACGTCAAGGTATCGGCGTCGATCTCACCAATGACAATGCACTTCTCCCGATCAGCAGGAAGGTGACCAGCGACATCGTCGACGCTATGCACGACGCGAACATCGAACTCGCTGGTCCAGTAGCCGTCTGGTGCACCCGGAACTACGTGCCAGTAATCATGTGGCTGGTAGTAGACCAGGATCGGCGTCTCACCAGGCGTGTAGATAATGTAGGAAAAGGGTAGGCGCGTAAGCGGTGCCCAGTTGACGAAATGCGGATTCGGTTTGAACGGCATCTGGTAGTCGTCAAGAAACGCGTTCTTCGGATTGCCTGAATAAATGACAGCATGGCTCGCACCGGCCTGTTCAAGCGCGTGATCGTGGCGAGCGGCAATGATTTCAATGTGCTCAGCGTAGAGTGCACCAAGAGCGGGATTTGAGTCTGTGTAGTCACTGTTCATGGACAAATCATACCCTGTTGCCGCCATCGACGGCGAGTGCCATCATTAGCGGTTCCCGCAATTCGGGATCAAGGTCCGCCCAGTAACGGAGCAGAGGATGCAACAGGCAAAATGGGTAGCAAGTATCGCAATTCTAGTCACAGGAGCCGCAGCAGTGGCCGCTTCTGACCCGGGATACGACCGGGTCGCCGGGCGTGCCCACGCGTCGAGGTCCGAGGTCATCGCGCCACACGCGATGGCAGCTACAAGTCAGCCGCTGGCGACCCAGGTTGCTCTCGATATCCTGAAAGCCGGTGGCAGCGCGGTGGACGCAGCTATAGCGGCCAACGCCACTTTGGGACTGATGGAACCAACCGGCAATGGCATCGGCGGAGACTTATTCGCGATCGTCTGGGATGCGGAAAAGAAAGAGCTCGTTGGTCTGAACGCCTCCGGGCGCGCGCCAAAAGCGATGACGCTGGAGTATTTTCAGGAACACGGCATTGACAAGATTCCGCCATTCGGTCCGCTGCCGGTCAGTGTACCGGGCGCTGTTGATGGCTGGTTCCAGTTACATAGCCGTTATGGGCGCCTGGACATGAAGGAGATTCTGGCGCCGGCGATCGCCTATGCTCGCGACGGTTTTCCGGTTTCTGAAGTCATCGCACATTACTTTCAGTCGAATAAGGCTCGCATCGGCCATTTTCCCGGTTTTGCAGAAACGTACATGCCAAACGGCGATGTGCCCAGCAAGGGCGAGATGTTCAAGAATCCGCGACTCGCCAATACCCTTGAGGCAATTGCGCTGAAAGGGCGCGACGAATTTTACAAAGGTGATATCGCAAAGCGCATTGATGCCTACATGGCCGAACAGGGCGGCTTGTTGAATTATGATGATCTGGCAGCGCATGAGTCGGAGTGGGTGACGCCCGTATCAACTAACTATCGCGGCTGGGATGTTTATGAACTGCCGCCCAATGGGCAGGGCATCGCGGCATTGCAGATCCTGAATGTGCTTGAAGGCTATGATTTGGCCGCAATGGGTTTCGGTAGCGCTGAGTACATTCACACCTTCGTCGAAGCGAAGAAACTGGCATTCGAAGATCGTGCGAAATACTACGCGGACATGGATTTCGTGGACGTGCCCGTCGAGACGCTCATTTCAAAAGACTATGCGAACGAGCGGCGTAAACTCATAAATGCGAACAAGGCATCACAATCACTACCGGCGGGTGATGCGAAACTTCAAAACGGCGACACGATTTATCTCACCGTTGCGGA
>CAYWBZ010000262.1:0-1583 GCA_964456535.1 uncultured Woeseiaceae bacterium | reverse complement strand
CGCGAGGCCCTCGAAGCAATGGGGCATACGCTGGGCGATAGCGACGGCAGCTTTGGCGGTTATCAGGCAATCATGTGGGACAAGGAGCAAGGCGTGTACTATGGCGCCTCGGAAGTCAGGAAAGACGGACAGGCAGCGGGCTATTAAAGAATGACGCAAGAAATTTATCTCACGGGTATTACGACGACGGGTACACCGCACATTGGAAACTATGTAGGCGCAATTCGCCCGAGTATCGCTGCGAGCAAGGATCCGGACAAAAAGAACTACTACTTCCTGGCCGACTATCACGCACTGGCAAAAAACGGAGACCCGGACACTATCAGTCAATCGACGCTGGAGATTGCAGCCGCATGGCTGGCGCTTGGCATGGACACGCAGAATTCTGTGTTTTACCGGCAGTCTGATATTCCGGAAATCCCCGAGCTGACCTGGATACTGACCAGCATGACGGCAAAAGGCCTCATGAACCGTGCGCATTCTTACAAAGCTGCGGTACAGGCTAACGTCGAGGGTGACAATAAAGATCCGGACAAGGGCATCACGATGGCCTTGTACAGTTACCCAATCCTGATGGCGGCGGACATCTTGATGTTCAAAGCGACGAAAGTACCGGTGGGTCGGGATCAAAAGCAGCATGTTGAGATGGCGCGCGATATCGCGCAGCGATTCAATCATCACTATGGCGATGTACTGGTTCTACCGGATCCGGTTATTGACGAACATACGGCGGTACTCGCAGGACTTGATGGTCGCAAGATGTCGAAGAGCTATAACAATACAATCCCGCTATTTGCAGCAGAGAAACAATTCCGCAAGCTCATCATGAAAATCAAGACCAACAGTCTTGAGCCGGGCGAGCCGAAAGATATCGAAGGCAGCACGCTGTATGACATCTACAAGGCATTCGCAACGCCCGAGGAAACCACGGCCGTCGAAAAGCAGTATGCCGAAGGTATCGCCTGGGGTGCGATGAAGCAGCAGTTGTTCGAATACATCAATGATCACATTGTGCCCGCGCGAGCCGAATACGATCGATTGATGGCCGATCCATCGATTGTGGAGGCAGAACTGCAAAGGGGTGCGGCAAGAGCACGAGAAGTCGCTGAGCCGTATCTGCAGCAGATCCGCAGCGCGATAGGAATCCGCAAGCTTGGTTGAGGTCCGTACAAGGTGAGAAAATCCCTCATCGTCCTGTGCTTGCTGATCGCTGGCGATCTCGCCGTTGCCGAGACAATCTTCTATCTGCATGGTCGAATTATTGAAGTCGAAGGCGTGCAACCTGTTCACGAGCGATTCGGATTGTACGACTATCTCGGCACGATCGAGGCACTGCGAGCGAATGGCGCGACTGTCATTTCGGAAGTGCGGCCTGCAGACACAAATGTCGTGGAGTACGCAGGGAAGGTCGTCGAGCAAATCGAAGATCTCATCGCATCCGGCGAACCGGCCGGCAATGTCACCGTCGTTGGTTTTTCCAAAGGTGGTGCGATAGCCATCTACGTATCCAGTCTGCTCAAGAGCCCAGAGGTAAATTTCGTTTTTCTGGCGTCGTGCAGTGGGTGGATATCATCAGTTCCAGA
>CAYWBZ010000261.1:0-3461 GCA_964456535.1 uncultured Woeseiaceae bacterium | reverse complement strand
GCCGCGAACGCCGTTGTATTTGCAGCATTGTTTATTTTGCTGAGCCACCAGAATCTGCTCTATATGGGTGCACCACGAGTTATCCATGCTCTTGCAGTGGACGGCCTCGCGACCAAACACGCACAAACCGTTGGTCGAGGCGGCAATCCTGTTTTCGCAGTGCTGGTAACCTGGGTAGTCTCGGTCGGTTTGATTCTGGTAGGCGGATTCAAATTCCTTGTGCTTTTGTGCGTATTTTTCTTTGTAATACTTTATCTGGTGCTGATTGTCGGTGTGATCATTCTGCGGCGGCGCGAACCTGACAGTCCACGTCCGTACCGTGCCTGGGGACATCCTTACAGTACGGCCGTGTGCCTGGTGGGCTGGACGATCATTACAGGTTTTCAGGCAGTAGCAGAGAGGGAAACCGCTATTTATGCGGTAGCCATGGTGGCCGTTGCCTGGCCCGTGTACCGGTTTCTCATCCGCAAAACATGAGCACACAAATCAGGGCCGCGGTCGTTGTGACTGCCATCGCTTGTCTCATTCTCGTCGGCACGTTGTTAGTCGGAATAGATACCGTGGCCGCAGGCGCCAAGATCATTGCGTCTACCGGCTTCCTCGCCGTAGCCATTTTAAGTGGGGCCCTGCGATCGACTTACGGAAAAGTCCTGTTGGCAGGCCTCACGCTGTCCTTTGCGGGTGATGCGTTCCTGATCGGTGAGACTCAACAGGCCTTTTTGGCTGGACTCGCTGCCTTCCTGCTCGCTCATCTTGCTTATGTCGCGGCTTTTGCTGTGAACGGTATCAACCTCCGCTGGCTGGTCGGTGCCGCGCTGCCTGTGGCTGGAATAGCGATAGGCATCGCCATGTGGCTCGCACCGCACACGCCACCGGAGCTGTCCCTGCCGGTACGCCTGTACACCATCGTTATCAGCGGCATGGTCATTGCGGCGTTCGGCACACGCGGAAAAGGTGGATCCGTGCTGATTCTTGTTGGTGCGCTGCTGTTTTTTATGTCCGACCTCTCCGTCGCCGCACTACGGCTGGTGCAAACGGAGTTTCCAACCTACGTCTGGGGACTGCCGCTCTACTACGCAGGTCAACTGTGCCTGGCGCTTAGCGCCTCGCAATCCCGGTCCCACTGAGGCGTCCCGGAGAATTTCTCGACCAGAAAGTCGATAAAAGCCCGCACTCGATACGACAAGTGTCGGGTTGGCGGGTACACGGCATAGGCGGGAGATATCGGCCAGTTATAGTCTGTCAGCACTGGGGTCAGGTTACCGCTACGAATCGCTGCTGATGCGATAAACGTCGGCTGGATGACAACACCCATACCATGGGCGGCCGCATTGCTCAGGAAATCACCGCTGCTCGCGCACAGGGTTGGCTTTATCTTAACGGTGCTTTGATTGCCGTCGCCATCCTCGTATTTCCACTTTTCAGGGTCGCTCAAATTCGAGTAAACCAGGCATTGATGATCCTGAAGGTCGTCCGGTGTCTCAGGCACACCATGTACATTCAGGTAATGCGGTGAGGCACAGACGACGGCATGGACATCGAACAGTCGCCGAGCTATTAACGAAGAGTCGGTCAGCCGCCCAATGCGCAAGGCGAGATCGAAGTTGTCTTCGATCAAATCGACGCGCCGGTCATTCAGGTCCAGTTCGAATTTAACCTTGGGATGTTGCTTGCTGAAGGTAGCGATCGGACCACACATATGCCGCACCCCGAATGACAGTGGCAACGCGAAGCGCAATGTTCCGCGCAGCTCACCATGCTCCTGCTGGACGGCGGCTTCTGCTTCTTCCAGGTCAGCAAGAATACGCGTCCCATGCTCGTAAAAGCTGCGTCCGGTCTCGGTCAGGTTCAGGACCCGGGTCGTGCGATGCAGCAATTGCACACCGAGGCGCTCTTCAAGCGCAGACACTCGCCGGCTGACTGCCGACTTGGCGGAACCCAGCTTTTCCGCCGCCGCGGTGAAGCTGCCGGCATCGACCACAGTGATAAATGCCTGAATATCCTCGAATTTATCCATACTGTTGCGTTTTTCTCAACAATCTTATCTACAAACTACTATTTATCTCGTTCATGTCAACAGTGAAACTGCAGTCAATGCAACGGGCCAGAGCCCACGGAGATACGGAAATGACTGGAAAGACCTTACAAATACTTGAACTCAACTCGAGCGGCCGTCAGGACGGTTCGATTACCCGGCAATTGAGCGCCGAGCTCATTGCGGCTCTTGAAGATCGTCATGGCGCCATCGATATCACGCGTCGCGACCTTGCTGCAGGCGTACCCTTCGTGAACGGGGCGTGGATCGAGGCGAACTTCACGCCCGATGAAGAACGCACAACAAAGCACGAGGAGACACTCGCCTACTCCAACGAACTGGTGGACGAACTGAAGAACGCTGACACGCTGGTTATCGGTGTGCCGGTTTACAATTTTTCGATTGCTGCAACGCTCAAGGCCTGGATCGACATGACCGCCAGAGCCCGCCTGACGTTTCGATACACAGAAAATGGCCCGGTGGGTCTGCTCGAGGGCAAGAAAGCGTATCTGGTCGTGGCAACTGGCGGTGTTCCTGTTGGGAGCCCGATGGATTTCGCTACACCTTATTTGCGTCACGCACTATCGTTCATAGGCATCACCGATGTCGAGATTGTTGCGGCGGATGGGATAAACAATAATGCGGAAGAATCGTTGGATCGAGCGCGGGCGCACATTGCAGAGGCCGTCCATCTTTCGGCAGCAGCGGCTTAGTCGGAGACAAACATGATTGAACTCATCTCATCAGAATCTCGCGGTAGCGCAGACCATGGCTGGCTGAAAGCCAGGCACACGTTCTCGTTCGCTGAGTATCAAAATCCAAAACGGGTGCGCTTTGGCCCGCTGCGGGTCATCAATGAAGATCGTATCGCTCCCGGAAAGGGATTTGGTACACATCCTCATCAGGACATGGAAATCGTGACCTATCCAATATCGGGCGCGATCGAGCACTCCGATAGCATGGGCAACGGCACGGTCATTAGTGCCGGCGAGGTGCAACGAATGACTGCAGGCAGCGGCGTCCGGCACAGTGAATTCAATCACTCGCAGACGGACGAACTGCATCTGCTGCAGATCTGGTTATTCCCGGAAGAAAACGATCTGGAACCTGGTTACGAACAGGAAATGTTTTCGCGCGAGGACAAACTGAATCAGTTGCGGCTAATCGCATCGAGAGACGGTCGCGATGGTTCGGTCACGGTGCATCAGAAGGTCGATTTGTATGCCAGCGTTCTGCAGCCGAATACGGAGCTGGAACACATCATCGCTGATTCGCATAAAGTGTTTGTACAGATCGTCTCCGGAGTCGTCACGGTCAATGGGCAATCAGCATCTGCCGGTGACGGCGTGCAAATATCCGACGAGAGTAAGCTGATCATTACTGGCAACGAGGAAGCAGAGTTTTTGGTGTTCGACATGGGCTAGTA
>CAYWBZ010000260.1:1520-3478 GCA_964456535.1 uncultured Woeseiaceae bacterium | reverse complement strand
ACAATGTAACGCTGGGCGCACCGTTTAATGCCGTGCCGGGCCAGGCGCTGCCGACCCTGGACCTGCCACGTGTGTACGTTATCACCGGAAGCGGAACCTGCTCTGCGAGCGAGGCTGTCATGAATGGCCTTCGCGGTGTCGGCGTGGAAGTCATTCAGATCGGGTCGACGACTTGCGGCAAACCGTATGGCTTTTACCCCACCGATAACTGCGGCATAACGTATTTTACGATCCAGTTCAGAGGCGTAAATGCCCTGGATTTCGGTGACTACACCGACGGATTCTCGCCGAGCAATACACCGGGTGCTGCAGGGCTCGCTGTACTCCCAGGTTGCTCCATCGCGGATGATTTTAGCAAGCTGTTAGGTGACCAAACAGAAGGTCGTCTGGCAATGGCGCTCGCGTATCGCGACGGGCAGGCCTGTACCGATGCTACTGGCTCGGCACCGGACGGTGCGAGTTTCGCAGCAGGGGCACCGCGAACTACTGAAGTCGTGATACCGAAATCACCGTGGCATACCAACCGCATCATGCTGCCATGAGGAGTAAGGCGATGAGATTATTACTGTGGATGTTCGTTGCAACGTTTGGAGTTGTTGGTTGCCAGACCGTTGCAACGGGCTACGACAAGCCGGCACGAATTACGGACCCGACCGATGACAGTCGTGCTGCATTGCAACAGACGGTCAATGCCGCGTTGAATACCGATGTGACGCTTGCCGATGATGCACTTACCGACAGTAGCCTGCTAATTGTCGAGCGTTCTATGCCTAAAAGCATGGATGGGTCACCGGCGCAGGGCAGAACCATGGAGATGCCGTATCAGTTTCGCCTGGTTATCAACGGCGACGAGTGCATTCTCATTGATCAGCGCGATGAATCACGCCATGTGCTGCAGGACACGAGCTGTATCGCGGCAGAGTGAATCTGTTCGATAAGGCGGCAACGCTCGCTCATATACTCCGCTGGCGGCTGACCTGGGATCGGCGTGATACGTCCTATCTGCCGTCGGACAAATTGCCAGACAAGTTCAAATCCGCGCGCGCCGCCGCGGACATGATTCCGGATGGAGCCTGTGTCATCTCCTGCGGCATCTCCGGCAATGCGCGCTGCTCAATCTTGTTCTGGGCCGTGCGCGAACGCTTTGAACAAACGGCCCTGCCGCGAGAACTCACCTGGATTTCGGTTGGCGGGCAAGGCGGCCGTGGTCGTGCACCCGGTACAGTAGAGGAAGTTGGGCTGGACGGTCTCGTGACCTGCTACATCTCCGGACATACGGAAACTGCTAAGTCACTGTTAACCCTTGCCGATGCCGGGCGGCTCGAGCTGCACACACTACCGCAAGGCGAAATGACGCACGTTATCGAGGCGCAGGCCCGCGGCGAGTACTCGGTACGCAGCCACACGGGTACTGGTTCGTTTCTGGATACGCGTGTCGGACGTGGTTCGCCGGTAACACCGAACGCGACGCGGCAATTTGCTCAAGCAGATGGCGATGAAATCATCTACACATTACCGGCGATTGATGTTGCTCTGTTCAGTGCGCCGTACGCAGATCGCGATGGCAATATCTATTTTCACAACGCGGCGACTATCACGGAGAATGTCGAAGCAGCTCGTGCGGCACGACAGAACGGTGGCCTCGCAATTGTCTCAGTCTCTGCTTTGATCGATAAAGATGAAACGTCAATTGGCCTGCCGGCAGATGAGGTCGATGTGGTTGTCATCAATCCACGTAATGAGCAAACGGGCTCCGTCGCACAGTATCGGCACTGGCCCATGTTTACGGCCGGTGCGAGCGTTGATGAGATCGAGGCAATGACACGGCTCCGGTTCATCAACAAGACACTTGGCATAACGCCACGCCGAAGTTTACTCGACTGCGCGCTCGCACGACTCGGTGCAAAAACGTTTACGGAGAACGTGGCGGCCGGTGCGACAGTCAATATTGGTGTGGG
>CAYWBZ010000260.1:0-1420 GCA_964456535.1 uncultured Woeseiaceae bacterium | reverse complement strand
TTTATCGGCAAATGGATGCTGGGTGCCGACGTAAGCATCCATGGCGACCAATTGCGTCTCGACAAACCCGGAAAGCCCAAGTTGGTCGAGAGTGTCGACGAGGTCACTTTTAACGGTCGCGTTGGTCTGGCGCAGGGCAAAAAAGTTTTCTACGTCACCGATCTTGCTGTGCTGGAATTGACCGATGCCGGGTTGACGCTTCGGGCAGTGATGCCGGGAATAGATATTGAGCGAGACCTGCTCGCCAATACCGATGCCCGTATCATAGTGCCGGAAGATCCCGCACCCGAAACAGTACCGGCGTCGATCGTGACCGGCAAGAATTTTCAACTCAACTGGGCGGAGAACAGCTTATGAATGGCGGTGACCGTATCGCGAGCGTATTGCATTCACACGGTGTGAAGTTTCTCTTCACTTTGTGTGGTGGGCATATCTCACCGATCCTGAAAGGTGCGAAAGATCTCGGTATACGCGTCATCGATGTACGTCACGAGGCAACGGCTGTTTTCGCCGCTGACGCCGTAGCACGTATCACTGGTATACCGGGTGTCGCTGCCGTCACGGCGGGCCCTGGAGTTACCAACACGATAACGGCCGTGAAGAATGCGCAGCTTGCGCAGTCACCCCTGATCTTGTTGGGAGGCGCCGCCGCTTCTGTCTTGAAGGGGCGTGGTGCGTTGCAGGACATCGATCAAATGGCACTGATCAAACCACACGTTAAGTGGGCAAAGACGGTCACCCGCGTTCGTGATCTTGTACCGACAATGCGAAAGGCTTTCCAAATAGCCCAGAGCGGTGTGCCCGGCCCGGTATTCGTGGAGTGTTCGGTCGACCTGTTGTACGAAGAGTCCGTCATCCGTGAGTGGTATACGGCCAGTACACCGCAGGGCAATGCACTGCCAGACCGGGCAGTCAGGGCCTACCTGAACTACAAGACGAACCGTCTCTTCGCTGGTTCAAATGCCGTCGATGACGCAAGCATCATTGACGCAGCGCCTATGCATCCATCGAGTCAGGATATCGCCCGCTCAGTTGGACGAATCAACAAAGCGCAACGACCAGTTCTCGTCGTGGGTAGTCAGGCACTCGTTGCCTCAAGCCACGCTGATGCGATCGCAGAGGCTGTCGAACGCATCGGAATGCCGGTCTATCTTTCAGGAATGGCTCGTGGATTGATGGGAGCCTCACATCCGTTGCACCACCGGCACCAGCGTGGCAAAGCATTGCGCGAGGCCGATCTGGTCGTGCTTGCCGGTGTGCCATCCGACTTTCGGTTGAACTATGGACGCACTGTACGGCGCAGCGCATGCCTGATTTCGGCAAACCGCAGCAGCATCGACCTCAAGCGAAATCGCAAGCCACAAATTGCGGCACTCGCCGACGCAGGACTTTTCCTGCGTGCGTTGGCTGACAAACTCGA
>CAYWBZ010000259.1:0-3503 GCA_964456535.1 uncultured Woeseiaceae bacterium | reverse complement strand
TCAACGTCGCGGCATCGTAAAGCCGCCCGTTCAGCATCACCATGTTGACCTTGTCGGACGCAAAGATATCTTCGAGCACGTTTGCGTCAATGATCACGAGATCGGCAAGCTTGCCGGTTTCGATTGACCCAATGTCAGCATCATAGCCAAGCGCTTTCGCTGGTGTACTTGTTGCTGTTCTTAGTACGTCAATCGTCGACATTCCGCCTTGCGCGAAGCCCCACATCTCCCAGTGAGCAGCCAGGCCTTCACGCTGGCCGTGTGCGCCAATGCTGACCATCACGCCTTCGTCCGCCATCAGTTTGGCCGTCCTGGCACTAACGGCGTGGTAAAAGTCTGACTCAGGCGCCGTCACGCGCCGCACCGTACGTGGCTGCAATATGTGCGGCGGTACATAGTGCGACAGGATCGGATGCTCCCAAACGTTTGACTTCTGGTACCAGTAGGCTTCTCCACCCATTCCGCCATACGTCACACCCAGCGTTGGGGTATAAGCGACCTTGGTCTGGCCCCAGAACTGCAAGACATCGTCATACAACATCGATTGCGGCAAATTGTGTTCGATAGCGCTGTTGCCGTCAGCAACCATAGACAAGTCCATGTGGATTTGTGAGCCGCCTTCGGAAACAACCAGCATGCCCTCTTCGCGAGCAGCCGTTGTTACCTGCTGGCGTTGCTCGCGGCGAGGCTGATTGTAGTTCTTGACGCTGCCCGCTCCCTGCGCTTTGAGTCGGCGTACATGTTCGCGAGCATCATCCAGTGAATTGATGTCCGCGAGGTAAGTCGCACGCGCGCCGTAGATAATATCACCTGTCGAGAAAATTCGCGGCGCCAGAATCGCACCCGTACGTTGCATTTCTGCGGCTGCGAAAATCTCCGTTGCGTCATTGGACGGATCGTGAATTGTCGTAACACCGAACGCCAACGTCGCATACGCCATCCAGTTCTGTTCCGGAATCATGCCAACGCCGGAAGAGCCGTGGGCATGCGCGTCGATCAGCCCGGGAATGATTGTCTTGCCTGCAACATCAACTCGCGTTGCACCTTCAGGGATGTTCACATCCTGAGATGAACCGACTGCACTGATGCGGTTGCCATCAACGACAATCACGCCGTCCTCAATGACGCCGCCATCTTCACCGGCCATCGTTATGACTCGCGCACCTGTCAAAGCGACAACGGACGCGGGGACATCTGCGTGGAGTTGCATAGACAATGAAGCGCCTTCGGTCGGCGCTTCGTATCCGCCCTCGCCCTCGTCGTCAGCCAACGCGAACAACTCATCGATATTGGCGTCGAAAAGTGTAGCGCCCAAAGTCCAGGCAAGCGTTGCGCCGCCGTTTATCCAATTGGGGTAATTGCCACCGTCTCCACTGGCCTGCGTCAGGTTGACGCTTGAGACACTGGTTGATAACGACAGCGGCTTGCCGCCGGGCGGCAATGGCAACGCGAAGACCTGGTAGTTCTGGCGAAACGCAAAATGCTTGTCGTCCGGTGCAACTTCGTAACGCACCAGATGTTCGCCGGCGGCATGTGTACGTTCTTTTTCACCATTGAGATCAATACTGACCAGTGAGCGACCGTCTTCGCCGTTGCGCGTTACATAGAGTCGATCATTGCGAGCGCCAAAGTGCGGATTGCTGCCGCTTTGCGTAACAAGACGGGCTTCGCCACCGGCTGCCGCAACAACGAAAACGCCTGTTTGCATCGACCAGTCCGGTGATGTCAGATAACCACCGTCGTTGGCCCAAAAGACAATTGATTTGCCGTCCGGAGCGTAGCGTGGGCCGTGATAGTGTCCGGGCTGCTGCGTCACTCGCTTGCTCTTACCACCCGATGCTTTGACGGTGTGAACATGCGCGAGCTCTTCATCGTCCCAGGTGATGAAGGTGACGTTTTTACCATCCCGCGACCAGCTTGGATCGTATTCGAAATGATCGGAAGCATCACGGGTCAGACGTTTCGACTCTCCGTTCGGCAACGCCTTGACGTACAGGTGACCTGTGCTCTCGAATACGGCTTTTGATCCGTCGGGCGAAACTTCGACGTTTCGCACCATTGTCGTCGAGAAGGTCTCGGGAGCGACCTCCACCTTTGGTCTTGGTGGATCGTAGACACTTCGCGTGTCGTCAACGTGAAAATCGATACTCGTCGCTTGCTTGCTGGCGATATCAACGCGATTGATGCGACCACCCGCCCAGAAAACGACGCTCTTTGAGTCCGGCATCCAGTCCATTGCCGGATACGCACCGTGCGTACCCCAGACTTCCTGCAGATCTCTGTCCAGTCCTTCGTAGATCGGATACTCGGCACCACTATCGAGGTCCTTCAGGAACAAAGCACTTTCGTTGCGTATGCGTCGCACGAAAGCCAGGTACCTGCCATCCGGCGACGGCGTCGGACGAACAGAGCCGCCGGCACCGCTCACATAATCTTCATTTTCACCCGTTTCCAGGTCGAAACGTCGAATCGCCATGACCTCGCCGTTTGAGTCCTGCGCATACTGGAACGTGCCGCCCGGCGTTTGATCCAGTGAGTAATAAATATATCGACCATCTGGCGAGAACGCGGCCTCGCCCAAAGCCTTTTGGTGCGCCTCATTCGGACGCTCAACCACCGCAACACCACCACCGCCATTGCGATGATAGATCCAGATTTCTCCGGTACCGGCCGAACGTGTTGTCGTGAAATGTTTCTTGGCGGCGATGTAGTCACCATCGGGCGACCAGTAAGGATTGTTCAGAAGACGGAAATCTTCTTTAGTCAGTTGGCGGGCATTGCTGCCATCCGCATTCATCACCCAGATGTTGTCACCGCCACCGGCATCACTGGTGAACGCGATCTCGGAGCCATCCGGCGAAAATCGTGGCTGTATCGCCCAGGCGTGTCCGCTGTTTATGGCCTTGGCCTCACCGCCGTCAATCGACACAACATATATGTCACCCAGCAGATCAAACGCCACAGATTTACCATCCGGACTAACGTCGACGCTCATCCATGTTCCGGAACGCGTATCTATCGTGACGTCACGTGATTCTCCGGGGATCGCGTTAACGTCCCATCCATTTTTCTCTTCTTCTTCGGCAGTAGCGCTGATAAATGGCAGCAATAAGACTGCAGCGGCGAAGTATTTTTTGGAGTTCATTTCGGGCCTCATACATTGAGATCAGGGCGCGATAATAACAGCCTTCCCTCATGCAGCCACAGCACCTTGTCAGCCGCCTGCAACATGAGATCGCTGTGAGTAACGACCAGCCTGGTTGCTGACAGTTCACACAATCCTGAGATGACCTCCTTTTCAAGCGCGTAATCCAGCCCGCTGGTGGCTTCGTCCAGTAATAAGAGTGTGGGTCGTCTGTAATAGGCGCGAGCCAGCAAAATGCGCTGCACCTGCCCCCGTGACAAGGACGACCCCAGGTCACCTATGCGGGTCTCATATCCCATGGGAAGCGACTCAATGTCATCGGCGATGCAAGCCATCGCCGCTACTTTTCGTATTCGTG
>CAYWBZ010000258.1:0-3508 GCA_964456535.1 uncultured Woeseiaceae bacterium | reverse complement strand
TGTAACGCGTCATTGCTCGACGAGCTGCCTCAATCTGACGTGCTGTCAGGCGACCGCGACCGGTCGCTTTGAGTCCGAACTCACCGAACGAAACATTGCTTCCGCGCAGCGCGAGGCCGCGATTGCGTCCCTTGAACTGCTTGCGAAATTTTGTACGTTTTGGCTGTAACATTCTCGTATATCCAGTAGCTGACCGTTCTTACGAACGTGCCGCTTTCGCTTCTGCCGGCTCTGCCGGAATTACTTCGGGCTTCTCAAACACTTCGCCCTTGAAGATCCATACTTTCACGCCGATAACACCGTAAGTGGTATTTGCCACGGCCGTGCCATAGTCGATATCCGCACGCAACGTGTGCAGCGGAACGCGACCTTCGCGATACCACTCCGAACGAGCAATTTCAGCACCATTCAGACGACCGCCAACCTTAACTTTGATGCCTTCAGCACCAACTCGCATCGTGTTCGTAACGGCGCGCTTCATAGCACGGCGGAACATGACGCGACGCTCGAGCTGCTGAGCGATGCCTTCGGCAACCAGCTGCGCATCAAGCTCGGGCTTACGAATTTCATTGATGTTGATACGAACATCCTGGATGGGCATACCGATTATCTTCGACACTTCAGAGCGAAGCTTTTCGATGTCCTCGCCCTTCTTGCCGATCACGATTCCCGGACGTGCCGTGTGAATCGTAATATTAATCTTGTTCGAGGGACGCTCGATCGTAATTCGGCTAACCGATGCATCCTTCAACTTCTTCTTGATGAAGACGCGCACCTGGTGATCCGCACGGATGTACTCAGGGAACGTCTTGGAATCGGCATACCACTTCGATACCCAATCCTTGACGATGCCGAGGCGTATTCCTGTTGGATGTACTTTCTGGCCCATATTACTTCTCGTCTCCAACGCGGATCGTGATGTGACTGTTCCGCTTAATAATCCGAGCGCCACGACCTTTTGCACGAGCGCGGAAACGTCGGAACGTTGGCGCCTCGTTAACTTCGATGGTCGCAACTTTCAATTCGTCGATGTCCGCACCGTGGTTGTGCTCTGCATTGGCAACCGCCGACTCCAGAACCTTCTTCACGATACGAGCGCTTTTCTTCGGTGAGAAAGTCAAAGCACGCAACGCATCATCGACAGTCTTGCCGCGGATGACGTCAGCCACCAGACGACATTTCTGTGGAGAAATACGTGCATATCTAAGTGTTGCTGCAACTTGCATTAACCAGCTCCCCTATTTCGTTTTCCGATCACCGGAGTGACCGCGAAACGTACGTGTCATCGCAAACTCACCGAGTTTGTGACCAACCATGTTTTCGGAAATCAAAACAGGTATGTGCTGACGACCGTTATGTACGGCGATTGTCAGTCCAACCATGTCCGGCAGAACCATCGAACGACGTGACCAGGTCTTGATCGGTCGGCGATCGTTCGCCCTTGCTGCTACGGCTACCTTCTTCGCGAGATGGTTATCAACGAATGGGCCTTTTCTTACGCTACGCGGCATTATCGAAATCCTTTACTTACGCTTCTTGTTACGTCGGCGAACAATCATGCCGTCCGTACGCTTATTTGAACGCGTCTTCGCGCCCTTCGTCGGCGTGCCCCATGGGCTAACCGGATGGCGACCACCTGAGGTGCGGCCCTCACCACCACCGTGCGGGTGATCAACCGGGTTCATGGCAACACCACGGACCGTCGGACGTACACCCCTCCAACGCGTAGCACCGGCTTTACCGAGCTTGCGGAGGTTGTGTTCGCCATGACCAACTTCGCCAATGGTTGCGCGGCAGTTGATGTGAATCTTGCGCGTCTCGCCTGAACGCAGTCGCACGGTTGCGTAAGCGCCTTCGCGAGCGGCCAGTTGTGCAGAGCCACCAGCCGAACGAATCAGCTGTCCGCCTTTGCCTGGTTTCATCTCAATATTGTGAATCGTGGTACCAACCGGTATCGCACGAATCGGCAGAGCATTACCCGGCTTGATCGGTGCGTCCTCGCCGCTGATGATTGCTGCGCCCGCCCGAACACCCTTCGGTGCCAGAATGTAGCGACGCTCACCATCGGTGTACTTGATCAGAGCAATGTGCGCGCTGCGATTGGGATCGTACTCAAGACGCTCTACAACGCCCTGAATTCCGTCTTTGTCGCGCTTGAAGTCAACAATGCGATAGTGCTGCTTGTGACCGCCGCCCTGATGGCGAACCGTAATACGTCCGTTGTTGTTGCGACCGCCCTTGCCCGACTTCTTTTCAAGAAGAGGTGCGTGTGGCTTGCCTTTGTGCAACTCCGGCGTCTTAACAGCGACGACGAAACGGCGTCCTGGTGATGTCGGTTTAGCTTTATGCAGTGACATGTTGGGTAACCCTTACTCTGTACCGAAGAGCTCTTCGATGGACACGCCATCAGCGAGCTTCACGTATGCTTTCTTCCAGTTGGCACGACGACCGTTAGACTGTTGAAAACGCTTCGTCTTGCCTTTCACGTTGACAACCTGAACCGCGTCGACTTTGACCTCGAAGAGCAACTCGACTGCTTGTGCTACTTCCTTCTTGGTCGCGTCAGTACGAACCTTCAAGACAACGTGGTTATGCTCAGACGCAATATGTGCCTTCTCAGACATGTGCGGGCCTTGAATAACCGTCATCAACCTTTCCTGATGCAGAGCTCGACTCATGACAGGCGCTCCTCAATCAGTTTCAGCGCTGGCACAGTGACCAAAACCTTGTCGAAGCGAATCAGAACGACCGGATCCATGGATGCGACATCGCAAATACCAACGTTTGGCAGGTTGCGCGCAGCCAGGAACACCTTTTCATCGAACGCTTCGTTGAGGATCAGAACATTGTCCAGATCGTATTCTTTTAGCTTTGTTGCCAGCAGCTTGGTCTTCGGTGCTTCGAGCGTGAGCTCGCTGACGATAACCATGCGTTCCTGACGAATCAGCTCTGAAAGCACCGAGCGCAAAGCGGCGCGGTACATTTTCTTGTTAACTTTCTGATCGTGGTTACGCGGCTGCGCAGCAAATGTGCGACCGCCACCAACCCAGATCGGGCTACGAATTGTGCCGGCACGCGCTCGGCCAGTACCCTTCTGGTTCCAGGGCTTTGCACCACCACCGCGAACCGCTGCCCGGTTCTTCTGTGCTTTCGTTCCAGCACGTGCACCGGCGAGATACGCGGTAACAACCTGGTGAATGAGAGCCTCGTTAAAGTCCGCTCCGAACGCTACATCTGCAACGTCTACCGAACCCTTATCCTGAAGTTTCAATTTCATTAGACCGCCCCTTACTTCTTGGTCTTAATGGCGGGACGAACAACAACGCTTCCGCCACGATGACCCGGGACAGCGCCCTTGATCAGCAGCAGGTTACGCTCGGCATCAACACGTACAACTTCGAGGTTTTGTACCGTGCGACGAACGTTACCCATGTGGCCAGCCATTTTCTTGCCCTTGAAAACGCGGCCTGGTGTCTGGTTCTGACCAATAGAGCCCGGAGCACGATGC
>CAYWBZ010000257.1:0-3540 GCA_964456535.1 uncultured Woeseiaceae bacterium | reverse complement strand
GTTGACTGACCCGGTAATCATGAAACCGCGCATGTCGAGTTCTTTCACCGCATGCCGCATCTGCCTGGCAGCCAGCTCCGGGTGCTGTAAAGCAACGGCGCCCAGTCCAACGAAGCGTTCCGGATGCGCCGCGCACGTCTCGGCAATCTTCTCGTTCTGCACAGTAACAATCTTCGCTGCAAGATCCGGATCCGCCCAGTGGTGGTACTGCCCCACGTGCAAGCTCAACGCCTGCACATCGATGCCCTGCGCATCCATCTGCTGCAGGCGGAAGTCGACGTTATTGATATCAATTTTCTTGCGAAGGACAGGATTGTCCGAAACGCTGACCAGGTACCCAAGATCGCCGTGCTCCTCGATCAGGGGCCAGACGTCATGAACATAGCTGTGGCAATGAATGTCGACGGTTTGAATTCGTTTCCCGCCGATCGAAACCTGGCGCCGTGCGCCGTGTGCATCCTGCGAGCAGCCCTGTATCGCCCCAAGCCCACAACCGACGAATGATATTCCTGCGACTGATGCAGTTTGCTTCAGAAATTGCCTGCGTTTCACAGCTATCCCCCTGTCCTTTATTGTATTTCTCAGTGTAGTCCGTCGTTAACCTCAACGTCTTCCGGCTGAATATCCAGCCCTGATGCCCTGGCTTGCTCCTCCAGCAAAATAGCAAAATCACAATCAGTATGGCCTGCATCAATCGATTGCTGGACTTTATCTCGTGTTGTTTGCGCGACTGCCATCGGCACCCCCAATCGGGCGCCGGCCGCCAGTCCGAGGTCCATATCCTTACGCAGTAACAGCGGCGTAAATGTCGGCGTCCAGTCGAGCTTCACCATCGCCGGAGTTTTGTAGGTCGAAAAAATGGAACCCATCACGCTGTTGTTGATGAATTCGAGCAGTGCATGGCGAGGCACACCACCTTTCTCCGCCAGCACTGCAATCTCGGCCAGACTTTGTGTAACGACACCCAACAAAACGTTGTGACAAATCTTCACCATGCGAGCGAGCTCACCTTCGCCTACATACGTTACCCCCTCACCGAGCGCTTCCAGATACGGCTCAGCCATGTCATAAGCCTCTTTCGGTCCCGAGACAACGACTGTCAGGCGACCTGCCGCAACCACTTTCGCATTCCCACTGACCGGCGACGACAGCATTGCACAGGCACGCTCACCGAGTGCGTCACGAACCTCCTGGGAACCGTCTTCAGATACGCTTGAGCAATCAACGAGCAGCCGTGGAGTGCTGTCACCGCTCAACAAGCCGTTCTCGCCACAAATCACATGTTTCAGGTCTGCCGGCCCCGACACCATCGTAAAGACAATATCCCGACCAGCCAGCTCCGACGGATGATCAACGATCGATGCGCCCTCGGCCTCAAGCGGCTCAGCCTTGGCACGAGTCCGGTTGTAAACAGCGACATTCGCACCCGCCCGGAGTAATCGACGTGCCATTGCGAAGCCCATGCGCCCGGCTCCTATCCAGCCGATCGAATACCCTCCAAGATCATGTTTATTAGACGTTTTCTCACCCATTTCGTCGTCACTCGCAAGTTCGGTGTATTTTTATGCAATCGTTTGCATTAAGATTATAAGCTGATTCTGCATCGGCGCAAGGAATACCCGTTGGACCTGAGTGTAATTGGACCGTGGCTGGTGGCCGCCGTGCTTGTAGCGATCTCGCTCGGCGCCTTTTTCAAGGGCATGACCGGGTTGGGACTGCCGCTGTTTGCGGTCCCGGCGATAGCAACGATTACCTCAGTCGAGGAGGCGGTCGTTCTGATGATCATTCCAGGACTCGGTGCCAACCTTTGGCTGGTAACCAATCACCGTCGATTCGCGCCGCTGCTTCGTGAGCACATTCCATTTCTCCTCGCAGGTTTCATCGGCGGGATATTCGGCACAATCCTCTTGATCGTCGTCGATGACCGATGGCTGAAATTGATACTCGCAGCATGGTTAGCGCTGTACCTGGTCCAGTATTTCCTCGGTGACTTCCTGGCACCGTTGTTTCGCGCGCGGGGCGCACTGGCAGCTTTGGTCGGTGCGACCGGAGGCACCATACAGGGTGCGACCGGCGTGTCCGCACATATCGTTGCGCCCTACTTTCACGATCCAAAAATCAAACCCGAGGCATACGCATTCCTGGTCGCCTCAGCATTTCTGGTATTTTCTGTTGCGCAAATGAGTGCAGCGATTGGCACGCAACTATTTACGCCCGGACGACTTGCCCTTAGCATCGCGGCACTGGTGCCAACTCTGGTGTTTACGAAAGTTGGCATTTCGATGGCCGGAAAAATCTCGACGACTGTATTCAGTCGAATCTTGCTCGTCACTTTTCTGGTGATGGAAATCAAATTGCTGGCAGACGTATTATAAGAGTCATGGCGAAATCAAAGATCAACATCAAGGACGTTGCGGCGGCGGCAAATGTGCATCCGTCGACGGTATCGCGCGTACTGAACCCGGCTACACGATCAATGGTTTCCGCCGATGTCGCAACCCGCGTTCAGCAAATCGCAACTGAAATGGGATATGCGCGGAGCTCACTAGCTTCCAGTTTACGCACCGGTAAGTCCTACACGATTGGTGTCATCATCCCCGATCTCTGTAACCCGGTATTTCCGCCAGTTGTACGCGGTATTGAGCGTACACTGAGTACGGCGGGTTACATAGCGATACTAGCGGACTCCGAAAACAGCCCCAAGAGCGAACAAGCGATCTTCGACTCAATGAAGGCGCGGCACATTGACGGGTTAATCCTCGCGACCGCTCATACCGAAGATGCCGTGATCCTGGACTGTACTGATGAGCGCTTGCCGCTGGTCCTCGTTAATCGCACGACCGACGAACAGGACGTCAATGAAGTCATCAATAATGACGAACTCGGTATTCAACTGGCGGTTTCGCACCTGACCGACCTCGGCCACCAGCGTATTGCCTTTCTCGGTGGTCCGGAGAACACCTCCACTGGCATGGGTCGCTTACAAGCCTTTGAACAGCAAGGAAAACTCGGCAAGTTCGAATTGCTGGCGGAGCTTGTTCACAGCTGCGATGCATTCACCGAGGATGCCGGCCGTGAGGGCATGAAAAAGATACTGGCCGCCGACGAGCCATTCACGGCAGTAATAGCGGCCAACGATATGCTCGCAATGGGATGTTACGACGCGCTTGCCGAGCACGGTCTTTCGTGTCCGCACGACGTATCCGTCACAGGGTTTAATGACATGCCGTTCTCGGACCGTCTTTCGCCACCCCTGACAACCCTGCACATTCAACATGACGAGCTGGGTGTGCAGGCGGCATCAATGCTTCTGGAAGAAATACGCAGCCCCGGAATGGTGCCCAGAACACTGACTTTGGACCCCCAATTGGTGATCCGCGAGTCAACCGCCGCGCCACGAGCTTAGTAAGGATTGGCTATTGGCAGTTCTTCAGCCGGGAACAAGGTAATCACCCTGCACCCATCATTGGTAACAACCACTTCTTCCTCGATTCTCGCCGCAGAAAAACCATCGCTTGCCGGGCAGTAAGTTTCCAGCGC
>CAYWBZ010000256.1:0-3541 GCA_964456535.1 uncultured Woeseiaceae bacterium | reverse complement strand
CCGGCGCAGCGGCGCCCAAGCTGGTCTCCGCACAAAACATCAAAGACATGCAGCCGGGCTCTGTCATGGTTGATATCTCTATCGATCAGGGCGGTTGCTTCGAAACCAGCAAGCCGACCTCGCATGCCGAACCGACTTACGTTGTCGACGACGTTGTGCACTACTGCGTAACGAACATGCCAGGCGCTGTGCCGCGCACCAGTACTTACGCTTTGACGAACGCAACACTGCCGTTCGTAAAATCACTGGCTAATTTCGGCTGGAAGGTAGCGCTCGAGCGCGACCCGCACCTGGCGAATGGCCTGAACGTTCATTCAGGGCACGTAAATCACGAGGCTGTCGCCCGTGACCTCGGTTATGACTACCTGTCAGCCGCGGATGCTCTGAAGGCTGCCTGATCCCCATCTCCCCCGATTCAGGATTAGGCATTTTTGAGGCCGGGCATTTGCCCGGCCTTTTTTTAGTCAATGATTACGTCTGCGCGCGGATCCAGTGTGCCAACATTTTCAACGACGACATCATACTTGTACTGACTCTTACTCAGAGTAGCTGGTACACAAAGCGTTAGCATGGGCCCGTCGTCAGTATAGTTTCCATGAATCTGCAACCAGTTCGGTGTGGCATCACCATCGTCGTCGTTGCTACTGATAGCGACGTCCATTTTCCCGAAATTGTGGATATCAGAGTCGCGGCGTTTTTTCGGCACCAGCAAGAACCGAAATTCGCTGCTTGGCTCGATTGCGGAAATCGGAATAACGATCAATCGTGAATCGCCGTAGTGAATTGCGGTCATTGTGAAACCGGGTGATTGCTGTCCGCCACAGGCCGTTGACGCAAAAATGCCCTTGCGAAATTTTCCGTCTGAGCTGCAACTTGAAACCAATATGGCAAGAAAGAGCGCGATCAGTAAATTCTTCATTATTATCTACTCCCCGAGAACATCATCCCTACTTAAGCATAGTTGCTATGGGGCATTTGTACAGCGGGGGTAGTACCTACTCGACGATTGCTCTGAATCGAGAATCGTTACGTAGTGAAATCAAATGTGGCTCCGCAGCGATAATGACGGACGAGTACCCCTTCTTGGCGGCCTGCTCCAGCGAAGAAAGAGCGGCATCATCGTCCCCGAAACGGTGGTTTATCAAAGCCTTGATGAAATCTGCGTAGGGATCGTCGGGAAGCATTGATGCAGCTTGATCAATACTGGACATCGCCTTGACCCGATCACCAAGCATCGCGTGGATCCACGCGATGTCCATTATTACGAAAGGATCATTTGGGTTTACTTCGAGCGCAGCGTCTGCAAGGTCTCGTGCACTGACGAAAGCATCCCTCGCGTCATCTTTAAACCCTGCAACCCAAAGGACATCGCCAAGATTTGACCAGGTAAGGTGATCACCCGGCGCAAGGTCGATCGCTTCTCGCAGAGCGGTCGCAGCATCGCCAAATTGTCCCAGGTAGTAGTACATCAAGCCGAGGTTGCTATAGTTGTCGGGCTGTGGCTCGATATCGATCGCATTTTGATACGCGGGCGCGGCCGCCACGAAATCACCAGCCATCATGTTCGAAACCGCAAGATTCGAAAAACCGCGCATGTTGCGGTTATCGAGTGCGACGACATTTGCGAACTGTTCCGCGGCCTCAACGTATCGACCCTGACGGTACAAGAAGTAGCCAAAATGGTTATACGCTGCCCAGTTGCCGGGCTGTATACTTATGGCGATCCGCAGTATCTCTTCCGCTTCATCCGGTCGGCCCTGTTGTCGATAGACATCGCTTAGCCCCATCAACGACTGGACGTTCGTGGGGTTTATTCGCATTGCTTCGAGGTAGCTTGCCTCGGATTCCTGAGACTGGCCGGTGAGTCGATATAAGTCGCCGAGTGCCTTGTGTACGATATCCAGATTAGGGTTTAGCTCAAGCGCCTGAGCGCAGGCTAACTCAGCGTTTTTCACATATATGGGATCGTTGTACTTCTGATACCCGGCCGCGTAAGTGCCACATTTACCGGCGTATGCCGCGGCATACTCCGGGTCCTCCAGCAGTGCCGCATCGAATAACTCGAGCGCGCTCGATACAGTTGTAATCGTCTGCGGCTTTCTGGATTCGTCAACGCCTCGCCGATAAAGAACGTAAGCATCAATGTCCGGTTTTTGAATGGAGGCGGCGGAAAGTTTCTGCGTATCCTCGGGTAAGGATACGCGCAGCGACGACACAGTGAGGCTCGTGATTTCGTCTCTGATGTCGAAGAAGTCCTCGCGAGGACGATCGAATGTTCTCGATTGAAGGTGATATCCACTTTCTGAGTTGATTAGCTGAACGATTACACGAATCTTGTCGCCTGCAATTTGCACGCTGCCTTCGAGGTACATCGCGACGCGCAATCGATTGCGCACGGTCTTCGACGAGGAATTAGGTGCTAACGTAAATGAATCGCCTCGCGACGAAACCAGCAATCCAGGTACACGTGAAAGGCGTGTGATCACATCGTCGACGAGACCGTTTGCAAATGTCTGCGTTTCGTCGCTGCCATCAACATTGAAGAAGGGCAGAACGGCGATGGAATTTGCCCCAACGGGGAGCACATCGGGCACATCAATTTCTGCCTCGGGGAGCCCATAAGAAAGGTCGTAGATATAGACGAGTACAGAGGCTGCGGCGAGAGCACCGATGACCGAGATGTAGGTTCGGCCAAAACGCCGCCGCCTGGACGCGATTGGTGAGACTTCATCCACCACCGCACGGCCGTCGCGGTATTCAAGAAACCATGACAGGATAATGGCGATCGGGAACCCGGCAATAACAAAGACAGTGACAAACGTTGCGGCCCAGTCGGGAAGGTGTAACTGAGAAAAAACGATGTCAGCGATCTGTATTAGTAACCAGCCGACAATGAGATAGGCGAGAGCGGTTTCAAGCACACCGCGCCTTTTCAGGTTTTCTAACAGACTGATGCTGGAAAGTTGAGCACCATTCCCGGCACCCAGCACGATGCTCGCCGTATTCTCATCAGTGGGTACGGGGTGCACAGCGAGGCGGTAGCCGCGCCTGGGCAATGTCTGAATGTAGTGCGGATTGTCAGGATGATCGTCCAGCGCATGACGAATTTCACTGATGGCATGACTGAGTGCCTCCTGACTGCCGCGACCCGAGCCCCAAACGGCATTGAGCAGGTCTTCTCGAGTAACCAGGTCACCTGGCTCCCGGGCAAGGCATAGAAGTACCTCGACCGCCTTTGGCGGTAAGTGCCGGGATCCGGCACGATCAGTGATCTGCCCCTTGAGCGGCTCAATGAGCAGATCGCCGAGATAGAAGCCCTGCAACAGGTCAGAATTCAAGGAGCGCCCCACATTCCCCGCTTATTCACAGCATAGCACTGCAACCTCACCGGCAGGTGATCAACTCGCTTGTTGCCGTTCCCACATCTCGATGTAAGCCGCACCGTAGTCGGTCAGGCGGTAGTTGTCGAAGCCGTCAGTGGAGCCGATTACGGTAGCGATCATTCTGCTGCCATGTAATTTGTGGAGACTCTTATGAACCT
>CAYWBZ010000255.1:0-3551 GCA_964456535.1 uncultured Woeseiaceae bacterium | reverse complement strand
CGTCAAGACGGAGCGGACTGTAACAGAAGTTCAACGAAAAGAAAGGACTAAATCCGCATTTCAATAACAACGAATAGCGTTACTGGTATTGAAAACGCTTCGCGGCAAGTGTCGCAATGACAGCCGTTGCGGCTAGCAGGAGTGCCAGTTGCGGGATAACTGATGCCGCACCAGATTGAAAGCTAATCAGCTTATGCATCGCATCCATGGTCCACCCCGTCGGTGTTAGCTTCTGAATCGTCTGCATCCACTGTGGTGTGACCTCGATTGGCCACCAGCAACCGCCAAGGGCGGCCAATCCGTTCGCCGCGAACACGCCCAATCCTGATGCCTGCCCTTCAGTGTTGGCAAGACTGCCCAACAGCAAACCGGCAGATGCACAAAATCCCGCCCAAACGGCCAAAACAACCAACACCATTGCGAAGTCCGGACCCCAGACCATCTTGAACAGGTATGTGCCTACCAGCAATGCAACGCTTATCTGTATGGCCGCCAGCAACATGCGCCCGCCCCATTTGCCGGCAACAACTTCACCGCGTGTAACCGGGGCCGACGCCAACCTCCGCAGGAGCCCCTGTTTTCGTTCATTAACGAGCATGGACCCACCGCTCGTAAGTAACACCAGAATCGTAAACATAACGAGGATCCCGGGAATCGTTTGCTCAAACCCTGACGGGATTTTCTGTCGCTTACCGGCCGGAGATACTTCCAGTTGCCATATTCGCGGCTTGTCATTCAGGGTCATGAGGTCTGCCGCCGTCAGCGCTTCACCAGACCCGATATCGGCAACAATGATGTCGGCGAGAGCCGTATACAAACTTCGTTGTATTCGAATGGTCTCGAACTCACGCGACAACGACGATGCCCTGGTATCGAAACTTACGGCGACTTGTTCGTTGGCGCTTATACGTTCAGAAAGATTTGCGCCTATCGTTAATGTACGGCGAGGGGCGTCCTCTCCTTCCACAAGCGTCAGTTCCTCGACCCACTCGGTAGTGAAATTATTGTCCTGCAACCTGAGATCAATCTGATCTTTGAGGAAGCCAGGTGCCTCGGCAATAACGACGATGGGTGTAGCCTGCCCACCGCTAACCGAAGTTGCAGCACCACCCGTCATCGTGCCGATGAAGTAAAAGAAAACTGGCGGCATTACGATGACCCACAGCAACGTAGACCCTTGTCGAAGCTGATATTTGGCATCGTTCCAGGCGATGAAAAGTATTTCTCGCATTACTGCCTCGCGAACCCGGTCTGCAATCGCCAACTGCAGATACTCAACCCGCTTATGGCCATCATCGCGATAATCGTCCAGCTTTTCGCATCGAACGTCCATGCGCTTACTGACGTCAATTCAGTGGTCAGTTTGTCAACCATGAAACCGTTTGGAGACAGGCGTCCAGCCGTCGCAAGCCAGTCCGGCAGCGCGTCGAGAGGAAAGAAACTGCCACCCATCATTAACAGCGGGAACACCAGTATCGATGTTAGAAGGTTGCTGGCCTTCGATGTCGGCATCAGCATCTGCAGTGCCGAAAACCAGGCAAACAGACCCACACCCGACAGCGCAATCCAAATTATTGATGGCAATAACTTGTTCCATGTCAGGTCGTGATACAGGAAACCGACGAACAGCGTCACACCACCTAACATCGCCATCATTACGCCGGCGGCGAGAGCCTTTCCGTATACAAAGCGACTCAGCAGGCCGGGTGTAGAAACCAGGCGGCGCAATGTTCCGGACTCGCGCTCCCTCCAGTAGTCGGCCGACAATCCCTGTGCCGCGAACAGCAGAGCCATCAGGACCATGCCGGGCAGGAACAACAAAGCCATATCGGGCTTCGGTTCCGCCGCGGGTGGCTCTACGATGACAATATCAAGCAGCGGTGGAAACATCTTGGGACCAAGATCCTCCATCTTGTGCTGAATCTGTACCGCCATGTCCGAGACGAACAAGTCGGTTGGCCGATCGAGCGAATCAGAGTCCTTGATTTGTGCGAGCTCTGGTCCGAACGTTGCCTGTAAATAGAAACCCGCGTCCAGCAGTACCTCTGTAATATTTTCGATGATGCCCGGCAATATCGTCTGCGCTGGATTTGTTTTTAACGTGAGCGTTATCGGCGTTTCATTGAGAAATGCGTCCTGAAAACCCTCGGGTATTATCAAGAAACCACTAGCGTCACCAGCCTCAATGAGCTCAGTACCTTCCTCCGGCGTGACCTGCTGTACGCCGAGCAGGTCCGCCATCTCGTCCTGACTGAAAGCACCGGCAATGACTCCACTTGCCAGGCTGTCATCAAGGTCAGCGATCAATAGCGTGCCCATCGGGCCACCATCATCACCACGATCCATCATTACAGTAATCAGGCCGCCGATCATGAATGGAATACCAAGCCAGATCAGAATGGCAATGCGATCCTGGCGCCAACGCGCAATGTCTTTCTTAAATGTCGCGAACAAGAACGTCATAACTACTCGCGTAGTTCCTTACCCGTCAACAACAAAAACAGGGTTTCGAGATTTGGACTGCGTAAGCTGGTTTCCGTAATCGAACCGTTCGTTTCGGCTATTGCCGCAAAGATCGCCGGAAGATGTTGAGAAGCGGCCGACAGTGTCATTGTCATTATGCCGCCTTCATCCGATATTACTTCAAGATCGCTTATGCCTCGTGCAACGATGGCTGCCCCGGTGCCGTCGGGGAACCGGCCGTTCAGTTGCAGCACGTCTCGGGCGCCGAGTTGTGCCTTGAGCTCGTTGACGGTGCCCTCGGCAATAAGCTTGCCGTGATCAATGATGGCGAGCGAATCGCAAAGCCGCTCAGCCTCTTCCATGTAGTGAGTGGTGTACAGGACACACGCGCCAGCGTCGCGCTCAGCTTCAACCATTTCAAACAGCCGCTGCCGGGATTGTGGATCGACGCCGACTGTCGGCTCATCGAGCAACAGTACTTTCGGCTTGTGCACAATGCCGCAGCCGAAATTAAGACGGCGTTTCATGCCACCTGAGAAAGTCTTGGGCAGGTCCTTGGCTCTGTCAGCAAGGCCGATATGGTCCAATACTTCACGTACACGGGTATCAAGCGCATCACCACGTAGTCCGTACGCCTTGCCCCAGTAATTCAGGTTTTCTATGGCAGGCAAGTCCTCGTAAAGTGCAAGTTCCTGGGGCACGATGCCTAACGATGCTTTGGCTTGTTTGCCCTCAGCGACGATGTTGAAACCCGCGACCCGAATATGGCCGGACGTTGGTGATAGCAAGCCCGAGATGCAGCTGATCGTCGTTGATTTACCAGCACCGTTCGGACCGAGAAGGCCAAAAACCTTGCCCTCGCCAGCCTCGAGATTGACGCTGTCGACAGCGGTAAAGTCACCGTACTGCTTGGTCAGGTTTTCTACAGATAACAAGGTAGTTGCCCCGAGAAGGTTGGAGCCCAGAGGTTACACCATAGGAACTCGCTTCTTAAGTTCAACGAGAAGAAAGGCCGTATTCTTGATGAGATCGACTGGATTGAATCCTGCGGAAACTACGTGAACCTGCATTCAGGTGCCCTTGTTCCG
>CAYWBZ010000254.1:0-3576 GCA_964456535.1 uncultured Woeseiaceae bacterium | reverse complement strand
CCTACAATCATGTAATCTACGGGAATGACAGAACCTCAATCCATAACAGTTAGCCTTGGTGACCGAAGTTATCCGATCGTCATCGGCAGTGGACTGCTCGACGGTGGATTCGATCTCGCGGAATTCGTGCCTGGCCCGAACTGTCTGATCGTAAGCAATGAGACCGTAGCGCCCCTGTACCTTGATCGCCTCCTGCCGAACTTCGATGGCAAGAAGATAACAACGCTCGCGTTACCTGATGGTGAAGTCCACAAGACCGTTGCGACAATGCAGAAAATCCTGGATCAACTGGTCGCATCGCGGGCTAATCGCGATACGACCGTCGTGGCACTCGGGGGCGGTGTCGTCGGAGATATTGCGGGTTTTGCGGCCGCCTGTTACATGCGTGGTGTTGCATTCATTCAAGTACCGACGACGTTGCTGGCACAGGTCGATTCGTCCGTTGGTGGCAAGACAGGTGTAAATCATCCAGAGGGCAAGAATCTCATCGGCGCGTTCCACCAACCCCGGGCGGTCATGATCGATATCGAAACCCTGAATACGCTCCCAGACAGGGAGCTCAGGGCCGGGCTTGCTGAAGTCATAAAGTACGGTGCGATTTGCGATATCGAGTTCTTTGCCTGGCTGGAGCAAAACACGCCGGCGCTTTTGGCGAAAGAACCGGCAGCGATGGTCCATGCGGTCCGGCGCTCCTGCGAGCTGAAGGCGGAGGTCGTCGCCGAGGATGAGCGTGAATCAGGGCGTCGTGCCATATTGAACTTTGGACATACTTTCGGCCATGCGATCGAACATTGCCTGGGTTACGGCGAATGGCTGCACGGCGAAGCAGTGGCGGCAGGAATGGTCATGGCGGCTGAGCTGAGCGACCTGAGTGAATCGGATGTCGAGCGGCTCCGAGCACTTATCGCCGCGGCCGGGCTACCGGTGTCGCCACCTGCGATTGATGCCGAGAGCTGGTTGCGTGCGATGGGCATGGACAAAAAAGTGCAGCAAGATCAATTGCGCTTCGTACTGCTGAAGGCACTGGGTGATTCACACATCACGTCGTCGTACGATGAGGCCCGCTTGAGACAAATCATCGGTGCTGATGCCTGATGGTCGCAGTGCTCGCCTCGTACGCCGCCAACGAGTCGCATAGCCGCGGCAGAAAATACGATGAGCGAATCTCAACCTACCGCGGCGAGTATCAGCGCGATCGCGATCGCATCATCCACTCGACAGCTTTTCGGCGTCTCGTTTACAAAACACAGGTGTTCGTTAATCACGAAGGCGACCTGTATCGAACGAGGCTTACCCATTCGCTCGAAGTGTCCCAGATTGGCCGCACGGTCGCTGTTGCGCTGCAGCTCAATGAGCCACTGACAGAGGCAATTTGCCTGGCCCATGATCTCGGCCACACCCCGTTTGGGCACGCGGGGCAGGACACGCTGAATGCGTGTATGCGCGACTACGGAGGGTTTGAGCACAATCTTCAATCCCTGCGCGTAGTTGATGTGCTCGAAGCCAAGTACGCAGATTTCGCGGGCCTGAACCTGATGTTCGAGACCCGCGAAGGGATTCTGAAGCACTGCTCAGCACGCGATGCACGCGAACTCGGCGATGTTGGCCAGCGCTTCCTGGAACGCAAGCAGCCCGGGCTTGAGGCACAGATATCGAACATCGCAGACGCCATCGCCTACAACAATCACGACGTCGACGATGGCTTTCGGGCAGGCCTTCTCAGCCTTTCGCAACTTCGGGAGCAAGCCCTGTTCGCAACTTATTTCGACGAGGTGCACGAGCGCTACCCGGGCCTCGAAGATCGCCGACTGATCTACGAGATTATCCGACGCATGATCGGCGCAGTTGTCAGCGACCTGATCGAGGAAACTCGCAACAGGATTCAAGCCGCTGCACCCGGCTCGATTGACGATGTTCGTAACGCGGGCAAGCCACTGGTCTCGATGTCAGATGCTATGTACGAGAAGCACGTATCGCTGAAGAAGTTTCTGCACAAGCACCTCTACAGGCATGAGCAAAAGCTTGAGATGACGCGCAAGGTGCAAGCGATGGTGCAGGACCTGTTTGTCGCGTATATGGAAGACGTAAACCAAATGCCATCGCAATTTGCCATGGCGGCCAGTGCCGCGGATGGCGCTGATCGGGCGCGAGTTGTCGCCGACTTCATTGCCGGCATGACCGACCGTTACGCGATCGCCGCACACGAAACCCTCACAGCCTGATAAACTGCGCCGCGGCTGCAAATACCCAAGGACACCACCGTTGATTCACAAAGACATCCCCAACAAAGATCGCCTGATCTTCGCCATGGACGTACCGAACTGCGACCGTGCGCGCGCACTGGCCGATGAGCTCGGCGACGCCGTAACCTTCTACAAAATCGGCCTCGAGTTAATGATGAGCGGTGAATACTTCGAGCTGCTGGACTGGATGCTCGCTCGCGACAAGAAAGTATTCTGTGATCTGAAGTTTTTCGATATCCCGGCTACTGTCGGATCGGCGGTGCGGCAACTCAAGGACCGAGGTGCGTCGTTCATCACGGTTCACGGCAACCGCTCGATGATGGAGGCAGCCGCCGAAAACAAGGGCGACACTCTGAAGGTTCTGGGTGTAACCGCCCTGACAAGTCTGGACAGGGGTGATCTCGATGATCTCGGCTTCGACTGTGATCTCGAAGCGCTGGTCCTGTCCCGAGCACGACAGGCGCTAGCCGCAGGTTGCGATGGGGTCATTTCCTCAGGCCTCGAAGTGCCAAAGTTGCGCGAGTACGTCGATAACAAGTTGCTGGTAATTTCCCCCGGCATTCGACCGGTCGACAACAAGCCGATGGGGGACCAGAAGCGCGTTGTCACAGTAGAGACGGCATTCTCAAACGGTGCCGATTACATAGTGGTTGGCCGACCTATCCGCGATGCTGAGAATCCGCGTGCGGCGGCTGAAGCGATGCAGGAATCCATAGAATCCCAGGTGAACGCCTAATGTCTGAACTCAAAAACGATGTGTTTCTGCGCGCCCTGATGCGTCAGCCAGTCTCTCGAACACCCGTGTGGATCATGCGACAAGCTGGACGCTACTTGCCGGAATATCGTGAAGTACGAGGCCAGGCTGGTGACTTCATGAGCCTGTGCAGGAATCCGGAACTGGCCTGCGAGGTAACTCTGCAGCCACTCCGGCGCTACAAGCTCGACGCGGCAATACTGTTTTCCGACATCCTGACCGTTCCCGACGCGATGGGCCTGGGCTTGCATTTCATCACGGGCGAAGGCCCAAAATTCAAAAATCCAGTGCGAACGGCGGACGCAATTCGAGATCTGCGTGTGCCCGATGTCGAGAAGACGCTCGGCTACGTGTTTGATGCCGTCCGAACCATACGTCGTGAACTCAATGGCGAGGTTCCTTTGATCGGTTTCGCCGGCAGCCCATTCACCGTCGGGACCTACATGGTTGAAGGCAGCTCCAGCCGCGAGTTTCCAAATATCAAGGCGCTCGCCAAGGACGCCCCCGACGTACTCGATCATCTGATGAACATCGTCGCAGAAACAACCATCGAATATCTAAACGCTCAAATTGATGCCG
>CAYWBZ010000253.1:0-3586 GCA_964456535.1 uncultured Woeseiaceae bacterium | reverse complement strand
CCGTATTCCTCTGGAATATTGATGCCGAGGTATCCCATCTCTGCATACTCTTTCATCAATTCATCAGACGGCGCCTCACCGCTTTTCTCGATTTCCTCTGCGATTGGCACCAGCCGTTCTGTGGCGTAACGGCGGACACTATCGCGTAGTTCGGTCTGTTCTTCTGTGAGCTGAAAGTCCATGCCAATGTTTCTCCGGCTTGTCTGTTTTCTCTTAACTCAGGCGTTCACTGCCTGATGTGGCTTGTTACATTATCTGCAATCCAATTTTGAAAGAAGTTCAAAATCGTAAGGGTCAATGATATAGTAATTTGATGCATAACTGCTGATAAGAATCGGATATCAAACAGGAATTAGGAGTAATCAGTGCCCAGCGCATACATAGTTGATGCCGTGCGAACAGCCGGTGGCAAACGCAAAGGCCGTCTGTCAGGCATTCACGCAACCGATCTTGGTGCGATCAGTCTAAACGCCTTGATCGAACGGAGCGGCATCGACCCCGCTGCTGTCGAGGATGTCATCATGGGCTGTGTGACTCAGGCGGGTGAGCAGTCGAATCATATTGGACGCAACTGTGTGCTGGCATCAAATCTGCCCGATAGCGTGCCAGCTGTGTCTATCGACAGACAATGCGGTTCGTCGCAGCAAGCGATTCATTTTGCGGCTCAGGCCATAATGTCCGGGACACAGGATGTCGTCATTGCAGCTGGCGTGGAGAGCATGACTCGTGCGCCGATGGGGAGCGCAACATTGCTCGATCAGGGCAAGGACCCATTGAGTGATGCGATCAAGCAGCGCTTCGGTGTGAAGTGCTTCACGCAATTTCAAGGGGCCGAAATAATGGCTCAGAAACACGGCTTCTCGAGAGAGGAGCTTGATGAATATTCCGTCAACAGCCATCAGAAAGCCACAGCTGCCAGGGACGCCAAAGCGTTCGAAGATGAACTGGTGCCGGTCGACGTAACACTCGAGGACGGTACCTCCGTTTGTCACGATTCGGATGAGGGTATACGAAGTGATGCCTCCATTTCCGCACTCGCCGGCCTCAACCCCATTACCGATGGCGGGGTAATAACCGCAGGCAACGCGAGTCAGATTTGCGATGGTAGCTCTGGTGCCCTGGTGGTTTCAGAGCGCGCATTGAAAGAATACTCACTGGAGCCGCTGGCACGCATAGTCAATCTCACCGTTACGGCCGGCGATCCGGTAATAATGCTTGAAGAGCCACTATTTGCGACCGACAAGGCTCTGCAACGTGCCGGCATGTCGATTGACGACATCGATCTGTTTGAGGTAAACGAGGCGTTTGCGCCGATACCAATGGCATGGCTCAAACATACTCACGCAGACTCGTCAAAGCTTAACGTCAATGGCGGTGCAATTGCGCTCGGGCACCCGCTCGGCGCGACGGGAGCGAAGTTGATGGCCACGCTGATCCATGCATTGCGGACCCGCAAGCTACGCTACGGATTACAGGCAATGTGCGAAGGCGGTGGAATAGCCAACGTAACAATCATCGAGGCACTCTGAATCCGATTTTGGCTTCTCAAAGGCACGAACTCGGCTCGCTCGGAATGCGCAAATAGACAATCCGTAAATGTGCGGAAATGATAGGCTCGAAGGATGTTTACGTATTTAGATTCAACTGTTCGTGATCGTCTGATTAAGAACAACAAATTGGTTCGTGTCGATGCTGAGGGGCGTGCTGCGGACAATCAAGGAGACCCTGAGCCCGTCGCGAATGCCATTAATGTCCTTGGCCCGATTCCACTGCCACTTGAGTGTGGACAGAACGAGTATTGCGTCGACTGGTTCGTCTCGGTCCGACATACACAGCTGACCGAAGTCCAGCACCTTGCTGACCAGTTGAGTGAAAGTCGCGGTCGGGAATCGTTCGCAAATCTGGCGTCATCAATGGCGGTGAATAGCATTCTCGTAGTGGGCGACCCCAAACGTTGGCAGAACCCTCTGGTACGCATACACTCCAGCTGCCTCACAGGCGACGTGTTCGGTTCGAAGCGTTGTGAATGTGGACCTCAATTCATGACCGCGCTCGATCGCATTGCAAATGATCCGGCAGGCGGCATGCTGATCTATATGTCGGGGCACGAGGGTCGAGGTATCGGCCTTTGGGCGAAAGCAGCTACGTACCTATTGCAGGACGCTGGCGAAAGTACCTATCAGGCCAATCACTCACTTGGACTCCCTGACGATTCGCGAGACTTTAGTGATGCAGCTACGTTGATCAAGTATTTTTACGGCGACCGCCCACTTCGACTCTTGACCAATAATCCGAAGAAACTCAATGATCTGAATTCGTTCGGACTGAATCACGTCACGCGAGTCAAGCATGTGGCCGGGGTCAACGCGACTAATCGCCCCTATCTTTCCGCCAAACGGGATTGGGGACACGTTCTCGAAGATGATGACCTTGCGCTTTCAAGAAGTTCCGATTGACCGAACGCGACACTGATTTGCGTCACATGCAACGCGCCTGCGACCTCGCGCTGTTGGGTCTGGGTGCGGTCGAGCCGAATCCGACAGTTGGGTGCGTTATCGCGCTTGGCGATGAAGTTCTGGCTGAAGGATACCATCAACAATTTGGCGGACCGCATGCCGAATTACTCGCGCTCAAGAAGGTTCCTTCAACGCACAAGAACGCGCTCAAGCAAGCGAGCTTATATGTAACGCTCGAACCGTGCTGCTACCACGGCAAGACTCCGCCGTGCGTCGAAGCCATTATTAGGAGCGGCGTCGGTCGAGTCGTTGTTGCGGTACGGGACCCCAACCCGTTGGTAGCAGGAAAAGGGATTCGGGGACTTCGTGATGCGGGAATAGTGGTCGATGTAGGCATTGCAGACAATCAAGCTAAGCAGCAACTAGCGCCATATTTCAAGCTCGTCGAGCATGGTGTGCCATGGGTCATCGCGAAATGGGCCATGACCCTTGACGGCAAGGTCGCTACCCGAAATCGCGACAGCAAGTGGATTTCATCGGAAGAGTCTCGTCGCATCGTGCACGAGTTGCGTGGACGCGTGGATGGCATTGTAATTGGAATAGGCACCGCACTTGCCGACGATCCATTGCTGACAGCAAGACCGCCTGGGCCACGTACAGCTACCAGAATCGTGCTTGATTCGACAGCGCGTTTGCAGATGGACAGCCAGCTGGCAAGAACTATTGGTGCGGCACCGGTCCTAGTGGTCGTTGGTCCAAATACTCGCGAAAACACACTGGAAAAGATGCAAGAGGCCGGGCTCGATGTCATCTGTTCAACGAATCCCTCGCCGCGGGAACGTTTTCAAGATCTCCTTAAGGAACTAGGTCGCCGCCGCATGACCAACATATTAGTCGAGGGTGGACCGACTGTTATGGGAACGCTTTTCGATGCTGGCTTCATCGACGAAGTTCACGCCTTCATCGCACCAAAACTTGCCGGCGGTGTGGCCGCACCCACTCCAATCGCCGGGAAAGGAATTTCAATGATGCAATATGCTTCGACATTGGGTCGCGTGGTTTGGCAGCAAATTGAACAAGATTTCTACTTGCACGGAATCGTCGAGAAGCCGATTAAATTCGATTAGAAA
>CAYWBZ010000252.1:0-3596 GCA_964456535.1 uncultured Woeseiaceae bacterium | reverse complement strand
TCTGTCATGGACAGCGACGGCAACGTTGTCGCCAATACCTACACGTTAAACTTTTCCTTTGGTTCCGGAATTGCTGTGCCGGGCGCGGGCTTTTTGCTGAACAATGAAATGGACGATTTCTCAGCGAAACCCGGCGTTATGAACGCCTTCGGAATGCTCGGTGGCGAGGCCAACGCAGTCGCAGCCGGGAAGCGGCCATTGAGTTCCATGACACCGACAATGGTATTTGCAGATGGTGAGCCGTGGTTTGCGACCGGTAGCCCCGGTGGCAGCAGGATTATCACTGTTGTATTACAAATGATCGTCAACGTTATTGATCACGGCATGAATATCGCGGAAGCAGCGAATGCCCCTCGCATGCACCACCAGTGGTATCCCGACGTATTGACACTGGAGCCGGGGTTCAGCCCGGACACTATTCGCATACTGCAGCAACGCGGTCACGATGTGCGGAACTCCAAATCCTCGAGCGGCAGTACGCAGACAGTTGCCCATAGAAATGGACTGTTTCGTGGCGCGTCGGATACGCGAAGGCCAGGCGCAGGCAGTGCGGCGCCAGTTGCTGCGACAGCTGAATGACGGCAGATACGCCGGTTCTATCTCAGGCCGCGCGGCGCTATGCGATGGTGATTCTCGCCATCGTTTACATGTTCAATTTTGTCGACCGACAAATTCTTGCGATCTTGTTGCCGCAGATTCGCGATGAGTTTGCTACCAGCGACGCTTATTTGGGTTTTCTTTCCGGGACTGCATTTGCGCTTTTTTACGTCACGTTGGGTGTGCCTATAGCGCAGTACGCCGACCGCTGTAATCGACGTAACCTGATCGCCGCCTCAGTTGCCCTCTGGAGTGCCATGACCGCATTGTCGGGACTGGCGGCCAATATTTGGCATCTAACCGCGGCTCGCATAGGCGTTGGTATCGGTGAGGCCGGGTGCAGTCCACCAGCCCATTCCATGATTTCGGATTACTTCCCCCCTGAAAAGCGCTCAACGGCGATGGGCTTTTATACCCTGGGAATCTCGGCGGGCATCATGACCGCTTATCTTGCCGGTGGTTGGGTTGCGCAAAATATCGGTTGGCGTGAAGCATTCTTTGTCGTGGGCATACCGGGTTTGATACTTGCAGCGATCGTCCGCTTCACGGTGCAGGAGCCGAAACGTGGTGCGTCTGAAAGTCGGGCAACCGGTTTGGAGCAACCACGGCTTATCGAAGTTGTACGTTTCCTGGCGGCGCGACGTTCATTTATTCATATGGCAATGGCAGCCGGCTTGTCGACTTTCGTCGGATACTCCGTTATCGGTTTTCTGCCCAGTTTCATGGTGCGCAGCTTCAATATGGAACTCGCCGAGCTCGGACGCTGGCTAGGACTCATATTGGGTATTTCCGGTGGTGCAGGTTTTTTCTTTGGTGGTTATTTTGCAGATCATCTGGGACGTGGCAGTCATCGAAAAGCGTTTAATTTCATCGCCCTGACTATTCTTGTCTCCACCGGGATATTGGCGATGACGTTCCTGGCAAAGAACTCAACAACGGCTCTGTTGATGTTCATTTTGCCGGCTGCGACGATGAATGTTTACCTCGCACCTGTACTTGCCCAAGCTCAAAGCCTTGTCGCATTACGCATGCGTGCGACGACGTCGGCGCTTGTTTTGTTGATTATCAACGTTATCGGCCTGGCGTTCGGGCCATTACTAACCGGGATGCTCAGCGATGCGCTTGAGCCAAAATTTGGTGAAGAGTCGATGCGTTACGCCCTGTTGATAGTCACGTTAGCAATATTGCCTTGGGCCGTCTGGCACTACTACCGCGCCGGCAAATGGATCGATGGCGACCTGGCCCGCGCGACCGAACACGACTAGACCGAACGTAAATACCAGTCGAAATCCAGCTGGCTAACGGCATTGTGGAACTTCTCGGCTTCTGCACGACGATTCATCGCGTAGTACTTGCAGTAGTCTTTGCCAAGATATTCGGGTAGCACTTTGCTCCGTGAAAACTTGTCGATCGCCGCTTCCCAGCGATTCGGGATTTTCAGTTTTGGCACTATGTTCGCGCCTTGCTCGACCATTACCCCGGGATCGATCTTGTTCTTTAGGCCGTGATGCACCCCGGCAACAACGCCTGCCATCACAAGATACGGATTTGCATCCGCTCCCGACACACGGTGTTCAAAACGCAGGTTGTTCGCGTCTGATTCGGGGATCCGAACCGAAACCACCCGATGATTAACACCCCAGTTAGGCTCGACCGGTGCGAACATGTCGGGCCGCAGACGGCGGTAGGAATTCGCATTGGGTGCGCCGAGCAGTGTTGCCTCAGGCATCAGTTTCAATAGCCCTCCGACCGCGTGCCGCAAGCGTGCAGAGAAAGGCGGTAGCGCCATCTTGTCTTTGCCCTGCGAGAAATAATTTTTGCCGCTCTTATCGACGAGGCTCATATGAATGTGCAGTCCACATCCTGCATCCTCTTCGAAAGGCTTGGCCATAAAGCAGGCGATGAAACCGTGCTTGCGTGCTGCTGCCTTGATGATGCGCTTCAGCAGTACTGCGTGGTCACAAGCGAGTACCGCGTCGTCCACATGATGCAGATTGATTTCGAACTGGCCTGGCGAGTATTCAGAAATCGCCGCTTCGGCTGGTACGTTTTGCGCGTCGCACCAGTCGTAAACGTCATCGAGGAATTCCTCCACCTCGAACAAATCATCAGGATGATAGACCTGCGTTCCGGGTTGCGTGCGGTCGGTTCCGGGAATTTTCGGTGCACCGACTTTGATCTCCTTCGAATTCGCATCGAGCAGATAAAACTCGAGTTCCGTCGCGACTACGGGCTTAAGGCCCATTTTTTGTAGCGGTCGCAGGGCATTCTCGAGAATCGTTCGCGGATCACCGAAAAAGCCGGATCCGTCCTCGGCGAGTACTCGAAACAATGCCTGACCCAGCGGCTTGCGGGCCCACGGTACCGGTGCGATTGAGCCGGGAATCAGTTCAGCCGGGAGATCGGGATCACCGTCGTCCTCACCGTAGGGAACTCCGGGAACAGTTTCTCCCAGCGTGGTTAGCAGCGTTGCTCCGGCACAAAATACAAAACCACCATTGCAGCTTTTCTCGAAATCACCTGGTCGTACTCGCTTGCCCTTCAGAATACCGTTGAGGTCCGGGACGAGCAGCTCCAGTGATTCGAATTTGCCGTGCTTCCTTTGTACTGCCTTGATCTCGGTGATCAATGGATTTTGCTTCGCCATTTTTGTTCTCGTTTTGCTGGATAACAGGAGAATCAACGATTTTTGCGGTTGTCGCAATAGGCGTGATTGGTTTATATTGTGAAATAATAATTCATAATATGGAACAGCGATGCGAGATCGAGCGCCGCCCCAAGGGGCTCAAGCGGCACTTCGAGCTATTCGGCTCCTCAAGCTTTTCACGGCGGAAGCGCCCGAACTGCAGCTTGCTGAGATCAGCAGCCTGTCATCATTGAACAAGACGACGACGCACCGATTGCTGCAGGCATTGCTCAGCGAAGAGCTGCTCGATCGCAATCCCGGGAGCGGGGCCTACCGCCTGGGCCCGGGAATGATGGCATTGGGCGTGCAGGCG
>CAYWBZ010000251.1:0-3643 GCA_964456535.1 uncultured Woeseiaceae bacterium | reverse complement strand
CATCGCAACACCGGCAACCGGTGCTTTCAAGGGTACGCCTGCGTCCATGAGCGCGAGGCTCGTGCCGCAAACAGATGCCATCGAGCTGGAACCATTCGATTCAGTGATCTCGGATACAACGCGGATGACGTAACCAAATTCGTCCATGTTCGGCATAACGGCTTCGATGCCGCGACGTGCCAGTTTTCCGTGGCCGATTTCGCGACGCTTCGTTGAACCAACAAAGCCTGTCTCGCCTACGCAGAATGGAGGGAAGTTGTAATGCAGCATGAACGGCTCTTTGCGCTCGCCTTCGATTGCATCGATCACCTGTGCATCGCGGCTTGTGCCGAGTGTCGCAACAACAATCGCTTGCGTCTCACCGCGCGTAAATACGGCTGAACCGTGTGCACGGGGTAAAACACCAACTTCAACGTCGATCGGACGAACCGTGCTCTTGTCACGACCGTCGATGCGAGGCTCACCCTTGATGATTCGCTGGCGAACGATGTTCTTTTCCAGCTTATACAGAGCGCCTTTGACCTCTTCGGCAGACCAGCGAGCGTCGTCGCCACTTGCCAATGCTTCAACGGCTGCGGCCTTGGCTTCACCAACGGCTGCCTGACGATCCTGCTTGTCTGTGATGCTATAGGCAGCGGACAATCCTGCCGTTGCAGAGTCAGCTGCGGCGGCTTCGAGATCCTTGTCAACTTCCGGTGCGGTCCAGTCCCAGGCCGGCTTGCCAACCTCGGCAGCCAGTTCGCTGATCGTGTCGATAGCGACCTGCATTTGCTCATGTCCGAACATGACTGCGCCCAACATGACTTCCTCAGAGAGGCCAGAGGCTTCTGATTCAACCATCAGGACTGCGTCCTTGGTGCCCGCAACGACGAGCTCAAGGTCACCCTCTGCAACCGCTGCGCGGCCCGGGTTCAGAACGTACTCACCGTCCTTGTAGCCAACTTTGGCAGCAGCAATCGGACCGGCAAATGGCATACCGGAAATGGCCAGCGCCGCTGAGGCACCGATCAAAGCCGGGATATCGGGATCAACATCCGGGTTCAATGACATCACCGTAGCGATGATCTGAACTTCGTTTTTAAAGCCTTTCGGGAAAAGCGGACGTACCGGACGGTCGATCAGGCGACAGGTAAGAACTTCCTTCTCGCCCGGACGACCTTCACGCTTGAAAAATCCGCCCGGGATTTTGCCAGCTGCGTAGGTCTTTTCCTGGTAGTTAACGGTCAGCGGGAAGAAGTCTCTGCCCGGATCAGCCGTTTTGCGGCCAACAGCGGTTACCAGAACCATTGTATCAGCCATATTGACGATAACTGCACCGTCGGCTTGACGAGCGATCGCGCCCGTATCAATCGTTACTTCGTGTTCCCCGAATTGGAAACTCTTTCTTGTCGATTTCACTTTGATTTCTCTGTATGCAAATTGTTAAGACAACAGCAACCAACGGCGGTCCCAGTGGATGGGAACGACACGTCGGTTGTTTACATTGCCAAAATTGCTCGCTGGACTAGCGACGCAGACCGAGCTTCTTGATCAGCTCGCGGTAGCGTTCATTGTCTTTGGACTTCAGGTAGTCAAGCAGCTTACGACGCTTGTTTACCATCCGCAGAAGACCCTGACGGCTATGGTGATCTTTCTTGTGCTCACCGAAGTGGTCGGTGAGTTCTACAATTCTCTTGGTCAGCAGTGCGACCTGTACTTCTGGTGAGCCGGTATCGGCTTCGCCGCGTGCGTGGTCGGCGATAACGCCCTGCTTTATTTCACTGGAAAGTGACATTTTTCTAGTACTCCGATTTCTCTTTCATTTGCCCTTTTTTAGAGCGCGGTATTCTAGCGCCTGAGCGGGCCCATTAACACCCCAAAATCAAATAATTACGGGGTTTTATCCTGTGTCAAAAACACTCTACGTGGCGCCAGCTGTCCATCTCCGGAGAGCTCGCCCACACCTAAAAATCGTTCACCTGCCTCGTATACCCTGGCAAGCCCTGTCTGTTCGTCTGCAGCCACTGTGACCGCCTGACCTCCACAAAAGCGCTCAGCGCCCTCTGTATCGATCGAGACGCCCGGCATATCAGCCAAAGCCACGTCCGCCGGAAGCAATTTGGCCCTTAAGGGCTCCAGCCCCTTCTCAGCCAGCGCTTCTACAGCCGCCATATCGATCATCCTGGCGCTCTCGAAGTCGCCGACCGACTCACGGTGCAATCGCGCTGTGTGAGCCACTGTGCCCGCCTTGCGTGCAATATCCTCGACCAGTACGCGTATATAAGTGCCTTTCGAGCACGACACGCGAAACACCAGCCGCGTTCCGGCAAGTTCCAGCAACCGGATCTCGTCAATCCGAAGTGGTCGTGGTTCGCGCTCTACGGTTTCGCCTTTTCGAGCTAACTCATACAGTCGCTTGCCGTCTTTCTTCAGTGCCGAATACATCGGCGGAATCTGCGTCGATTCACCACAGAATCCCTGCAATATCTCGTTCCATGCGCCGGCATCCATCTCTGGAACCGCTGCAGTTTCTATCTCTTGTCCGTCGCCATCGCCGGTATCGGTCTTTGATCCCAGCTTTGCCGTCACGCGGTAGCTCTTATCCGCATCCAGCAAATACGCACAAACCTTGGTCGCTTCACCGAAGCACAACGGCAACATGCCTGTTGCGGCCGGATCCAGACTGCCAGTATGGCCTGCCTTTCTAGCATTCAATAACCGTCTGACAAGCTGCAAAGCCCTGTTCGACGTCATCCCGGATGGCTTGTTGAGCAATAACAGCCCATCCACCGGATCCGCGTGGCGTTTCATACCTCTTGCGGCCACTTACTGCTGCTCGTCGTGGTCGCGGGCCTGATCAATCAGCGCACTGATACGTTGCGCTTCGGCCGCACTGTCATCGTGCAGAAACCGCAGTTCCGGCACATGGTGCATCTTCACCTCGCGACCCAGCCGACCTCGCAGGAAGCCGCTAGCGCTTTGCAAACCTTCTTTCACTGGCTCCGGGTCGCCATTCGGATCCAGTAAACTGAAATACACGCGCGCAACACTCAGGTCTCTCGCAAGTTCAATCGATGACAGCGAAACCAGCCCCAAGCGCGGGTCTTTGGTTTCAAATCGCAACAGCTCGTTCAGCGTGCGTAGCACCTGATTCCCGAGTCGCTGGTTTCTGGAAAACTCGCGTGGCATTAATCGGTACCTGCACGCCTAGTCGAGCGTGCGTGCAACCTCGATTCTCTCGAAACACTCAATTTGATCACCGACCTGAACGTCGCTGTAATTCTTCACGCCGATACCGCACTCGGTGCCGGAGCGAACTTCATTCACATCGTCCTTGAAGCGTCGTAACGACTCCAGCTCGCCTTCGTAGATCACGACGTTTTCTCGAAGTACACGAATTGGATTGGAGCGTTTCACGTGGCCTTCACTCACGATACAGCCGGCAATATCGCCGAACTTCGGTGAACTGAACACATCTTTAACTTCTGCCAGACCAACGATTTGTTCGCGTATTTCAGGTGCGAGCAGACCGCTTAGCGCTGCCTTCACATCGTCGATCGCCTCGTAAATGATGCCGTAGTAACGAACGTCAACACCCGACTCTTTGATGGCTGTACGTGCCGCTGCATCAGCGCGCACATTAAAGCCGATGATCGATGCGTTC
>CAYWBZ010000250.1:2353-3669 GCA_964456535.1 uncultured Woeseiaceae bacterium | reverse complement strand
CAGCGATTTCCTCGGAGTCGGCAGCAACAATCGCCACCGCATCGCCGACATAACGAACTTTTACGCCACACAGAACCGGCCAGTCGATGCTTACCACGCCGTGTGCGTTGCGGCCGGGAATATCCTTATGCGTGAGCACTGCGCGCACGCCTTCAAGTTCGCGTGCGGCGGCAGTCTCTATCGAGCGAACGCGAGCGTGCGGTACACCGGCGCGCTTGGTACGAGCGTAGAGCATGCCGGGGAATTTGTAGTCATCCGTAAAGCGGGCTTCGCCTGTAATTTTCGCCAGTGCGTTCGGATTGGGTTGCGCTTTGCCGATCGCCAGCCCGGGTTCCTGAGTCTCGGGAATATAAGGTGGGACGTCCTGACCGGATGCCTGAAGAATTGCATTGATGACGCTTTGGTAACCCGTGCAGCGGCAATAGGAATCTTTGAGTGCGGCTCTGATGTCGTCCTCGGTTACCGGTTCTCCCGCGGCGCTCTTACGATCAAGCAGGCCCTTGGCTGTCATGATTAATCCGGGCGTACAGATGCCGCACTGAACCGCACCATGATCCAGGAATGCCTGCTGGAGTACATGTAGGTCGCCGTCGGATGACAGGGCTTCGATCGTTTCAACGGTTGCTCCCTGTGCCTTGAACGCGGGGAATACGCAGCTGACAACCGGTGTACCGTTCACGAGAACGGTACAAATGCCACACTCGGCCTCGTTGCAGCCGATCTTGGTTCCGGTCAACCGCAGGTCTTCACGAAGCACCTCGGACAGGTATCGTGACTCCGGCACATCCACATCAACCGCTGCGCCGTTGACGGTCATCTTGAGCCGGCTCATTGATTGGCTCCAGCGCGTTCGGCGGCGCGGGCAAGGATGATTGGCAGGTAAGTCCGGATCATCGTCGCCCGGTATTCGCTGGTGGCCCGGTACTTGCTGGATCGTAGCGTTACGCTATCGAGTGCAACCTCCACGGCTTTTTCGTATTGCTCTGTCGACGTCGTTCCACCAACGAGCACCGTTGCCACGGGTTCTGCAAACCAGGGCACAGGTCCGACAGGCCCCATGCCGATACTTGCGGCCGTAATAGTGTCTCCGTCCACGGCTAAACGTGCCGCCATTGAGATGATGGGCAGGCAAAGACCCTGCGGTCGCATCACGCGGTGAAACGCGGAGCCCTCCTGGGTGCCGGCCGGTTTGAAGCGCAGTCTCGTCAATACTTCTCTGTGGCGATCAATGACGCTTTTGCCCGGTCCAACGAAAGTGTCTTTGGCCGGCATCCAACGCGTGCCCGTGGTGCTGGCAATTTCAACTTCTCCACCCA
>CAYWBZ010000250.1:0-2253 GCA_964456535.1 uncultured Woeseiaceae bacterium | reverse complement strand
ACCTGGCCCCGTGCGATCGTCGTGCGTACGCGACTGAAACTCAGTCCGAACAGTAAATGCCCGTAAAACGTATCGGCGTTCAACGGTGTGAATGGCACATAGTCCGGGATGATGATGTCGGCCAGCTGTCCCGCGGCGAGCACGCCGCGAGGCTCGCGGAACAGGCGGTTGCAGATGCTTCGATTGTTTTTCAACAGGATCTCGCAGGCCTCCACAAACGCAACCGTCGGGTCACGGTGATAGGTGCGCTGGTGCAGATACATGGCACGTGCCTGGGATATCAGGTGCGAGGACATGCCGTCGGTGCCGACCCCGACGGTCACACCGTGTTTGAGCATGTCGAGAATCGGTGCAACGCTGAGGCCATTATTCATGTTCGATTCCGGGGCGTTCACCAGCATGGAATCGGTGGAGCGCAGCAAGTCCAGCTCCCGCGACCCGAAATGTATGCCGTGCACGAAGATCGTTTTTGGGCCGGGGATGGCGAAATCGAGAAAGCGATCCATGATTCGGCGCCCATAGCGGTCCATGGTTAGCTGCACGTCAATTTCATCCTCGGCCGCATGCACGTGGAAACCGGATTCGAGCGAATTGCCGATATCGGCACAGCGATCGAGTGTCTTCGTGCCGAGCGTCATCAGCGCATGCAGGCCGAACATCGCTGCCATCTGCCCGTCGTCGGAGTCTCGACACTTGCGGATGTAGCGTTCGTTTTCCGCGATACCTTCACCTTCCTCGTTACGGTCCGACACTTCGTAACAAAGACAGCCGCTCAGGCCTACGTCTTTAAATGCCCTTTCGACCTGATCGAGACTGCCGTCCCAACAGGACGGTGAGGCATGATGATCGATGATGGTTGTGCACCCGGCACGGGCGGCATGCATGATTGCCAGTAAAGCAGAGTAGTACACGTCCTCGGAGTTCAGGGCGGAGTCCAGTTTCCACCAGAGGTTTTTGAGATTTTCTGCGAAGTTTTGCGCCGGTGGGCCGGGTGGGGTGAAGCCGCGTGCGAATGTCGAATAGAGATGGTGATGGGTGTTGATCAGCCCCGGCATGACCAAGCTGCCGCGGGCATCGATAGTGCGGTCCGGAGTGTACGTGCCCGGGGCAATCTCACCGACCTCGACGATCTGGTTGCCTTCGATGTAAATACTACCGCCCTCGATGAAGCGATCGTCTTCATCGAGGGTTACCAGGTGTCCATTGGTGATCAGCAGTGAGCTCATCGAATTAGCCTCTTTTGACCTAGAGTAGACCTCTTAACGATGTGGGTCGGTCGTGGCTAATCCTTATACTCCGGGGGTGTTATCCCGGCCGTGCTGTCGGCAAGTGTGGCGCCGATTGCTTCAGGCCGGTCAACAGCACAAACATCGCGGCGCAGGGCTCAAGCGAAAGCGCAGCCCCGTTCTTGGTGCTGCCTGTGTGCTCGACGTGCTGAACCTCGAAGGTGTCCGGATTCAGGCGAGCCCTAAAAGACGGTCCTGTGTAGTCCAGTTCCCCGTTGAGAACGATATGATGCGTTTCGCCCTGCCAGCGTGCGTCAATCGACCATCGGTCGGCATCCCTGAATACCATGAACGCATTGTCCTGCTGCGCATCAAATTCCTGATGGTCGAGATAGAGTCGCGGTTTGTCGCGGTACGGCAATCCCGCTGTGGGACAGAAAGTCGTGCAATTGCCACACTCGTTGCAGAAATCTGTCAGTACGGCGACCTGAAATGCTTGTGCCACACGATAGGGTCTGCCGGGAGTAACAGAGATATCGTCTCCATCAAGACGGAGCTCCGGCAAACACAAATCAAAGGGCTCTGTCTGGTAGGTCTGCAACGCAAAGTTCGGACAAACACCAACACAAAGGCTGCAATAAAGATCGCAATCCAGACAGCGCGACGCCTCTGCACGGGCAGATTGATCGTCGTAGGTGAGTACTACCTCATTGAAGTTGTCGCGATCATCGAGCGGTGTGTGTGGTGCTGGTACCCGCCATTCCCGGCGGCTCCGGCGACGCAACAGAGTCGCCGGATCGAACGGCGTGACCTGCGTCGATTCAGTAGCGGATGAGCGGTGACCCAGTATGCTGTCGGCAATAGCTTTTCCAGCAGCAGCCGCCTTGACGATCGATGACGGGCCCTCATTGGCCACATCGCCACCGGCATAAACTCCGGGCAACGAAGTCTCGAACGTGATGGGGTCTACTTTTATATATCCACGGTCGTTGATCGCGACCGGCTCCTGATCAAGGAAGTCGAGCAC
>CAYWBZ010000249.1:0-3689 GCA_964456535.1 uncultured Woeseiaceae bacterium | reverse complement strand
CGCCGCCGATCACGGCATAGGCGTAACCAGCTTCATGCATCGCAGCAAGTGCCGCGACCAGGAGCGCCGCGCCGACACCCAGACCCCGTGCCTTCTCGTCGGTACCGGTGGGGCCGAACATGCCTTTGGCCGTCGCGTCGTAACAGGCGAATCCCAGTAGTTCTCCGTCTCGCGTTGCTATGTGGCAGCTGGCCGGAACACGCGAGAGCGCAACCTCGCATTCGCCAGCCCAGCAAGAACCATCTTTATCAAAAGACTGCCGAACCCAGTCAAGAATCACATCACGTTCGTAGGCCATCGCAAGTCGGACCGTAATGCCGTGTTTGCTGACACGGTTGATCCGCTCGGACACCCCATTAAGATTGTAAAGCGGTACCAGCATGTCCATTGGTCGCCCCTGCGTAAGAGATTATTGCAGCCGTTCTTTTTCTCTGCTGGGTAATGCGAAAAACTGAATGTCCCCGAGATCACCTTCCAGAGTTTCAAGCGACGCAGGTGCGTCATTCTTGAGCTTCTCAACCCATCGATTTGCGTCGGTCATGTAGTGATCATAGAGCTGTTTTCTGAGCGGCAGGGTGAGCACTGCCGGGTCATTATCATCATCGCGCAATGCCGCATCCAGCGAGAACGTCTGCAGCGCCGTCGACGCATGCTTATGTGTCCATGTTCCGCTACACAAATCAAAGTCGTACAAACTCAAAAACAGATGGCCGTGACGCGCGATAAACAGGATGGCGTCGATAACGTAGTCTGCTTCCGCATCATCCATGACCCAGTGCAGCCCAACCCGACACCAGCCCGGCTTCATGCCGCAATAACCCTGCTGCACAGCACCCCGATAAAGTTCGGAAGTGTCGTCGTCTATGTCCAGTAGCCTGTGCCCGTACGGTCCGGCGCATGAACAACCAGCACGCGACTGAATACCAAAGAGGTCATTCAATAAGGCTGTAACAAATTTGTGATGCAGATAGCCGCCAACAGAACTCTTGATGTTGAACGACAAGATACCCACGCGCTGCGCGGGGTCCGGGTTACCAAGGATTTCGATACCTTCTTCTTCGCTCCACCGATCAAACGCCCGCGCCGTCAGCTCATGCTCCCGCTTATTGATGAAGTCGACACCCACGCGGTCCTTGATCTGGAATACCAGGCCGGCCTTGAGTGTTTGCAATACGCCGGGTGTGCCGGCTTTTTCACGCTCTTCAATTCGGCCAATGAAGTCCTGACCGTTCATGCCAACGTAGTCGACTGTACCGCCGGCGCTGACAGTCGGTGGCAGATCCCGGTCGTAGATACGTTCATTGAAAACCAGCACACCACTGGAACCGGGGCCACCCAGGAATTTATGCGGGGATATGAAAATCGCATCAATGGACGGATCCTCATCACCGACAGGTTCCGGGTTCATGTCTATTTCAACGTACGGCGCACACGCGGCAAAGTCGAAACAGGCGATGGCGTCATGCGCATGCAGCAGGCTCGAAATTCTCCTGACATCGGAGCGCATGCCCGTCACATTTGAGGCAGCAGAAAATGAGCCAATACGAGTTCGATTTTGGTACGCCGGATCTCGCAAGAGTTCCTCAAGATGCGCCAAATCGATATTGCCACTGGCATCCATTCGAACCTGGATTGTCGTGGCGAGTGACTCACGCCAGGATATTTCGTTGGAGTGGTGCTCGTAGGGACCGATAAATACAACCGGCTGCGACTTGTCGAAAAGGTCGCCAATATCCTCGCAGCTCACTTTCGAATCGGAATCCGCCAGCATGTCGCAAATGTTCTTGCGCGTCGCGGGAGGTAACGCAACGCCCACCAGTTGTTGCAGCTTATCGATAGCACCGGTAGCGCCAGTTCCGCAGGCAATAATGCGCCCGTTTGGGCCCGCATTGACCGACTCCTTGATGCTCTCCTCGGCCTCATGCAGGAGTTGACTCATGCTGCGGCCGGTGATGTCGTCTTCGGTATGCGTGTTAGCGTAAATTCTCTGCAAGCCCTGCAGATAAGATTCCACAAACTTCAAACAACGCCCCGAGGCCGTGTAGTCGCAGTACGACATTAGTCGCTCGCCGAACGGCGTCTCAAAGGTCGAATCCACACCGACGATTTGCTGGCGAAGATAACTTGGGTCTATCGTGGGGTGGTTCATAGTCGGTCCATCTCGAATTGCGGGCTTTCCTGACGATTGAGAAAAACCTGTAGGATATGTCGTGCGTCTGGCTGGAAATTACTGATCAGTGATGTTCCATATCATGCCATTTCCAATGCACCAAAAGGCAACAATTTCTGCGCATGACCACGACAACCGAATCAGATAGAGCGCCAGCCTCGAAACTCGGCCTGAGCGAGTTAATCGCGATGGGTGTTGGTGGCATGATCGGTGGCGGTATTTTTTCCGTCATGGGCATTGCCGCCGGAGTTACCGGCCACGCGACCCCAATCGCCTTTGCGCTGGGCGGATTGCTGGCGCTGATCGCGGGTTACTCCTATGTACGGCTGGCGCTCACGTTTGTCAGTGACGGCGCAAGCTTCACTTACCTGGAGCACGCGTTTCCGCAGAGCCGATGGGTTGCCGCGATTACGGGATGGACCGTGGTCGTCGGTTACATCGGCACCCTGGCCCTGTACGCGTTTACGTTCGGAGCATACGGCTCTGATTTAATCGGGCAATCTGAATTAGGCCTGTTGAGACAGGTACTGTCGGTGGGCGTCATTCTTGCTTTTATGGCCGTCAACCTCCGCGGAGCGGCAACCACCGGCAGATCAGAAGACCTGATCGTCTACACAAAGATCGCCCTGCTTGGTGTTCTGGCAATCGCTGGCCTACCCGGTGTGGAGCGGGATAATTTGGTGCCGGTTCTGGATCAGGGCCTAATTTCAGTATTCATGGCCGGCGCGCTGATCTTCGTCGCCTATGAAGGTTTTCAGCTGATAACAAATGCGGTGTGCGAAACCGACAGCCCACAGCGAAACATCCCGCGGGCCATCTACGGTTCGGTCGCCATTGTCGTATTGATATACGTCGGGCTCTCAATTGTCGCTATTGGCGGAATTTCCATTGCTCAACTAACCGAAGCGAAAGAGTACGCGCTCGCCGTTGCGATCGAGCCAACTCTTGGCACGGGTGGCCGAATTCTGGTTTCGCTGGCAGCGCTTCTCGCCACCGCGTCAGCGATCAATGCAACTATGTTCGGCGCATCAAGGATGATGGCGGAAATGGCAGCCGATGATGCCGCACCGATTGCTTTCTCGTTCAGAAGCCGAGCCGACGTGCCCTTCATCGCAATACTCACGATCACACTACTCGCCATCGGATTGACTGTGCTCGGCGGACTCGAATTGATCGCCGCATTCTCGAGCATGACATTCCTGATCGTCTCGCTTGCCGTCTCAATCGCCAATTTTCGTCTGCGAAACCAAACGGGCGCTCGTGCCAGCATTGTCCTGTCCGGCATAGCGCTCATGTTCGCGACAATCGCCATTATGGTTGTCTACCTCTGGCAGCACGCTCGCTCCGACCTGATCTGGATCGGATCGATCTATATGACAATCGTCCTGCTGGTATTTGCATTGCAAAGGCTACGGCCAAATCCCGAGTGAGATATCAGCAATAGCGAGTAGACGACCTAAGAGTGTGCGATTGGTGAGTCTGTAAACAAATAGTCCTTCAACTCTTTATCGAAACTCGG
>CAYWBZ010000248.1:0-3717 GCA_964456535.1 uncultured Woeseiaceae bacterium | reverse complement strand
CTAGGGGGTAGAAATTGGTGGGCCCGCCAGGACTCGAACCTGGGACCAAGGGATTATGAGTCCCCTGCTCTAACCAACTGAGCTACAGGCCCACGCAAGGACGCGGGATTATAGCCATGAATGTGCCCAAGGTCACCACTACTCTTCTGGAGCGGCAAATCGTGACGAGCATAATCCTCCACCAACCACTCATTTTTCGCTGTGATCCGGATCAACGTACCTTTTAGATCAATAAGTTATCGTTGCTGTCTTCATAGCTAATGCCGTCGCCGAGCACCTGATATGGGTTGCTTGGAACACATTCGGCAAGATGAGTACATGGCAAGATCGAAAGGATTCGGATTGCTCGACCTGATGGTGACCCTGGTGATCGCCTCGCTGCTGGTCACGCTCGCTGTTCCCGCCTACGAGATGTTTATCAGCCGCGCCAAAGTGGCGAAGGCCGTGGGTGATATTGGCAGTTTGAGCATCGCGATCGAACGGTATCGTCTTAACAATCAGGACCGGATGCCGGCGTCGTTAGGCGAGTTGGCGATCGACGTGCCGCTTGATCCGTGGGGCCGGCCATATAGTTATCTGGACATTCGAGCGGCTGGACCGGGTAAAGGTGGTTTGCGAAAAGACGGCAAACTGAATCCCCTGAATTCTGATTTCGACTTATACAGTCTTGGCAGAGACGGCGAATCAAAAGGACCGCTATCAGCGAAGGCAAGTCGTGACGACATTGTCCGGGCGAACGACGGAGCATTCATCGGCCTGGGTGAGGACTACTGATGAGTGAGTCCAGCATCCGCAAAACAATGACCAGAGGTGTCGGCCGGCGCATTCTGGGAGTGCTTATGCTCGCAGCGATCGTTCCGATGATTTTCACAGCCGGTCTGGCCTATTACGAATTCAATCGTGGCCTCGAAACGGAGGCTGCGAAATCCCTGAAGAACAGTGCGAAAGAATATGGCGTAGAAATCCTGACTCGACTCGAGCTGGCGACTGAAAAGTCGGCTCAGGTTGTTCGTATAGTCGAGGAAGAGGGGATTTACGCGATCACCAGTCACGAATACCTGCTTAGCGACTTTGAGGCGGTGTGGGTTGTTGGTAAAGATGGCCCACCAGCAATCTCATCGGGTAATGTTTCGTCGGATATTTCTATTGCGATCAGAAACGTGGGACATCTCCCGAGCGGGGAAACCCGGTTGTTGCTGACATCGCAAAACCAGATGGTAATGCTCAGGTCGGTCGCTGATGGCAACGGCACGGGTCCGGTAGTCGCCTTTCAGCTCGTTGATCATCGTATTTGGGGGCCGCGGGAAAACCTGCCGTTTAATACTGAGTTTTGCGTTTTTTCCGAAGCGGGCGTCAGTCTTTATTGCACGTTCACAATCGACGCCGGCATCCATTCGTCATTGCTTATGGCCGAGGGCAAAAATCGTGGCAGTATTTTCGGCGTTTGGACGCATGAAGGCGAAGCTCACTTCGCTGCCCTGTGGCAGCTTTTTCTCAAGGGTGCGTACGGTGCTCCGGCATTCGATATCGTCGCCGTTCGGCCCAAGATGGTCGCAATGCAGTCCAGCGCCGACTTCAGTCGAGTATTTATTCCCGCCATCGTCCTGGTGTTAGTCCTGGTTGGTGTCTTGAGCTTGAACGTCATCGGCCGCAGTCTGGGACCGTTGCAAAACCTTACGATCGCTGCCCGGCAAGTTGCAGGCGGTAATCTTGAGTCCAGAGTTCGTGTGCGTACCGGTGATGAGTTCGAATGGCTGGCCGACGCATTCAACAATATGGCTGATCGTATCGGCCACCAAATATCTGCGCTTGAAGCGATGTCGGGCATCGACCGCATGATCTTGACGGGCACCAAGCTCGAAGAGGTTTCGGAGGATGTGGTTGCTCATCTCATCGGATTGACGCAATGTGAATCTGCCGCCGTCATCGCGAGAGATGCCGAGGCACCGGAAGTTGGCATGATGATTTCATTGCATGACAGCGTCGTTCATCATGATCGGATCAAACTGCCCGATGACATCGGACACCAGTGGTGTCAGCCGCGGCAGGTTGCATTGGAAGAGCTGGATTCTGTTGCTGCGCCGTATGCTGACCGATTTAACTCGTTTGGACAGAAATACATCGTTCTGATACCGGTGCTTCTACATGATGACGTCAAGGGCGTCTTATTACTCGGATTCACCAAGCGATTCGATATGTCTCGAAACGAACTGCAGCGAATCGTTGATCTCGCTGGTCGTTTCGCTGTTGCACTGGCCAGTGTTGAGCGCGAAGACGCGCTGTATCGACAGGCACATTTCGATCAGCTAACGGGCCTTCCGAATCGTCAATTACTTAAAGACCGGTTGACCCAGCACTTGGCTACCGCCCGTATCGACAATCACAGCGGCGCCATATTGTTTCTGGATCTTGATCGTTTCAAGGAAATCAACGATGTCTTCGGACATTCGGTCGGTGACGGCGTCCTGTCCCAGACATCGGAAAGAATCGTGTCGGAAGTTCGCGAGCGCGATACGGTCGCGCGTCTCGGCGGTGATGAATTCGTAGTGGTTCTCCCCAATGTGCGAAACAACAGCATTGTTCGAGCAACCGCCGAGCGCTTACTCGACAGGCTCAGCGAAGAATTTACTGTTGCGGGTACCGACCACTACTTGAGCACCAGTATCGGCATCGCAATGTTTCCGGATGACGGAGCGACCGTAGAGACGCTGCTTAAGAATGCTGACGCTGCTATGTACCGCGCGAAGGATGCAGGTCGCGGTCGATTCGAATTTTTCAATAAGCGCCTTAATGCTGAAAGTCGGCGCAAGATTGGCATTGAACGCGATTTGAGGACGGCCTTTTACGGTGGTGATCTTGATGTTCATTATCAGCCACAGTTCGACATCACTACTGGCGTCATAAGTGGTGCTGAGGCCCTGTTGCGCTGGGATCATCCTGAGCAAGGTTCGATTTCCCCTGACGAGTTTATTCCGCTGGCTGAGGACTCCGAGCTCATCGTCGATATTGGCTCATGGGTCATACAAAGGGCCTGCGAGGATCTGTGTGAGATCCTGGACAAAGGACTTCACCCAGGGCCCGTTTCCGTGAACGTTTCGGGGCGACAACTCGCCGACAGCTGTTTTGTAAAAGCAGTGATGGACCCGATCCGAAAGTTCGGCATTCACCCCGGCTATATCCAGCTCGAAGTGACCGAAACAACAGTTGCTCAAAACCGCGACAAGGCGGTTGCCATACTGCAGTCACTGAGAGAGCAGGGCGTGCGCATAGCTATCGACGATTTCGGTACCGGCTACTCATCCTTGAGTTACCTGCAGCAAATGCCGTTTGACACGATCAAGATCGACAAGTCGTTTGTTGACCGCATCGGCAGCAGTGTTACATCTGACAACATTTGCCGAACCATTATCAAAATGGCGGAGCAGCTCGACAAGAAGTCCATTGCGGAAGGTGTCGAGGAACAATCACAGCTGGACTTTCTTAAGAAGAGTGGCTGCGACTTTGTGCAGGGATTCTATTACTCGAAGGCGTTGCCGATGGAAGAATTCCTTGGGTTTATAGAGAAGCAGGACTTCCATACACAACGGCGTAAGGCGCTCGAAATAATCTAACGAAAAAAGGCCGGGCAATGCCCGGCCTTTTTTTAGTGACGAGAATCGATCAGTCTTCCAGCAAGAAGCTCCGTAGCTGATCTGAACGGGTCGGGTGACGAAGCTT
>CAYWBZ010000247.1:0-3750 GCA_964456535.1 uncultured Woeseiaceae bacterium | reverse complement strand
CTGCCAGTCACTGACCAGTTGTTATCACTCAGTGCAGCATTGAGTGCTGCATTAGTGGTATCAAACGAGCCGCTTTCGACGTAGCCGTCGACTCCCCTTCCGGAGTTCCCATCACGAGTGATGATGTGAACAACTGCGGAGACGGCATCACTACCCCATAGTGAGCTCTGCGGACCACGCACGATTTCGATGCGCTCGATGTTGCCGGTGCTCAGGTATTCCCAGCGAAACTCGTCGCCAGTAGCCGGGTCGTTCGCACGAACGCCGTCGATCATGACCAGAATATGATTGGCCTCGGCACCACGAACGCGCATCTGTGTTTGTGAACCGCTTACGCCGGTGTGGCTAACGGAAAATCCAGGCACAGAACGAAGCAACTCGGAAACGTTCCGGGCCTCGCGACGTACGATGTCGTCGCGTGAGATCACGGAGATGGTGCTGCCAAGCTGATTGATCGTTAGCGGAGTGCGCGAGGCCGAAACGATAATCTGGTCGAGATTTTCAGCGGTATCTGATTCGGCGTTGGCGAGATGGCTCAGCAGCAAGGCGCAACCGAGGATAATTACGGTAGTTGGGTTCGTTCTGGCTTTCATGACTCTCTCCTGCCGGTATCCCCGTACCGACAAATACGTCGATCAGTGGTCGGGGAGAGGAGAGAATCAAATTCCCGTGAATCGCCCGCCGCGATCGAACAGTGGATTGTCGACGGGCCGGTCTCCGGACTCATGAGTAACGTAATACGTTGATGTTAATCGCCTTCCCACGCATCATGCGCAGTGGCTTATCGACTAACTAACTCATTTACCGTTGCGGGGGCAGTGACGGGATTGCCGAAATTCCTGGTGGCGCACCGTCTTCCCGTTTAATGCCTGTTACCAGACATTCACCAGTCGAGGTTGAAGCGAACTTTATCCCGGCGGGGCGCTCGAAGTAAACACGGCGGCTAAGAATTATTGCACAGATGCTGGCCCGCACATATCTAACGTATGACAATTGTATGCAAATCGGTAGCTTGGAAACTGGAACCAACAAATGACTCAAAACTTACGATTTTTCGCTCTGGTGATATTCGCACTTGGGTACGCTTTTTCCGCAACTGCTGCGGATGATCTGGCAACACAGATCGACCTGCCCTACGAGCGATTCCAGCTCGAAAACGGTTTAACCGTGTTAGTGCACTCCGACCATTCAACACCCACTGTATTTGTCGGTATGTGGTACGGCGTAGGTTCGAAGAATGAGCCTGAAGGAAGAACCGGATTCGCGCACCTGTTCGAGCATCTTATGTTCCAGGGCAGTGAAAACAGGGACGGCGAGTACTTCACGCCGTTCACAGACGCTGGTGCGACCGGTATGAACGGCACCACCAACGAGGATCGAACCAACTACTACGCAACCGTCCCAACCGGCGCGCTGGATATGGCGTTGTGGATGGAAAGCGACCGGATGTCGCATTTGCTTGGAGCAATCACTCAAGAAGCGCTTGATGAACAACGCGGTGTCGTACAAAACGAGAAGCGTCAGGGCGAGACACGGCCCTATGCACAGATGTACGACAAAATTCGTGCAGGTATTTACCCCGTTGACCATCCGTACCGCCATTCTGTCATTGGCTCGATGGATGACCTTAACGCCGCATCATTAGACGACGTACACGAGTGGTTCAATACGTATTACGGTGCGTCCAACGTGACCCTGGTATTGGCTGGTGACGTTACCCTCGACGATGCGAAGACAAGGGTTGAGCATTACTTCGGTGAAGCGCCGGTGGGCGTACCGCTGTCACACCCAAAGAAGTGGGTTCCAAATCTCACAGAAAATCGTGAAGAAAATATGTATGACAACGTCGGCCAGACTCGAATCGCCCGTGTCTGGGCTCTACCGGGTTTGAACGACAAAGACACGTCACTCATGTACCTCGTCAACGACTCGCTGGTTGCCAACAAGAACTCCCCGCTACGCAGAAAGCTTGTCGATGAGTTGCAACTAGCGACGAGTATTCGAGGTAGTGCAAACGGGCGCGTTATGAGCGGTGAGTACACTCTGACGATCGACTTACGGCCAGAGGTCACACCCGAACAGGTCATGCCAATCGTTGATGAGGTCATTGCCGAGTACCTCGCAAGTGGTCCCGATGAGCAGATTGTTGAAAACGCTAAGCTCGGCGTGAAGATGTATATTCTCGGGGCACTCGAAACCGGCTCACAAATCGGCAGGGTGTTGGTCGAAGGTGAGTTGTTTTCGGATGATCCTTTATTCATCAATACAGAACTCGAGTGGCTGAATGACGCGACCGGCGAGGAGCTTCGTCAGGTTGCCAACCGCTGGCTGACTCGCGGCTATTATCAGCTGACCGTCGAGCCCTTCCCGGAATATCAAAGCGTCGATGCCTCTGTGGATCGATCTTCGATTCCCACAGTGACTGCCAAGTCGGATATCAATTTCCCGGACATTGAGACGGCGACACTCAGGAACGGTATTAAGCTGGTCGTAGCGAATCGCGGCAGCATACCGCTGGTTGATGTGTCCATCCGGGTCGAAACGGGGGCAACAGCAGCGCCCGCAGACGCACCCGGATTGCCGGTATTTGTGTTCGGGCTAATGGATAAGGGCACCAAAAAATACGATGCGAACGAGCTGGCAGCGGCGAAAGACAAGATTGCGATGAGCGGAGGTTTTGCGGCAGGCGATGAAAGTAGCTCACTTGGGTATCGTATTCTGACGAGCAATCTGGAGTCTTCGCTGGGCCTTGCGGCCGAGATGTTGCGGTATCCGACGTTCCCACAGGACGAGCTGGACAAGATCAAGGCTCAGGTGCATGCCTATCTCGCCAATCTGCAACACGCACCATCGAGAGCCGCGAGCAGCCTTTTCGACCGGGCGATTTATGGTCCGGACAGTGTGAAAGGATCTGTTTGGACTCCCGAGCTGGTTGAGCAGGTTGATCGAGCCAAGCTGGCAGCCTGGCACGATGCGGAAATCGCACCTGACAATATGACCATCTACATGATTGGCGACATTGATCTTGATCAGGCGACCAAGGCCGTGGAAAGGACGTTCGGCAAGTGGTCGGCCAAGAATGCATCTGCGCGTCGCGATATTGGCGATGCGGCACAATCCGGTGAGCGCGTCATTCTTGTCGACCATCCCGGCGCCGCCTCCAGTACGATTGTAGCGGGCCGGGCAATCTCACCATTCGACGCGGACACGTGGAGTACATTATCGATGATGAACCGCACTCTCGGAGGTGCATTCGAAGCACGATTGAATATGAATCTTCGTGAGGACAAGGGCTGGTCCTACGGCTATTACTCGGGGATCAGCCGAAACACGAGCGGGGACATGACGTTCCGAACCAGTGGGCAAGTCCAAACGGACAAGACGGCTGATAGCATGCAGGAAATCAAGCGCGAACTGGAGGCGTTCGTTTCAACACGTCCGGCAACAGCGAGCGAGATAGCGCGCATCAAATTAAATCGGGTACGTTCATTACCGGGTTCGTTTGCCACCAATAGTGGATTTCTTGGCAGCATGATCAGTTCTGCCAGCTACGATTTGCCGTTCGATTACGCGGAGACAGCAGCCGAGCGAGTTGAAGCAGTGACGCTCGACGATGTGCACGCGGCCGCCAAAAAGATTGTCGACTCGAGCCAGCTAACCTGGTTGGTCGTTGGTGATCTTGAAAAGATGGAGGAACAAGTCCGGGCATTGGGTTTTGGAGATGTTGAAGTCTGGGATGCGTTTGGTAAT
>CAYWBZ010000246.1:0-3752 GCA_964456535.1 uncultured Woeseiaceae bacterium | reverse complement strand
CAACTTGAACGCTTCCTACCCTGATAATTACTCAAGCGATGTCCGCTTTGGGTCAGTAGCAGTCGCTCAAACTATATCACTCCAACGTCTGCTTTCGAGCGCTTACCAGCCATTCAGAATGGGTCCGGGCAATAGATCTGTTTTGAACCTCTGCTTTCCCCCATAGCGGCCGTTCACTGGCTATTTCGTGAGGGGCCGCTATCGGCCACAAGCAGACGTATTCGACTTAAGGAGATCGGGACACCAAGTTATAGAACCAGGCGATCAGCCAGCCAGTCGCTGCGGCAGATAACGTCCAAGAAACCAGTCCAACAAAGTAACCGGTCCACGTCATTGTCCAAGCGAGATCCTGCATATGAGCGTGCAGCATATGGCCGGTTATCCACATCATCGCCGCCGGCATAGTTGCGACCATCGCACTGCATACAGTCCAAAGAACAGCTGTTGCACAAGCTAGAGAAATCGCCACTCTGAATGTATTAAGTTGCATATCGAACTACCTACTGAGGATGGAATTTTCCAATTGCTTGACACTACCCGAAGCACGGAGAGTTTGAAATTGGATTATTAACTTATGAGAGACGGTCCGCTATGGGTCAGTAGCAGCCTGTCAGCAGTTTAACAGGCGAGCGACTGGTAACGGCCAAAAGCGGTCACTCAATAGACAAGAAACGCGATGGTGAATCTTGCAGAAAATGGCCGCAAACAGAGGTTCACAGTTTGTTGTTCTGAAATCGCCCCATCACATACCGGTCGGCCCGAAACCCTTCCGGCACGGTATCCTCCTGTTCGAGCGCAAGCGCGGCAAGCATCCATCCGGTGGCTGGGCTGTGTTTAAAGCCGCTGCCGGAAAACCCGCAACCTACCACCAAGTTGTCAGCAAGACGGTCGAGAATGGGATAGTTGTCAGGGGTCAAGGTATACATGCAGGATTCCAGAATCGCCGGCTTCTGGTGATCAAGCAATGGAAGGTGATCCTGGACGTAACGTTTGACTTTTTTGACATACGGCTTGAATGAGGCCAGGTCGCGGGTGTCCGGGTCAGTCTCTGGCCCACCATGAAACAGCATCTTGACAAGGCCATGATATTCGCAGGACGGTAGCCCATAGACACCAGTCAGTCGCGCATTGAAGAGAATCGGAAATCCAGTTGCGGCACTGTAACTTTCAGTTGGGTCGCGCCAGTAGGTGACCGGCGTCAACAGGCTGCGGAGAAATCCGCTGAGTTGAGGCACCAGTTTGGCTGTCCAGGGTCCGGCACAGACCACGGTGCGATCAAAGGATAGCGTTTCAGTCTTGCCGGTCGTATTAAATCGCACCTCGATTTGAACACCGGCACCCGACTGAGATTTCACCGACTCCACGTGGCCAGTGACTATTCGGCCACCAAGCGCGAGGAATTGTGATTGGACAGCATTCAGGCAACGGTGAGCGATGAGAATACCTCCATTCGGATCCCAAGCCGCACCGCACTCTTTCGAATACTTGAGCATTGGAAAACGGGCAGCGAGAGTCTCGCTTTCCAGCCACTCGAACGGCCGTCCGGCATCCCGTAGCACCGCCATATGATTTTCAAGGTCAGGATCCCCCGGGGGACCGAAGTTGAGCAGGCCAGTCTTGACAAACATTGTTTCGCCGCCGGCTTTTTCCAATGCTTGCCACCGAGCCAGCGAGTAATCCAGCCTGGCCAGTTCAAGCTCGCCCAACAGTCGGAATGCGCGCGATAAACCATGCGAGCTGCCACGGGTGTGTGGAAGAGGGAACTGTTCAAACAAGGTGGTGCGTACACCGGCTTCCGCCAGATGCAGCGCGGTCCATGACCCGATAATGCCGCCGCCGATGACGCTTACCGTTGCGGACTGATTATTCATTCTATTTGCTGGGTTTTCAGCCAGTTTTTATGCCTGTGCAACGATGATTTCGCGAATATCTGCTTTCGGTCACAAGCCGGCATATTACCTCAGATTTTTCGACCGCCGGCGAAGCGCCCCGTCTCGCTTCGCCTGGCGAAATGTCTGGAGGCCCGGGATGCCATTCACACCACCGCCCCCGTGGGTGCCGCTCGAGGCATTGTAGAGGCCGCGAATCGGGGTCCGATAGTCCGCGTAGCCTGGCGCGGGGCGCATGTGGAACAGCTGATCCAACGAGATCTCGCCGTGGAAGATGTTCCCGCCGATCATGCCAAGATCCTGCTCGATGTCGTAGGGGCCGAGCACCTGGCGATCGATCACCGAGCGCTTGAAATTCGGCGCCAGCTCTGTGTAGAGATCGATGACCCGATCCGCGTACGCCTCAAGTTCTTCGCGATGGGGGGCCTGGCTCCACTCGTGCGGGACGTACTGCGTGAATAACGAGAAGTAGTGGATACCTTCTGGCGTGAGAGTCGGATCGAGCGTGCTCGGAATCGCGCCCTCCACCATGGGAGCAGTCGAACCGCGCCCGTCCATGTGGGCATCCTGAAAGGCGCGCTCGATGTAGCGCGGCGAGAAACAGAGATTGAGCGAACCCGTGTGGTGTCGCTGTAGCTGCGTTCCGGGCGCGTATCGGAGATCGGGCAGTTCGGAGAGCGCCGCGTTGATCTTCACCGTTCCGGAGCGCGTCCTGTAGCGCTCGATGTCGCGGACGAACTCGCCCGGCAGAGCATCGCGTTCGACCAATTGAAGGAAGGCAACTTTCGGGTGGACACCGCTCACGACCACCGGTGCGCGAAACTCCTCACCGCTGTCGAGAACGGCACCGACCACGCGATCCCCTTGTGTCAGAATCTTTGCGACCCGTGCATCCGTGCGCACTACACAGCCCGCACTCTCGGCAGAACTGCGAATCGCGCCCGATACCGCACCCATGCCGCCCTGTGGATAGCCCCACGAATTCACCTCGCCCTCGCCTACGTCGCTGATCGCGTTGTGGATCAACACGAAGGCAGTCCCGGGTCCGTCGGGCCCACTCCAGGCACCGATCACACCGACTGAGGCGATGATGGCCTTCAACTCATCGGACTCGAACCACTCGTCGAGAAGATCCGTGATGCTCATCGAGAACAGGCGGGTCAGGTCTGCTATGCCACGAACGCCGAGCTTGCGCACCTTCCAGGCGAACTGCGCTTGCTCGACGAGATCACCGAAGTTCGTGGAACCGAGCTGTGGCGGCACGTGCGTGAGCAGCGGCCCGAGAATCGCACCCGCCTTGTGAATCCACTCTTCCCACTCGGGGTAGGCCTCGGCGTCGCGCTTCGAGAACTGCGCGATCGACTCCTGAGTGAGTCGGGAATCCTCGTTGAATTGCTCCATGCAGCGACCATCAGGAAACGGGTTCGCGCTCCCCCAGACTGGAAAAATTCGAAGGCCGTGCCGCTCCAACTCCAACTCACGAATGATTCTCGGTGGTAATACCGAAACGACATACGAGTAAGTCGACACTTTGACGTCCGGGAGTTCGGCGAACGGCGTACTGGTATCGGCCGCACCCCCTGTTCTGCTTCGCGCCTCGAGTACCAGTGTCCGAGCACCGGCACGCGCGAAGTAGGCCGCAGCTACCAGCCCGTTGTGTCCACCGCCGACAATGATCGCGTCGTAGTTGTTGGTTGCCACAATATTCTCCGTCAGTCTTCGTGGATGGTTCTCCATCGCTGCTTTCCGAATTATTCTTGCCACGCAATGCAGCCACAAACGCGGGTTGGGAAGCGATTCAGTATTGTACTTGTCCGTAGACAGCGATGGCTTTGCAATGTCCGCTTTGGGTCAGCAGCAGCC
>CAYWBZ010000245.1:0-3790 GCA_964456535.1 uncultured Woeseiaceae bacterium | reverse complement strand
TCGCCTACTCCGTCATGTATGACGCGAATGTGTAGCCGGTCGGAGTATCCAGTCCTTCAGGTCAGTTCACTCGGTGGGTGAATCGACGCTACGATCACCAATTGCAATCACAACCGCCCCAAGCCGTTGCTCTGTCTCAACCCGTCGATGGGCGTCGGACGCCTTCTCCATTGGATAGATTCTATCTACAATCGATTTGATTCTTCCGTCTTCGATCATCTCCTTGAGGGTGAGTAGGTCCGCTTTTGTCTCCCCGGCAAATGCGAACCTGGCCGTTTTGTTAGTAAATCGGGTAGTGAACATCGAACGAATCATGACAGAAAGGCGGGGATTACCTGATAAATAGCGTCCGTTGGGATTGAGTACCTTGATGCAAGCCGTGTAGGAGCTTCCGGCAACCATGTCGAAAATGACGTCATACGTTCGACCCATTGCTGCAAAGTTCTCTTTCATATAGTCAATGAAGTGGTCCGCCCCCATTCGCCTTAACATGTTCTCCTTGATCGTGCTGTCCACGACAGTGACTTCCGCGCCCATTGATTTGGCAATCTGAACGCCGTGCGCTCCGATGCTACCGCCTGCACCATTGATCAACACCGTGTCGCCCGCCTGAATTCCTGCGAGTTGCATAAAATGGAGCGCATTCAGTCCCCCTAGCGGTACCGCCGCGGCCTCTGCAAAACTCATATTGGTGGGCTTGGCGACGATCGCGTAGCTTGCCGGTAGGGCAATATACTCGCCATAGGCACCCAGCCGGAGGGCGGCTGCGCCAAAAACTTGGTCTCCAGTGGAGAACTGGGTGACGTCTTTTCCGAGCGATTCAACCTCTCCTGAAAAATAGCCACCCAGGATTTGTCGCTTTGGTTTTCTTACGCCGAAAGCGATCCGCAACGGCAACCAGAACCACTTCACTGCAAACCTAAAGCTGCGCATCTCGACGTCGGCTTTCGTCGCCTCAGCCGCCTGTACCCGAATCAGAACTTCATCGTCTTTCGGTACGGGTTTTTCCACCTCTTTGAGTTGTAGAACGTCGGGTGACCCGTAGTTTGCGTAGGTGATGGCTTTCATGCGCTCATTGAAATTGTGGCGAACTCATTCAATCACCAAGCTTATCAGTTTGAACATTCGACCGGCGGCTTGTGGCCGCAAGCAGCCCCTCACGGCACTGCCGCTGAAACACCGCTACTGACCCGTTGCGGTCATTCACCAAAACGAACGTGACGAATTGAATACTCGTAATTTCATCGCGGTTTGCTCGGCAGATCTGGTAACCGCTAGCTGCTCGACGGTCATCAATTACTGCGAAGTTGCGGACGGTCAACAAAGTGAAAGGACCGGCAAGGCAGCGGCGTTATGGTAGGATATCTGGCCCGTTAAATCCGCAAAGAGAAAAAGAATGGATGTATCCGATGGGCTCGCCAAGCATCTCCTTGATGCCGCGCCAGACCCAAACGTAGTTGTGGATCAGGATGGTCGCATCCTGTACGTGAACGGGCGCGTCAAAGACGTTTTCGGCTATGAGCCAGCGGAACTTATCGGCCAGCCAATGGAAGTGTTGTTACCAGAGCGTTTCCGGAATGTTCATCCAAATCATAGAATCGGGTACTTCGACAATCCCAGTCCACGGCCTATGGGTTCTGGATTGGAGCTTTATGCGCAGCGCAAAAATGGGCAAGAGATGCCGGTCGAGATCAGCCTAAGCCCTGTAACAACGGCGGAAGGCCGGTTGGTCTCTGCGACGGTACGAGACGTGACTGAGCAAAAGGAATTGCAGCTCCAACTTAGGGACGCGAGTCGTGCTAAAAGCCGATTCCTAGCGGCAGCGAGCCACGATCTACGGCAACCTATCCAAGCGTTGAATCTCTTGAACAGTGTCGCAAAGAAACGTGTAACGGACGGCGCGCATCAGACGATAATTGAGAAACAGCAGAAATCCTTGGACTCGATGGCAAAGCTATTGAACGCCTTATTGGATATCAGCAAGCTGGAAGCCGGAATTGTGAAGCCGGATATTGCAGATTGTGCGGTGCAGGAAATATTTGACGACCTGCGCGCCGAATTCGAGGAACAGGCGCAAACCAAAGGCTTGGACCTCGTCATTGAGCCTTGTGGCGATGTGGCTCGGAGCGACCCTCGTCTTTTGACGCAAATACTTGAGAATTTTATCTCAAATGCCATACGGTACACGCACGAAGGATTCGTGCGCCTACGCTGTCATCATCAGGAGATGTTTATTCGACTCGACGTTGTGGACACCGGGCTGGGCATTTCGCCCGATGAGATAGGTAGTATATTCGAGGAGTTTCATCAGGCTAATAACGGTGCGACTCGCCCTGAAGGACTTGGGTTAGGGCTTTCTATTGTCAAGCGAACCGCAGAACTATTGGGCTGCGGTCTGGAGGTCGACTCAAGGCCTGGTCAGGGCTCAGTCTTCTCGGTAGTTGTGCCGAAAGGCGAAAGAATTACCGCCCCTGTTTCGTCAGCGCAGCCGACAACCAGTTCCGAGTTGGCTACGGGACTGGTCCTAATCGTTGATGATGAACCGACGGTTCTCGACGCGACGTCCATGCTCCTTAAAATCGAAGGTTTCGACGTATTAACAGCCGCCTCTGAAAGCGAGGCTTTGGAGTGTGTGTCCAAACGGACTCCGGACCTTCTTATCACTGACTATCATCTTCGCGACGGACGGACTGGTGTTGAGGTTATTCGGTCTGTACGAAAGCAAGCGTCTATCGACGTACCGGTTATTCTCGTGTCCGGTGATACGTCCGACGCAATCGTCGTAAATAATCTGGAGGACACCAGTTTCCTCACGAAGCCTGTCGACACTGATGAGTTGGTGGCAGAGATTCATAGGCGAATCAAAAACTAATTTTCAGATTATCGCTGGAACAGCTGGACGAATGATTCTTGGGTTTTGACTGCTTTGAATGAAAGAGCGATTGCACAAGATCTCGGCGTATCCGGTCCGACGGAAACGCATGGAATTGAGTCGTCTGGTTACATAATACCAAGGAACCTTTTTGCTGAAATTATCGTGTAACAACTAGAGGCATAAGGATTGCGTACTCGTTCAAGGTAAGCGAACGGTGCGTCAGACAAGGAGGTAAACGGTGACTAATCTAATTCAGCAGATGCTAGAGATTTGGGTGCCCATTGAGTACAAAATATACTGTCGAGTTTTGGTCGCCGGACAAGACGTCATGCTGACCGCGTCGCAGGCTCGCCGCTACGAAGAACTCAAGCGGGCAAAAAAATCCTAGGTTAACTTGCCGTCGCCCTTCAGGATCGCCGTCAGGCGCCCAAAAACCGACTCGATCTCGAGTTCAAAAACCGGGTCCTTGATGTGTTGATATTTCTCTACGTCGATCACCTGGTCGTCATCACCAATCATTTCATCAACACGCTTGAACAGGTCTCCTTCCTCCCATTGCATGTGATCTCTCAGCTGTTGTACGTACTCGCTCGTATCCTTAACAAAATTCTCACGACGAACGGCTGCGCCCGCAATGATCGCCTCAACATCGTCCCGAAGCCTGCTACCCAATTCAGCAATTTCCCGGTGGTCGGACGGCACGTCCTCAAGGTCAACAGCAAGATCCGGCCTGCTTTTCTTTAGCTCGGAGTAAACGACATCTTCCTTCGGGTGATGCACAGCATCGGGATAGACCGTCATATAACGCATGATTTCGTCAACCAGCTCGAAGTCAGGATCTTCGCCCGCTTTAGCGGTATCGGCGATCCTGTCGAGTATGTTGAGTACCAGCGCCATGTTGCGGTGGTCCTCGCG
>CAYWBZ010000244.1:0-3795 GCA_964456535.1 uncultured Woeseiaceae bacterium | reverse complement strand
AAAATACTGCCGCATTTCATGCGACACCTCAACCTTTCGGATGAGTGACCGGACTTAGCCCATTGTCTGCAACTAATATCTACCAAGTCCGCCGAAAATCCCTCCGAAAATAGCGCCGAGTACCGCGAAAATAATTGCCAGAATTATTACCGCTGGAATAGCCGCGATGGCCGCTTTTACCATGAACATTACCATCGACATAAATGGCATCTTAACGTCGACTATCGTAACTTCACCTTGATTATCCATACGTTTCTCCGCTTTGGTTCTCGTTAGTCTATATGTTGTGTGTCACGTGGGTTGTTAGTCAGAGACCAGAGTTCGATTCGGCAATTTGCCGCGCTTCCTCTTCCAGGCGTTGCTTTTTCTCAAGCCTTTCAAGGCGCAAACCAAATAGATACCGAATGGCGAGCATTGCGGAAATCGCAAAGAACAACACTCCCAACACCATCAGGTAAAACATCCAGTCCATATTCTTAGCTCTTTCCCGGTTCGCTTAAGTATCAATAACTGTAGACGGATTGTCGAGTAATCCAGAAAATATCGAGACTAAACCAGTGGTTTCTTGCGGCGCAGCTGAACGTCCTGTTAGCTAATGTTAGCTAACTACCAAAAATGCGCCGAGAATCAGTACCGGCAGTACGATCACTGTTCGCAGCAAGAAGATAACACCGAGATCCGCGACACTAAGGGGCAAGCTGGAGCGCAAGACAATCACACCGAATTCTGACATGAATACGAGTTGGCATACGGACAGGCCCGCGAGGACGAAACTGGTTGCGTCGCTGTTGATGCCTGCTGCGACGATTGCCGGCATATACTGATCCAGAAAGCCTGATAACAGTGCCGGAGAGGCCGTAGCTGCGTCGGGCAATTGCGCCAGTTCGAGTACGCTGATAAGTGGATAGCTCAGCCAGGTGAATACCGGCGTGTGAAATGTAATCACTGCGGCAAGTGTTGCCAACGCCATCGCTGCTGCCAATACCGAAAACATGAAGAACATCATGTTTGTCACGCCTGTCACAAAGAATTCACGCACACCAGGAGCAGACTCGGCCCGCTCCATTGCGCGCTCCCACGCCTCACGCAGCAAAGGCCGCGACTCATTCGTCGTTCCCAGGTCACTTTCTCGTGAACCGGAAATGTAGGTGTCCGCTTTTCGTGATAGCGGTGGCAACCGCGGGGTGATAAGCGCGGCAAGCAAACAAGCAAGCACGACAAAGCCATACCAGGAAATAAAGAGATGCCCGATACCGGCAACCGACGCCACAACCAACGCGAAGGGAATCGACACCACTGAAAAATTTGCTGCTATTACGCTTGCCTGCCGGGCGGTGTAGTTACCGTCGTTGTACTGGCCAATCGTAATCAATAATCCGATCGACGAGGAACCGACAAAAGATGTCACAGCGTCGATGGCCGACCTTCCCGGCAAACGAAACAAACTTCGAAAAACCGGCCGCGCCAGCGTTCCCGCAAATTCCATAAAGCCGAAATCGGTTAGCAATGGCAACAGCAAACATGCACAGATATAAATGGAAACCGCGTTAACGCCGATTCCAACAAACACGGCTCCACCGATTTCTTCGGATATTAGTAGCTCGGGTCCAACCTGGAGCAGGTACATGATGCCGAAGATCGTACCGATCAATCTCAACGCCAACCAGATGTACGGCACATCAAACAGGTCTTTCCAGGCATGGTGTCGTCGAATCCAGTCAATTTTGAAAACCGTACCCAATATCGTCAGTACGCTTGTGACAATCAGTATCCCGACCACGAGCTGCAGCGCGTGCACGCCTAGCAGGTTTTTGATCCATCCCGTAATAACGCCGATCCCGATGGTCAGGTCACCATCCCAACGAATTGGCGTGAGAAAAGTCAGCATGCCGAGAAGCGACGGCAGTATGAATTGAAGTTTAGTTCTCGTCATTGTCGATCGCGGCAAGGCGCTCGGGCGTTCCAACATCCGCCCATACGCCTTCATAAAGAGACCCTTGCAAGCGACCGGCATCTGCTGCTGCTCGCATCAACGGCACGATCGAAAACTTGCCTGCCCCACATCCGTCGAAGAACTCAGGTCGGTACATTGCAACGCCACCGAATGTCAGTGCAGGTGTATCGCCGTTACGTATCATGCCGCCGTTAAGGTCGAAGTCGCCAACGGCACGATAGTCCGGTGTCGGCACCAGCACCAAATGTCCCAGAGCGTTATCCCGCAATGCGACTATTGGCACTGGCATTTCGGTGAAAATATCCGCATTCAGAACCAGAAACGGTTCACTACCGAGCACTGGCAGCGCCTTCCGAATGCCACCGCCGGTTTCCAGGACATTGTCGCCCTCTTCGCTGTATAAGACGTTCAGGCCGTATTCAGATCCCGATCCAACGCGCTCTACGATCTGTTCACCAAGCCAGCCCAGGTTGATCACAACGTTTTTGATGCCAGCTTTGCTGACATGCTCAAGATGCCGCTCCAGCAGGCTTTGCCCGCGAACCTCGACTAAACACTTGGGAACGGTGTCAGTTAGTGGCCGTAGGCGCTCGCCTCGCCCAGCCGCTAGTATCATCGCGATCATTCGGTTTTTGGCCATGCCGGCAAGACCTGCTCTTCGATCAAACGCACGAGAAAACTTAAGTCCTCATGGCGCGGCCCAAGTTCGATGATGTACTCGAGCGTGCGTGGCACGTCATTCAGATACCAATCCTTGCCGTCGCGATGACTCAGCCGACAAAAAATTCCGGCCGCTTTAAGTTGTCGCTGCACACCCATCAATTCGAAGTAGCGCAAGAATTGTTGCTCATCAATCTGCGTACGCGTGTTGTCGCTTAGCTTTTCATAGTAGTTGAGCGCCCAACCTCTTACCTGATCGGCTGGCCAACGGACATAGCAGTCCTTGAGCAGGCTAACCAGATCGTAGGTGAACGGCCCTTCGACCGCGTCCTGAAAATCCAGGATGCCGGGGTTATCTTCATTGAGAACCATCAGGTTGCGAGAATGATAGTCACGATGCACAAATACCTGCGGTTGGCGCTGAGCAGTTTCGACCAGTATGTCACAACAGGCTTGCCAACTTCGCTCATCGTCATCGCTAAGCTGTAATTGCAGGTGTGTGCCGCACAACCAGTCGTGAAACAGAGATAGTTCGAAATGCAGCAGTTTCTCATTGTAAGGCGGTAGCGTAGTTTGATAGGCCTCGCCTCGGCGTTGCATCACTAACAACGCATCGATCGCATCTCCGTAAAGTGAGTCAGCCAGATGCGGCTCCTCCACAAGCTTATCGAGATATTGTTCGCTGCCTAGATCGGATAGCAGCAGAAACCCCTTTTCGATATCTGCTTCAATAATTCGCGGCGAGCTAAGCCGCATCGATTCCAGAAAACCGGCGATTCGTACGAATGGCAGGCAGTCCTCCTGCGACGGTGGCGCATCCATCGCGATGAAACTTTCCGCCCCCTTTTGCAATCGAAAGTAGCGGCGGAAGCTGGCATCCGCGGATGCGGGCACAGGTTCGCAGCCAGCAACCGTCTCTATGCCACTGATCCAGTCGTTCAGCGCAGCGAGGCGTCCATCGGCATTGTTGTCATTTTGACTAATCGAGTTTCTCCGTAACGCGTTGAAGCACCTACAAAACTATGCGAAGGTAACAAATAAGAATGCCTGTTAACATCCCGTCCCTAATGGCTTCGGCCGAAACCTGAACCGAACAGCAACTTGTACTCGAAACCACTGATTTCAGCATGTCTGTTGCTGGCTGCCTTGAACGCCGCCGCCGCGGAACCGCTATCTTGCCA
>CAYWBZ010000243.1:0-3805 GCA_964456535.1 uncultured Woeseiaceae bacterium | reverse complement strand
CGGCGGATTCCTCGGCTGATGCTTTGACGACCGGGAGATCCACTGTAGGAGCGGTCCCAGACCGCGACAAGCCACCATCCCCGGAGTCGCGGTCAGGGACCGCTCCTACAGTGGGTTCTGCATCGTCATCCAGCAGCATCGCTGTTTGGCCGCCTGTCATCGCTAGATAAACGTTGGCCAGTAGCTCCGAATCGATTAATGCCCCATGGACATCACGCTTCGTTGCATCCACTTCGTAGCGTTTGCACAGCGCGTCCAGGCTGTTGCGCTGCCCCGGGTGAATCTCACGCGCCATCGTCAGCGTATCGAGAACGGTTGCATGATGTTCGATCATCGGCTGCTTGTGCTTCATGAGCTTGAGCTCGTGCTCAAGGAAGCCGACATCGAAAGTTGCGTTGTGAATAATCAGTTCCGCGTCTTTGATGAACGCCAGAAAATCTTCAACGATCTCCGGGAAACGTGGTTCGATTTCGAGGTCTGCCCGGCTAATGCCGTGGACGCGCTCCGCGCCCTCGTCGATATCGCGATCGGGATTTAAGAAACGGTGGAAGTCGCGCCCGGTCAGGCGACGGTTCACGAGTTCGAGACAGCCGATCTCGATAATGCGGTGGCCTTGCGCGGTGGAGAGGCCGGTGGTTTCGGTGTCGAGGACAACCTGTCTCATTCGCTCGGTCTCATAATTCATCGACGCCGCGGTTTGCCAGTTCGTCCGCCATTTCGTTGCCGGGGTCGCCGTTGTGGCCTTTTACCCAGCGCCAGTCGATTTCGTGGCGACCGGTAGCCTCATCGAGTGCCTGCCAGAGGTCTTTGTTCTTCACCGGTTTTCTTGCCGCCGTTTTCCAGCCGCGTTTTTTCCAGTTTGGCATCCACTCTTTAATGCCGTCCATCACGTATTTCGAGTCGGTATGCAGAATAACGCTGCTGTGGCCTTTCAAGGCATTCAACGCCTCGATGGCCGCCGTCAGCTCCATACGGTTATTCGTTGTCTCGGGATCGCCGCCATGCATCGTCTTCTGATGCTCGCCAGCTATGAGCAGCGCGCCCCAACCGCCCGGGCCGGGATTTCCCCTGCAGGCGCCGTCGGTGTAGATCTCAATTACTTGGGTCAAGTTTTTGTGGGTCAAAGCGGATTCGTGAAGTTCGGGAAGCTCGGGTTGATGGTTCGGCGAGTCCTGCGACGACCTTCGGATTGGTCCGCCAAAGCGGCCTCACCGGTGTCAAGGTGCTGACCCGTTTCTGCGCCGAGAGCATATAGCAAGCCGAAAGCTCCGGCCACCACGCCTGTCCGCGTCGTTCCCATTTACTCGAGCCACGCGCTTTATTGCCCGGCAACGGCCAATGGAAAAAATACCGCGTTGTGCCCTGGATGCGCATATCGAGCAGTTGCAGCCAGTCTTTCAGGCGTCGGTCTGAAATCAGGTGATCCGCGCCCGGCGGCATAGCAGCACCCGGGATCAATCTGCGCAATCCCCAAAGGCCGCCTGGCTTGAATCCCAGGATGATCAGGCGCCCGTCGCGGCGCAATACGCGGTCGACCTCGCGCAATACGGCGTGCGGTCGATCGCTGACATCCAGGGTGTGAGGCAGCAGGATGGCATCGATTGAGTCGCTCTCAATCGGCAGGCGATGCATGTCACCAACGGCACAGGGCTTGCCAGCGCTCGCGATCGCGGCCCTGGTATCCGCGATGACAGAGCAGCACTGCGTCCTTGTGAAGCGCATAAACGTGCGATTGTCGCCCCAGACACCAAGCTGCAGGCACTGTTCACCAAATATGCCGTCCAACGCCTCTTCGACCACACGCACTTCCATCTGCAACAACGCCTTGCCCAGCGGTGTTTGCAGCCATTCCTGCGTCATTTGTGATCGATCTACTTGCACAACTTCTCTGCCTCAGTAGGATGGCCCGATGCTTAACGTAATGTCATCGCCTGTCGGGCAATTATTGCAGAGATTTACGGCCTTTGGAGCCGTCAGTGTCACCTTTTTGCTGCTGGCAGGGCAAACTGCCCTCGCGCTGCCTGCGGCGGTCACGAGCACGGCGCGGCAGGATGCCGTGCCAACACTGACTTTGATCTCGCCGGTTGCGGGGATTGAACTCGAGTCCACACCGGCCGGCCCGGATGACGTACTCGCCAGGCTACGACGCGGATTTGACCTCCAATACGTCGACAATCACCGCACAGAAGCTGAGAAAAAGTGGTTCGTTAAGCACCCGGATTACATGGATCGCGTGTTTACACGCGCGCAACGCTACCTGCCCTACATCGTCGCCGAGCTCGAACGCCGCGATTTGCCGCTGGAACTCGCACTACTGCCGATCGTAGAAAGCGCTTACGACCCGTTCGCGTATTCGCACGGCCGCGCGGCCGGTCTCTGGCAGATGATCCCGGGAACGGCGAAGCGCTTCGGCATCAAACAGAACTGGTGGTATGACGGTCGCCGCGATGTTGTCGATTCAACACGCGCTGCGCTCGACTACATGGAGTACCTGTACAAATTCAATAACGGCAACTGGCTGAATGCCATCGCGTCGTATAACTCGGGCGAAGGCAATGTCCGACGCGCGGTACGACGTAACACCAATGCGAACAAGTCGACCGAGTTCTGGGATCTCAGGCTGCCGAGAGAAACCAGCATGTACGTGCCGAAGTTGCTGGCACTCGTCGAAATCGTCGCCGACCCGGCAAAATACAACCTGACACTTCCGGTCGTCGTTGACGAGCCGCAGTTCATGGTTGCCGACATCGGCGGCCAACTCGACCTCGCGCTCGCAGCAGAATTGGCCGGCGTTGATGTCGATACCGTGTATCAATACAACCCGGGCTACAACCGCTGGTCGACAGACCCGTCAGGACCGCATAGCCTGGTAATGCCAATCGACGTCGCCGAGCAATTCATCACAGCACTCGACGAAGTACCAAAATCCGAACGCGTCCGCTGGCAACGACACAAGGTTAAAGATGGCGAAGCCATCTCGCAGATAGCCGAGAAATACAACACGACCGTCTCAACCATCCGCGCAGCAAATGATCTTCGCGGCAACACCATCCGCGCAGGGCATCACCTATTGATCCCGGTGGCCACCAAACCACTAAGCGCCTACAGCAAGAGCGCCGACGCAAGACTGGCCAAAACGCAAAACCGCACCCGTGCCGGCAACAAAGTCGAGCACATAGTAAGAAGCGGCGAATCGTTCTGGACAATCTCACAGCGCTACAAAATCACAACCCGCCAACTGGCAGCATGGAACGGCATGGCCCCGCGCGACACGTTATCGATCGGCAAGAAGTTAGTCGTTTGGACGAACGCAGCAGTTGCGGCACCACGCACCTCCCCGACCCAAGCGCTCGGCAACACAACCCGCAAACTCCGCTACACAGTAAGAAACGGCGACTCCCTATACATCATCGCCAGAAAATTCCGAGTCGGCATAGACCAAATAGCCCGCTGGAACAAGATCGACAAGAACAAACTCCTGCACCCCGGCCAAAAACTCACCATGTACGTAGACGTAACCGCCCAATCCAGCTAGTCCCTCCCGTACCGCTAATTGTCACAAGCTCGGCATTTGTGGTGAGGCATCGAATTCGATGTAGAATGGCCGCCTCAAATTACGTACAGGAATGAGTTATGGGCTTCATGGCTGGGAAGAAGGCGCTGATTGTTGGTGTTGCGAGCGAGCGTTCTATCGCCGCAGGTATCGCGGAGGCTTTTGCCCGCGAGGGTTGTGAGATCGCGTTCACTTATCAGAACGAAAAACTCCTGAGCCGCGTACAGAAGCTCTCAGAGCGACTCGGACAAG
>CAYWBZ010000242.1:0-3838 GCA_964456535.1 uncultured Woeseiaceae bacterium | reverse complement strand
AAACTAAGCTGAGTATTTTGGACTACTATTCAGAGCGCTTTGATCTTTTTTTTTGAACTAAATACAAATTCTATGATAGCTTATCGGTAGTTGTACAAGCTAGTTTTTTCCTTAATCCTCTGCCGTCGAGACTGGTTCTGCTCGCTCGACGTTATCAAGGTTGATCCGAATTCATGCGAGATGCTTACATCTACGATCATGTCAGAACGCCGCGCGGCAAGGGTCGACCTGACGGCGCACTGCATACGGTTTCGCCCGTTAACTTGCTCGCGCAAGCCCTCTCGAACCTGCGCGATCGGAATGAGTTCGACACCGCTCTCGTTGAGGATGTCATCGCTGGCTGCGGCTCACCCATTGGCGAGCAAGGGAGCGCAATAGGTCGTAGCGCGGCACTGGCGGCTGACTATGCGGAATCGACACCGGGCCAGCAGATTCACCGCTTCTGTTCCTCCGGTCTCGAGGCAGTTAATCTCGCTGCCGCCAAGATTTCGGCTGAACAGTGCGAATTGGTGGTGGCTTGTGGCGTTGAGAGCATGTCGAGAATTCCGATCGGTTCGTCGGGAGGGGCCTGGTCTTCGGATCCCGGACTCGCGGACAAGATTCACTTTGTTCCTCAGGGCATCGCGGCGGACTTGATTGCAAGCCTGCATGGTCACAGTCGCGATGACCTCGATCGCTACGCCGCGGAAAGCCAGCAAAGGGCTGCGCAAGCCTGGACGGATGGTCGCTTTGACCGCTCGGTTACGCCGGTGGTTGATGAAATTGGCAATCTCCTACTGAATACGGACGAAGCCATACGGCCCAATACCAGCCAGGAAAGCCTCGGCAAACTGAAGCCTGCATTCGCCGACCTCGGCGAAATGGGTTTCGATCAACAAGCGATTCTAAAGTACCCGCAACTGGAAAGAATCGATCACGTTCATACGGCGGGAAATTCGAGTGGCATTGTCGATGGTGCCGCCACTGCATTAATCGGCAGCGCGGAAATGGGGGCACGATTGGGCCTCAAACCACGCGCGCGAATCCGATCCTGCGCATCCGTTGGCACGGACCCGACGATAATGCTGACCGGCCCAACTCCATCCGCCCGTATCGCGTTGGACAAGGCAAAAATGAATCGCTCCGACATTGATCTATTCGAACTGAACGAAGCCTTCGCCTCTGTTGTTTTGCTATTCATGGAGGAACTTGACATTCCACACGAGCAAATCAACGTCAATGGCGGATCGATCGCTATGGGCCACCCGATTGGCGCCACTGGTGTGATGATTCTGGGCACCGCGCTCGATGAACTGGAGCGTCGCGGTCTTGGCACGGCGTTAGTGAATCTGTGCGTTGGCGCCGGAATGGGTACTGCGACGATCATCGAGCGTTTATGAGATGAATAAATCCCGGGGCAAGACAATAGACATTGGCGACGTGAGTTTCGAAACCATTCAGTACCGCGTAGCGGATAATGGCGTGGCGTTTATCGCCATCGATGTACCGGGTCTCGAAGTCAACGTATTGACACCGCAACTGCATCGCGAATTGGGCGAGGTCGCAGCCCAATTGGCGAGCGATGATTCCGTACGCGGCGCAGTCCTGCACTCCGCAAAGAAAGGCTTCATGGCGGGCGGCGACCTGAAACGCATCGTACGTTATTACGAAATGGACAGGGGCGCTTCTGATGCCTATGAGCAATCGAGGACATTCAGCCGATCACTGCGAATGCTTGAAACCTGCGGCAAACCCGTCGCTGTCGCAATCAATGGTACGGCGTTGGGCGGCGGTCTGGAAATGGCGCTGGCCTGCCACTACCGAGTCGCGATCGATGACGATGAAATTATGCTGGGGCTGCCAGAAGTCACATTGGGCCTTATTCCCGGTGCTGGCGGAACCCAGAGGCTACCCAGACTGATTGGGTTGAAAGAAGCGGCCTCCCTGATTCTGGACGGCACGACGATTAGTCCCGCAAGGGCGTTGGAGCTTGGCATCGTTGACGAGTTGTCAGCAGCGGATGAATTGCTGAGCGCTGCAGAGCGCTGGGTCATCGAGCATGGCCGATCAGATCAGCCGTGGGACCGCAGAGGATTTCGCATCCCGGGTGGTTCGAAGCTGAACGATATGAATGTTGGCCGTTTATTCCAGATTCAGACTGCGAAAATCGGTGCAAAATATCGGCACAATTACCCAGCGCCCATCGCCGCATTGCGCTGCCTGTTTAATGGCACGACGGTAAATTCTATCGACCAGGGACTGCGCATCGAATCCCGCGAATTTTCTGCATTGACGCGCGATCCCGTCGCGCGAAATATTGTCCGCACGCTCTTTATCAACAAGCGCGAGCGCAAATTTCGGAAAGAGGATTCCGACGTGGTACTGGTGGATGCTTGTCGGCAAGCGTATGCCGACGAAGCACAGAGAATGCTGGATCAAGGTGTGACCGGCGCCGTAGTTCGCAATGCGGCCTGGGCGGCCGGCATGAAAGACCACCCCACAGGCCTTGAAACGGCGGAGTCGGAATCATTGCCGGAGCAAGGGAGCTTCGACTTCGCTCAGTTAAAACAACGTCTGCTCGCTATACAGAGCCTTGCAGCGGCAGAACTTTGGGCCAATGAGGGACTGGACCCGGTCACAGCGGATCTGTCGACGGTGCTCGGTAGCGGATTCCCCTCCTACACCGGCGGTGTCATGTCCTATGTCAATACGATGGGTTTGCCGGAATTCGTCGCCCTGTGCGACAAATTTGCCGATGAATTTGGCGATCACTTCCGGCCATCGGACAGTCTGCGAGCCCGGTCCGCTGCCAAGCAGTCGATATATCAGGATCGCTGATCGAAGCGTCGGCCAATCATCGTTGAGGCGATGTTTACCTTCTGTATGTCGATAGCACCACCCGCGATTCCCCATCCCCAGGCATCGCGGAATCGGCGTTCCATTGGGTATTCCTTCGAGTAACCATAGCCGCCCATGAGCTGCAGGGCATCACCCGTCACTGATCGGGCAATCTCGTTGGCAAAGCATTTCGCGATGCTTGAAGCGCCGATACTCGGAAAACCCTGTTCCGCATCAACGGCGGCTCTCCATATGAGTAAGCGAGATGCTTCAACCTGCATTTGCATTTCGGCGAGCTTGAGCTGTACGGCCTGGAATTCGACGATGGGTTTGCCGAATTGGTGGCGCTCTTGAACATACGTCGTGACATCATCCAATGCGGCAGATGCCTGGGCCAGCGCCATCGTGGCGTTGCCACAACGCTCCAGGTCGAAAGCCGCCATCAACTTGCCAAAACCGCCGGCATCAACAACGATGTTCTTTTTCGGGATACGGACATTGTCAAAATACACATCGGACGACGGCACACCACGAAAACCCATCAAATGCTCCTGCAGGCCGAAGGTCAGGCCTTTGGTGCCTTTCTCAACGTATACCGCACCAATGGATTTGGCACCAATGTCATCGTTTAGCTTGCAATAGACCAGATAGCCATCGGCATGACCGCCACCCGAACACCATCGCTTGGTGCCATCGATCACGACCTCATCACCGTCTACGGTCGCACGTGTTTTTAGATCGGTCAGTGCCGAACCAGCCTGTGGCTCGGACATTGCTATGGCAATGACCTTCTCGCCGGCACATACAGCAGGAATTACCGATTCTCTCAGAGATCGGTCTGCGTATTTTTCGATTGCACGTACCGGTCCTACGCACGACTCGAACACAGGAAAGGCGATAGCCGAAGAGACACGACCAAGTTCCTCGACAACCAGCAGCGCCTCGATATTGCCAAGACCGTGACCGCCGTATTCCTCTGGAATATTGATGCCGAGGTATCCCATCTCTGCATACTCTTTCA
>CAYWBZ010000241.1:1644-3875 GCA_964456535.1 uncultured Woeseiaceae bacterium | reverse complement strand
ATGGAGATTAACAAGATCACAATCATCGGCGGTTTCGGACGAACCGGCCAGAAAGAACCCGTGGGGAAAATCGATCTCTCCATGGGTGATGTGGTGAGTATTGTCGGCCCCACCGGCTCCGGAAAAACAGCCCTCATCAATGACATCGGGCTATTTGCGAATGCCAACACACCCACCGGCAGGCGAATCCTGATCAACGATGCCACGCCGCCGCCTGAATTCCTGGAGGACCCGTCGAAGAATCCGATTGCGCTTATTACCCAGCACACGACCTTCCTGTCTGACCTTCCCGTACACAAATTCCTTGGTCTTCACGCACGCGTGCGTAAGACCGGACGCCCGGAGTCGATAGTTGAGGAGACTCTTGATTTTGCCAATCAATTGACCGGCGAGCCCATCATCACCGACAGTGCCATGACGGAGCTTTCAGGGGGCCAGACCCGCGCGCTCCTCATCGCCGATGCCGTGGTGATTGGAAACTCGCCCATCATTCTGCTGGATGAAATTGAGAACGCCGGCATCGACCGGGCGCGGGCACTGGAGTTGTTGCGCAAGTATAGAAAGATCTTCATCTTCGTCACGCATGACCTGTGTATCGCGCTACTCTCCAACTATCGGCTGGTGATGAGCTCAGGGGCAATACAACAGTTGATCACGACCGAGGTTGAGGAGAAGCGCATGGCGGAAACGTTCAAGGCTTTGGAAGACGTTGCCTTGTATTTTCGCGATCAGGTGCGTGCAGGAGTGCGTCTGTCTGAACAGGAACTCACGGAACGTCTGGAGCGCGACAGGGCCCGTTGGAAATGAGCGAGGGACTATGAAAGTTGTAATCTGTGCCGGACCGCCCACCAGCGGCAAGACTATGGTTTTGAAACAGGCTGCACGCAAGCTCATTGTCAGGGGACACAAGCTTGCCTACCTGAAGATCGACGTACAGTTCGCCGAAGAGGACGAGATGTTCCGCGAGGAGTTCAGCATGCCGGCAAGAAAGATCTTCTCGGGGGAACTCTGTCCGGACCACTGCAGCGTTTTGGTGCTCGGTGATGCCGTCAAATGGGCAGAGGAAGCCGGGGCGAATGTGCTCCTCGTTGAAAGCGCGGGCTTGTGTCTGCGCTGCTCGCCATACATTAACGGTTGCCTGGGTATGGTCGTACTGGAGGCCACCAGTGGCATGGATCTGCCGCGAAAGATCGGCGCCATGTTGTCGCTCGCTGACATCGCCGTGGTGACCAAGATCGACCTCATCTCCCAGGCGGAAAAAGAGGTGTTCCGTGCCAATATTCTAGAGGCCGCCGATATTCCCGTGGTGGAGACCGACGCCCTGCATGGCATCAACATCGAACCCATTGTGGGGCGAATCGAACGCACGGAGGAGGCCAGGGAGCCGCTCATGCTGCGCGGCAGTCCGCCGGTGGCCACCTGCACCATCTGTGTGGGCAAGCGGGACATTGGATGGCAGAAGCACTTCGGCGTGGTGCGCAGTCTGGATTCCGATCTTTTCTACCGCGGGCAGTGATGGAGCAGGGCATACAGGAGATAGTGTCCCGGTTGCCCGGCAAAGACTGTGGGCAGTGCGGCTTCAAGACCTGTGCCGCCCTGGCGGAGTTTGCACGGAATCACCGAGAAGCCCTGAGCCGCTGTGTCTATCTTGAGTCCGGAAACGCACGCCTCACGGCTCCGCAAGAGCCGAGCCTCCGGGAGGAGGACATCACCTGGAAGGATCTCCTCGATCGCGACTACGACTTCATCCTGGAACCCTTTCCAGAGGACCCCGGCCCGCGAGAGACCATCCTGCCGTTCAACCCGTCTAATGCCGAGCGCCTTGGGATAAAGAAGGGCGATATCGTTTTCGGCCGTCCGGCCTGGGTAGGGTGTCCCGTCACCCATGTGGGTCAAGTGATGGAGGACCCGGACCCGTTGAACGGCACGATTACCTGGTGTGTCGTGGGACCAATGGCCGCACGAGCGCAAGGTATCGAGATCGGCCAATACAATCCCGTTGCCTACGAAGGGCTAGTGCACCACAAGCGAGAGGGATTGCACATCGGTGCCCGATATTATTTCTTGCCACGCTACTGCATGCTGCAGTCGCGTCACTCCGCCGTGATCAGCGCCGCCGCAAAAAGAGATGAGGCGCTACGAGTGAGGCTGGAGGGGATCTGGATCGCCTGATACAGTTTTTTGTCGTGTAATACTCCACTGAGGGGAGTTGTAGCGCGGCAGATAAGCAC
>CAYWBZ010000241.1:0-1544 GCA_964456535.1 uncultured Woeseiaceae bacterium | reverse complement strand
AGCGGAAGCAGCGGGAGTTTGACCGCACGGCTGTAGAGAAAAACAGCGGCCAGCGACGCACGCATGCCGTTCTCACGCAGCTCTCGCAATAGCGCGTACCAGGCGTAGATAGGCCCAGCAGCAAGTACACCACCAACAGCGGCTATGAGCCAGCCCTTGATACCGGCCTCCCCACCAAGATTCCGCTTGATCCATTTTGGTTCGAACAGGAGGTCAGCCATCAGAAGAAAGAGAAACACAATGACCAGTGCCGGCAAAACCTTGCGCATGGCTTTACCAAAGAAGCTGAGCGCCTGGACGACAATCTCGGCATCAATGGCTCCAGTCACGCCGTATGCTGCGAGCACCAATAGCAAGAACAGCCAGCCGCCGACACCCTTCTTTTCCCTCTCGCGTTCCATGCCCTTTGCTAGCCTATGAGTTGCAGCGTGTACACGGAGAGAAATGCGATCGCAACGGCACTGAAGAAACAGATCACATTGCGATAAATCGCAAAGCGCGTTCCCAGCATTAAGGCCTCGGCAGGAAGCTGAACGACCCCGACTGTTACCCAGCTCACAATGAAGGCGGTGACAGCGATCAGGCTTACCCCGCCCTTGAGCAACTCCCCGCCCAGCAGATAACTGGCCAAGGGATGCCCTGCCGCGACACTACCGACGGACGCGCCAATCAGGGCATCCAGGGTGCCACTGCCACCGAACAGGCCAGCCGATATCTGTCCCGGAAACACGGTGACCGCGAGACTCGTCAATAACAGCATGGCCATGATAATGGGCAACAGATTGACGAATGTCCTCGCTGTCTTCTTGAGGCTCCTTTCTAAGCGATGTCTTAGCATGTGCCAAACCTGGATCGTGTGTTGTCTCCGGGTGAAATAGAGCTGGCCATGATGAGAAAGATAACACAAGGTCCCGCGGCTCCAGCATCACCGCCAAAATGCATCCAGAACGTCAAGCATTTCCTGGCCGTTGCGAGCGGCAAAGGCACTGTTGTCAGAACCACGGTTGCCATTAACCTTGCCCACGCCCCGGCCAACGATGGATACTGATACTGAGCGGAGCTTCCGGGTGCGCTGCTAATCGCCCATAGGTTGGTTACTTCTATTGTGGAATCCGACGCAAAATAACGGACTGGAGCGGTGTTTGCCATGTACTCGCACAAAAGCATCGTAATCATCCTGCTTTTTGGATGGGTGCTGTTTATGCCACAAATCAATATTGCAATGGGTAGCATGGAGAACTTCGACGAGGGTCGGCTTCGACTCTACGTCGTTTTTAACAACGTGTCCTATAAGGCAGGTTTGGAGACGGGCTGGGGCTTTTCCTGCCTGATTGAGGGTCTGGATGAGACCGTTCTGTTTGACACGGGCGGCAATGGAGATATCTTGCTCTCGAACATGCAGCGCCTCGGCATCGACGCCGAAGCCGTTGATGCTGTCGTGCTTTCGCATATCCACGGGGATCATACCGGGGGACTCAGCGCCTTTCTGGCACACAATCCTGACGTCACCGTGTATATGCCCGAATCGTTCCCGGCATCGTTCC
>CAYWBZ010000240.1:0-3897 GCA_964456535.1 uncultured Woeseiaceae bacterium | reverse complement strand
TAGTGCGTGACATCCGATTTGTCATCAGGGATGGCGTTGTTCACGACCCCAAAGCGTTACTGCAATCGGCAGAAGGAAAAATTGGACCCTCGGGCCCTCATGATCATGCGGATTGGGAGCTGCAGGTCTGGCCGCTCAGAGCCTCGCAGCAAGCCGACTACCCTGATCAATAGCACGCTCGGCATCAAGCTCCGTCGCAACATCGGCGCAGTCGTTGGCCAGGATTATCGGTATACTGTGTCGGCTTTCTCACGAGATCGAACAATAACAAATGTCCCTGTTTGAAGAGCTTAAACGAAGAAACGTAGTCCGAGTAGGCTTTGCCTATATCGTCATTGGCTGGGTTATCGCGCAAATCGCTGAATTCGCTTTCGAGAACTTCGGTGCGCCCGACTGGGTGCTAAAGACTATTGTTGTTGTGTTATTGCTTGGCCTGCCGATCGCGCTGTTCTTCGCCTGGGCTTTCGAACTCACACCCGATGGCGTCAAACGAGAAGAAGATGTCGACCGGTCCCAATCGATTACCAGTTCTACCGGTCGCAAGCTGGACAGATTTATTATCGCTGCGCTCGTATTGGCGCTCGCCTATTTTTTCTGGACGAAACAGCCGGGGGACGAGCCGATCGAGTCCGTCGAACCGATCGAGTCCGTTGAGCAGGCGACCGTTGCGGACGTTGAGCAAGAGCCTGTTGCAGGTCCTAAGGCTCGTTCTATTGCCGTACTGCCTTTTGTCAACATGTCGTCGAATGAGGAACAAGAGTGGTTTTCGGATGGTCTGACTGAAGAAATCCTTAACTCCCTCGCTCGCACGCCCGATCTACTGGTCGCAGCCCGTACGTCGTCATTCAAGTTCAAAGGCTCAGCTGAAGATGTGCCGACAATCGCCGCGGCCCTGGGCGTTGCACACATACTCGAAGGCTCTGTTCGAAGTAGCGGTGACCAGCTTCGCGTCACAGCTCAGCTAATTCGGGCCAGTGATGGCTTTCACCTTTGGTCGCAAACCTATGATCGAAATCCTGAAGACGTTATAGCCATCCAGGAAGAGATAGCCATCGAAATCGCTATCGCGCTTGAGACTGCGATGGACCCGCAGGCTTTGGCGAATATGGTCTCTGCTGGCACCAGTTCAGTTGCCGCTTTCAATGCGTATCTACAGGGCATGGCTTATGGCGCGAGTACCCTGTCGACCGGTGATATTTATTCATTCCTTGGTGCACGCGATAATTTTGAACGGGCGGTCGATCTTGACCCTGATTTTTCGATGGCGTACTGGCGGCTAGCGACTTTTTGGGAGTCGCAAATGTCATCCGTGAACATGGTTTCAGGGATTGTCGAAATACCCGTTGAAGAGATGATCGCCAAGTTTGAGGAAGCGATTGACAATGCGATCGCTACTGAGCGGGACGCGGTCAACTTGCTTAGATTCCGAGCCTGGAAAGCAGCTAAAAGCATGCGCTTGGCACAGGCTCTGCGCCTTATTTCTGAGTATCTGGAACAACGCCCTAATGATCAGGACGCGCAAAATAGCCATCTGAGCCTGCTCGCCAAGCTTAGCCTGGACGAGGAACTCCTCGTTGCGATTCAAGAATATCAAGAGCGAGACGGTTACAATGTCTTTGTCACTCAAGCGTCCCTTACCGACATTCTCGTAAGCAACGATAGCGAACTCATTAGGACCTTTGCGCAAACAGCACAGGAGCGCATAGGAGATAACACGTTCTTCAATTACCAGATGCACCGGGCACTCTTGTGGGCCGGTGATATTGACGGCGCAAGCAGGAAATTGCGCTTTCTTGTGTCCAGTGACCTGTCCGAAGAGAGCTTACAGATGGTGACGCTGCGACAAGCCTGCGCTGAAAGCCGGGTATCCGACGCGAAGCGAATCTTCGAGCGCTTCAAGAGCAACTACGCTAACAATCATTCGACGATGTGGCTTAGCCACATGATTATGAATCAAGCGGAACGGGCACATGAAATTTTGCTGGAACTGGACGACGCCACCGATCTTAACTCCCTGATCGACTTCATGGGTTATGCACAATTTGATGCCAGATTTTTTCCAAACTTGATGGCCCTCCTGGACTCTCAAGGCATCACGCCTCGCGAACCCATACCAGTACCGTATCGCTGCAAGATTTGACGCGACACCAGCACCACTAATGTAGTTGGGCGTTCTGGGGGGGGCTAACCTGAATGCGCCGCGAGCCGAAATATCAGGATTTCGTCAACAATGCCTTGAAGCGCGGATGATCCCTTAGATTGTCGAGATCGCTGTCGTTCATCATCCAGTCAACTTCAGCCATGCCTTTACGAACACTCTTCTCAAGACAGTCGAGCGCCTCGTCAATTTCGCCGATGTTGGCATACACGCATGCGACGTTGTACAAATTCAGTGCATCATCGCCGAGCGTGTTCTTGGCGCGCTCCAGCCACTCCATTCCTTTTTCGGTTTCGCCGGCTTCAAGCAGATTGACCGAGCCGAAACAAAGCGCCCTGGCGTCATCGGGTGTGGTCTCCAGTCGTTTTTCGATTACCTCAAGCGTTCGCCGGCGAGCTTCGTCGCGTTTGTCGTCCTTGCCGAGCCCACGGTAAACCTGGGCGAGCAGCGCGAGGGCCTGGTAGTCATCGCGCCGCACTTCACAGGCCTTCTCGAACAACTGCGCGGCTGATTCCAACCTGCCTTTTGAGAATGCGTGGCGACCGTGGAAGTAATAAGCGTCGAACAGCGTCGGGTCCAATTCCGCCGCACGCTCAAATGCCTTCTCAGCTTCTTCCTGTCGACGACCGTACGATAATGCGAGTCCGCGAGACGCGTGCACCTGCGCCATGTCGGGTGCTAGTTGCAAGGCCAGGCGGCTATTGGTCTCCGCCTGCAGGCGAATGGAAACGGCACTGTCCGCATACTGGTAGATGAACGAAAAACAATCCGCGAGGCCGGCGTAGGCGAGGGCGTAGTCGGGATCAAGATCGATAGCGTGAGAGAAATCCTCTCGCGCCTGCTTCCATGCTTGATCATTGAATTGATAAAAGTGTCGGCGGCCACGCAGGTAGAACTCGTAAGCTTCTATGTTCTGGGTATGTTGTTGCTCAATCGCTTTTTCCGCATCCGGACTAATCGACAGCTGAAATGCCTTGGCAACATTTTCTGCGATCTCTTTTTGAATCCCGAAAACATCTTTGAGCTCCCGATCGAAGCCCTCGGACCAAATGTGATACCCGTCTGCAACATTGATCAGCTGAGCAGTCACACGCAGATGGTCGCCGGCTTTGCGGACGCTGCCCTCGAGGACGGTATCGACGTTTAATTGGCTGCCAATGGAATGGATGTCCAGTGTTGTGTCTTTGAACTGAAAAGACGATGTGCGCGACGCGACCTGCACACCTCTGATTCGGGTGAGGGAGTTAATGACCTCTTCCGCCATGCCTTCGCAAAAATGGTCCTGATCTTTTTCCGGACTCATGTCCGCGAACGGCAATACCGCTATCGCGGGCACCGCTTGAGCAACATCCCCGTGCCTAGTTGCCGATATGGGATTTTGGAGTTTCTGGGTACGGCGGATTCCGTCGGGGGTCACTTCCAGGGCCCACGCTAGGAAAAGCGCGACCGGAAAACCCAATATGAGCAGCCACAACACCAGAGTAGTCGACCACTCCGGCAAATTTAGCGGCTCGAATGTAGCGTCGGCTATCTGAAGCAGTAACCACGCGCCGACGATATAGCCAATGCAAACTCGCACGACCTTCCGGCGTTTTAGTTCTTCGAAGTATCCATTCATTCTTATTATTGTCCGATACAAGCCCCGTCGGTAGACCGATAATACCAAGAAAATCAGAGCTGTGCGGCGAGTCGACTACCTTGATCAATCGCACGCTTGGCATCGAGTTCTGATGCGACAT
>CAYWBZ010000239.1:0-3983 GCA_964456535.1 uncultured Woeseiaceae bacterium | reverse complement strand
AATTGACTTTGCGACCCGGCCGATCAAAGTGCGTACAGGAACAGTGCGAAAATAAGAGACTGGTGTGGGCATCGCATTAATCCACAAACTCATTTTCAAGCATGTGCTGCTGCCCGGTTGCCAGCAAACGGCTCCAGAAATCCTGCAGGTAGTCGCTGGCATCACTCGTGTCACGCAGAGTTCGATACGTCAAAACCGCGCCGTTGAATCCGTCCGTCCTCCATTCTGATCCCGCAGGCAAACGAATCGCCGCCATTGCATCCGGTGTGGGATACGCAGTCACGTAAAAATAAGGCTCCGGAATGCTGTCATCGCCAAATGCAAAACCGAAGTTCATTTGTTTCTCGGAATACTCCTCGTCGTTTGGGTCCTGTCCGGCAATTTTCTCTCCGGGTAGCCAGATCATCGACAGGTCAAAGTGGTGCGGCCAAAGCTGAATGGGACTGGTCTCTTCCCGAACACCGGCACGAAACGCTTCCATCGCCGCAGCGACCGAACGCAAGACTTGTCCCATCGAATCTGCGTGCGACCTGGAAAACGCTGGCCAGGCAAGGTCTGAGCGATCCGCGTCCGCAAGCTCCACATCAGCTACGCCATTCGCCGACATGAATTCGCTAAGCGCTACCGCTATTTCAGCGGCAGACTGGCCCTCGAGCTCAACATCGACTGCGTTACCGTTACTTGCACGCGCGTGCAGCGAGGCACGGCGAAAGTCCAACTCAATTTCGAAGTCTGTTGTTGCGCGCACGACGCCGGTGGTGAGTCCATTCAACGACGGCCGAAGGCTCGCATGCCACCAGTGCTTTCGTTTGCCGCGGCGGGCCTTCAGGCAATCACCCAGCACGCGCGCATATGCATGCATCGCATCACGCGTTTCAAGAAACGCCCCGCTATTATCGAGCGCCGGAAACATTGAATCACTCAAGTCGATTGCTCATTACCGATCGCCATCACGCCGCCGTAATGGACACCTGTCAATTGCGCAATGTCACTCTTGAACGTCGTCAGGTCATCGAGTGTGAACTCACTTAGATGGCGGTGCCCGGCCGCGCGCGCCAGCACTTTCATCAAGTCTACTGACGCTGTGAAGAACCGTTCCAGACGTTCTGCAGCAATGTCGACAGGTAGTCGGGCGCGCAAGTGCGGTTTTTGCGTCGCGATACCAACTGGACAATTATTCGTATGACAGGCTCGCATGCCCAGACACCCAATTGCCTGGATGGCGGCATTGGACACTGCGACGCCGTCCGCACCAAGAGCCATGGCTTTGGCGAAGTCGGCCGGCGTTCTGAGGCCGCCCGTGATAATGAGCGTTACGCCCGCCGCATCGCTTTTGTCGAGATGGCGACGCGCCCTTGCAAGAGCGGGCATTGTCGGCACCGAAATATTATCGCGAAAAATGAGCGGCGCCGCACCCGTACCACCGCCGCGACCGTCAAGAATAATGTAGTCCACTCCGATATCGAGCGCCGCATCAATGTCCTTCTCGATGTGCTGTGCTGACAACTTGTAACCAACCGGTATGCCGCCAGTCTTTTCACGCAGCTCGTTCGCAAAATCACGATACTGGCTGAGTTCCGTCCAGTCGGGGAAGCGTGGGGGCGATATTGCCGCTTCGCCCTCAGGCAAATTTCGGACCGCTGCTATCTTGCCTTTCACTTTGTTGCCGGGCAGATGACCGCCCGTTCCGGTCTTGGCACCCTGACCGCCCTTGAAGTGAAACGCCTGCGTTTTTTGCACGTTCTCCCAGGAAAAACCAAAGCGGCCCGAGGCCAGCTCATAGAAATATTTGCTATTGGCGGCTTGTTCCTCAGGCAACATGCCGCCCTCACCCGAACAAATTCCGGTGCCGGCCAGTTCCGCGCCTTTTGATAACGCGACTTTCGCCTCTTCGGAAAGCGCTCCGAAGCTCATGTCCGAAACGAACAGCGGGATGTCCAGCGCCAGCGGCTTTTTCGCATTGGCGCCGATGACGAGATCGGTGCGGACCTCTTCGTCGTCCAGTAGTGGCAACTTGTGCAATTGCCCCACTACGAATTGCAGGTCATCCCACTTTGGAAGCGAATCACGCGGCACACCCATTGCAGCGGACGGGCCGTGATGACCGACTTTGCTTAAGCCCTCGCCTGCCAATTTGCGAATCAGTTTTACGTGCGGCTCATCCGCCGTGCCAGTGGGGTCCTGGTACGCGCCTTGATAGGCGTCGCGGTTGTACGGCTGCGGGTGTTTTTTCGCCCAGGCTTCAATGGCGTCCTGATCGACCAGCACATTACCGTTCTCAATCCAGGCATCAAATTTCGGCAGTGTTTCTGAATTGTTGTATTCACTGATGCCGGTATCCACTCGGTAGTCCCAGCCGTGAACACCACAAATCAGATTGTCACCCACAACATGGCCATCTGACATCAGCGCAGCGCGATGCGCGCAGCGCCCGTAAAGAACGGATACGGTGTCGTCGAAACGAACTATCACGAGATCCACGTTGGCCACTATGGCGTGTGCCGGGGTTCGGTCTTCAAGCTCGTCCCAAACTGCGATGGAAATCTTTTTCATGGGTGCGTGTCCTTTATTGATCGTTGTTATTTGGTAACAGACCCGCCCGAAGGGGCATTTCTTTCACCGGCTTAATTTCTTCGCATTCACCCATTCTGCTGGCCAACTGGCCGTAGATACGAGCGAACGGTGCAGCGCTGATTCCATGTAGCAGCGCGCTAAGTGCGACGGTCACAACCGTTACCGAAAGCAATGCGTCACGATGCGGTACATCGGATTCCTCGAGAATGAGCAACACAAACAATATGGAAGCCAGACCGCGCGGTCCAAACCAACCGAGGAAAAGATACGACGGCGGACGTAGACCCGTGCCAAGAAGTGACAACCCGATCGGAACCATGCGAATCACCGTCAAGCTGAGTATCGCGTATAGAAAAATCGCTGGGCTTAGATGATCAACAGCTTCCGGCAACAACGCCGCGCCGAAGATCAGGAAGGTAATCAGCATTAGAAGCTGCCCTTCTGTCTCCATAAATTCGAAGAGAAACGTGCAGGGATTGCGGACACTGTGACCGAAGACCATACCGCCGATAAATGCGGCAATGAAGCCATTGCCACCAACCAACTCCGCAACAACATAAGTCAAAACGGCCAGCGACAAGATGCCGATTCCCTGAAATGCAGCGCTCGACAAGCCGCGCTCAATTGCCGTATCAAGCATTCGTGTGCCGATGTATCCGACGACGATACCCACTACGGGCCCGAGCGAAACCTGAAGTAATCCGAATTGAATCCAGTCGCTCGCCTGCGCCGTGTCATAGCCGATACTCGCCATCGCCGCCAGCAACAGGACAGCGGGCAACGCTATCCCGTCGTTGAGACCGCTTTCAATGTTGATCGCCTGGCGAATACGAACCGGCACAACTTTGGCGGAGACAACGGCCTGGCCCAGAGCAGCGTCGGTCGGCGCCAGTAGCGCGGCCAATAGCGCGGCCTCCCAAATCGAGAAGGCCGGAAAAACCCATGCCGCAATAAATGTTCCAGCCACTATCGTTAGCGGAAGGCCGATCAGCAGCATCCGCACCGGAAGATCATGGTCCTTTCGCACACGGTTGAGATCGATGCGTGCAGCGTCTGTGAACAACACCAGGATGAGCGTGAATTCCGCAATGACGTGAATCGCTGAGTGGCCGACATCGACTGCCGCCAGATTGAAACCACCTGGGCCCAGCGTGTAACCAAAAACGATGAAGATCAGTGGCGCAGTTAGAATCGTCCCTTGCAATCGACCGGAGACCAGTGAGTACAACAACAAGCCACCAGCGATGATCGCGAGTGATAACAGCTCCATCAAAACTTCACCCATCTAAAACGAAGATTATAGAGAGTAACCCACCGCAGCCCTGTCTGCCTGTAACCTAACCTGCATACCGTCTTTCAGTTCGTTAGTGAGTAGCGCTTTGGAGAGGCTCCTGCGTTTCCTGGCTGGC
>CAYWBZ010000238.1:0-3991 GCA_964456535.1 uncultured Woeseiaceae bacterium | reverse complement strand
GCGCATCTCTACCGTCGTAAAAGGCGATACCCCATCCGTCTTTGTGCGGCGCCGTATTACCGCCGTGCTCCGCAAGGATCTTCAGCGACAACGTGACCGTCGCGGGCCCGCGGCTCGACATGGCGAATAATTCACACATTCAGCTCGCTCCACCGACGTTTGGTGCATGATCAGCGCTCAGGTGACCATCCCTGAGATCGAATACTCGATCAAGGCGGTCATAGATCTTCTCGTCATGAGTCACCGCAAGAACCGCCGCCTGCTGCTCGGCCGCTACTTTGCGTAATAAATCCATGACGATTCCGGCACGCTCCGAGTCGAGTGCTGCCGTAGGCTCGTCTGCAAGAATTATCTTCGGGCGATTGGCCAGCGCACGAGCAATCGCAACACGCTGTGCCTCGCCGCCAGAAAGCTGCGCCGGAAACGCATCTTTGCGGTGCCCAACTTCCAGATACTCTAGCAGCTCAACGGCTCTCTGCTTCGCTTCAAGCGGCGCGAACCCGGCAAGATTGAGCACGATCGCCACGTTGTCCAGGCAGTTCAGGAATGGCAGCAAATTATGAAACTGAAAAATGAAGCCTATCTTTTCAAGCCGCAACTGCCGCAAATCTGAACGCAACCAACCACCGTCGTAAACGACCTCACCATCAAGACGCATCCAGCCGGAATTCGGCTCAACGATACAGCCAATGACATTCAATAACGTGGTCTTTCCCGACCCGCTCGGGCCAAGCAGCCCAACCACCTGACCTGGGTGAACCTCAATGCTCACCTCACGCAGTGCATCTACACGTGCGTCACCTTCACCGAAGTGTTTTGAGACGGCACGTGTTTCAACCAGTGCTTGTGATTTGTCTGACCCCATTCTCGGCTATCCCTTCAAGGCCTCGCCCGGATCGACTTTCAGTGCTAGTCGAACGCCCAATGCACTGGCCAGTACGCACACGATCAGCACTACCGAAGCAAGAGCCAGTCCATCCGCGGGTTCGAGTATGACCCGCCGTGGAAAGTTGTCTTTGACGAGCGTGATGAGAATCGCACCGAATACGAAGCCTATAACACCCATTGCGAGCGCCTGTTGGACGATAAGGCCGATGATGGTGCGGTCGGGTGCGCCGATGAGTTTTAGTGTGGCGATCTCACGCAGCTTATCCATCGTCATCGTGTAAATGATCAGTGCGATGATGACTGCCGATACGGCCAGCAGTATCGCGGTGAACAGGCCGATTTGTTTGCGTGCCCGCTCGACCACGGATCGTGTCAGGATGTTTTCTTGCTCCGCTTGCGTCATCGCGGCGAGGTGCTTCCATTGACGCGCAGCCTCGGCGACCTCGCCGGGCACGACGTTTGCGGACACTCGCGCAACTATCGCGTTGACAGTATTCGTGCCGGTAACGCCACCACCGCGTGCCATCTCACGCCGCGCCGCCGGCGGTGCCAACTCGAATTGCAATTCCTGGGAATCACGCAAAGTCAGATAGACGATGGGATCGCCGCTTGATGAAACCTGATTTTCGGTCAAGCCAACCACCGCAAAGATATTTCGCCCTAGCGAAAGCCGGTCGCCAAGGGACAGGCCGGAACGACGATCGGCAACTAATTCGTAATGACTGCGCGCAATTGGGCGTCCGGCCACGATTTGCCGGGGACCCCCAAGGCGATCGAGTTCGTACCCCAGTACATAAAGGCGTAGGTTCTTACCGCCATACTCCGCTTCAACGGATTGAAAGGTAAGTGCGCCGGCAGCAATAACACCATGCAGTCGCGCGATGGCCTCTCGTGTGTCGCCCGGGATGCGTGAGGACTCCGCGAACGGCCCTCTGGTGTTGGCCTCGACCACCCAAATGTCGGCCTGCGGAGAGCGCGCCACCGTTAACGCGTCCGCGACCATTCCGCGATAAATTCCGATCATCGACAGAACGACCCCCAGCAACATGCTGAGGCCGAAACAGGTCAGGAGAAAACGACCCAGACTGTGCCTGATATCGCGGAAAGCCAGGTTCATGGGGCCTCTTGCGTCGCCACTTTCGCCCGCCGCCCCTCGTGCAGTCGGCTGTGCAGCTCGGTCACGGCTACCGCACCGTCGGGAAGGCCCGTTGTAATTACGAGTCGGCCATCCAGGGTTTTCGATCCGAACCGGACGGCTAGAAATTCAAGTTGTTTGTCATTCACGACCCAGATCTTTCCGCTCACGCCGTCAAATTCCTCGACCGCTGTCTCCGGTATCAGCATCGCTTCTTCGAGCACCGAGGTTGTGATCAAGACCTCTGCCTGTTCACCTAGGTGAAAACTCCCCGGGCATTGACTACAAACTACGTACACGCGCCGCTCTTCGTTCACACGGTCGCTTTCGATATCAATCCTGGCGACCTGGCCGGAAATAGCGGTCCGTGGTAATGATCGAAGACGAATCTCGACGGGCTGGCCAACTCGAATATCGCCGGCACGCGATTCATCAACGTACGCAAGCGTCCATACAGTCGCTGTGTCCACCAACGTAAACACGGGTTCGCCGGCATTCAGAACGCTGCCGAGTTCACGATAACGTTTCACAACAACCGCGTCGTAGGGTGCTCTCAATACATGCTGATCGAGTAAGACGTTGTCGTACTCCAGCTGCGCCCTGGCATCGGCCAGCCTGGCTTCCGCCACCTTAACTTCCGTCAAGGCGACAGCCAGTTCCGCTGCAGCCACGTCCTGTTGTAGCTGAGCGTCCTCAGCGGCTTCGTCAGATACGGTATTTTGAGCCAGCAGCCGCTGCAGCCGACGATTGGTTTGTTGCCGCTGCGTGAGTACCGTACGTGCCTGTTCAACGACAGTCTGAGCCATATTCACAGCCGCCTCGCCGCTGACAACGCCCGCCTCTGCTTTGGCAACACGTGCCTGTTGCTCACTATTTCGTAAACGTGCAAGAACCGCATCTTTGCTAACGCGGTCGCCGTGATCGGCATTGAGTTCGACGAGCGTTGCCCCAACCTCGAAGCCAACGTCAGAGAGTACGCGCGCCTCCACAGTACCGAGCCCGAACACCGTAATCGGCACATCGTGCTCCGGAACTGCGACCTGTACGGTGATTGCTCGCTGACTATTTAGCAGTAGCGCTACTACCACGACTAACAAAACGCCGAGCAGAAGTGCTCGGCGATTCGTAGTAACGCCCTTGTACCATTTGTATTTCGTCATGTTGCGCTTCTCAAATTTCAGCCGTCCACCGGCCTGTTATTTTTCTGGCGGGAATCGCTTGATTATCGCTGCGACCGATTTCTCGATGGCAGGAGACGGGTCATTCCTGTCGGCACTAGTCACCGACTTGCTGGCCCAGCCATGCCACACCGGTTCCTTGCTCTTGCCGTCAAAAATATCGACTCCCAACGTGCCTTCAGTATAAGTGCGATGCTCAACTTCTGTTCGGTAATAGTAGCGCCCATAAAGATGCCAACCCCACATGCCGTGATAGGCCGTTGGGTAGGACGTGGCAACAATCCTGTCCCGCGTGCCAACCGTATAGGCCACGACGAAGTCCGCCTGATCACGGTCTTGCATATAGACAAAACCCTTTGCAGTCAGCTCATTCCTGATTGATTGAATGATTTCCTTTTTGGCAAGCGCACTGATTGGCTGCTTGCCACCACCGAGAACCATCGGATCGTCTGCGATCCACGCAAACGTTTGATAATTATCAAATGATGCTGACTCGTCATGATGTGCGCCCGACCTGACAGTGGCGCAACCACTTACGAATGCGCCAATCAGAAACAGGGTCACAACGGTTCGCAAATTCGAATTGGATACGTTGTTTGTGTTCATGATTTGACTCCTTTGAGCTTTTCGAGTGATTCAGTCCAGCAGATCACCGGGCGTCGGCGGTAACCTCGGCATTGTTTGTGCCGGGAACTCGCCAGTCAGGCTTTCGAGAAATGAAACGATATCGGAGACCTGCTCACTGCTTAGTTCGCGATTGAGCTGGGCGTTAGCCATAACTACTACGGCC
>CAYWBZ010000237.1:0-3996 GCA_964456535.1 uncultured Woeseiaceae bacterium | reverse complement strand
GATTGATGAAATTGCTGCTGCAGTTGCGCTATGCGCAGGCGCAACGGGCAGCGTTTTAAATAGGAGTAGTACCTGATGAAGATCTGGAAAGTAATTTTGCCTGTAACAGTGATTCTGCTGTTTGCCGGCATCGCTAATGCGCAGACCGAAGAGGAAGAAGAGCTCCGGGCGATGGAAGCGAAGAAGGAAGCTTATTCGGAGCGACTTCGCGAAGCTGAAGTGCGCATGGAAATAGCGGCACGTGAGGTTGCGAAACTTACCCAGGAGAGGTTACCGCAAATGCTCGAGCTCAGGAGTCGCATGGAATTCTCGAACACGCCGCGCATTGGAATCACCATCGACGGAGTCGATGAGTCTGGTCCCGTTGAAGGCGTCGAGATCGGCGGTGTAACACCTGAAAGTGCCGCTGATGATGCGGGTCTGCACGCTGGAGATGTAATCACGGCTGTTAACGGTGAGTCTATGAGTGCTGAGAGCAGTCAGGGCGCGAACGAGCTCTTGCTCGACTTCATGCAAGGCGTTGAAGAAGGCGACGAGCTGAAAGTGGAGTATCTGCGAGACGGCAAGGTGGCTTCTGTCGGGTTGTTACCGCGAGTCATGGAGATGCATGCATTCACCTGGGCCCCGGACGGACAAAATCTGCACATTGAGGGCATTCCCGGCGTACCGAACGTTATCAGGGAGTTCAAATTTGAACGTGGTTTCCCGTGGGTTGGCAGCGCCTGGGGCAGCATGGAGCTTGTTGAGCTCAATGAAGGGCTCGGTAAGTACTTTGGTACCGATACTGGTTTGCTGGTGGTCAGTGCTCCCGAACTGGATGGTGTCGAGCTGAAGGACGGCGACGTCATTCAGTCTATTGATGGACGCGAGCCAACAGATGTTCGTCATGCGATGCGGATCTTAAGTTCATATGAGAGCGGTGAGAGCCTGGAACTTGGCATCATGCGTGACAAGAAGAAGCGCACAATTAAAGTGGAGATTCCTGAGAATCAACGCGGTGCGCTGTTCGCGCCGCCGGCTGCCAAGCCAGCCAGGGTACCGCTTCCCCCGAGGCCGGCACCAGATACGGCGTCCACTTAGAGACGAATCCTGACAACACTAAAGAAGGGCGCGCATGGCTTTGATACCATGCGCGCCCATGTTTATTTCAGACTTTGATTACGAGCTACCCGACGAGCTGATCGCGCAGTATCCTGCTGCCGATCGACGCGGCAGTCGATTGCTTGAGCTCGGTGACGGAATTACCGACCGGGTATTCAGTGATTTTCCCAGCCTGTTGCGTCCCGGCGATCTGCTGGTCTTCAATGACACACGCGTTATCAAGGCGCGCCTGGCGGCGACCAAGGAGACCGGTGGTCGTGCCGAGATACTTGTTGAGCGTGTACAGGGCGAGCGCACAGTGCTTGCTCACGTAAGGGCCAGCAAGTCACCAAAACCTGGTGGTCGGATGTTGCTTGCGAATAATGTTGTAGCGGATGTGCTGGGTCGTGAAGGTGAGCTGTTTACACTCAAGTTTTCGGTTGACGTCATGCCTTTTCTCGAAGCTTATGGTGACGTGCCGCTGCCGCCGTATCTTGGGCGCGAGGCCGATGCCAGTGACGACATGCGTTACCAGACGGTCTATGCCAAAGATCCTGGCGCAGTGGCGGCACCCACTGCAGGCCTGCATTTCGATGAGGCAATGCTTGCGGAGACTCTTGACGCCGGAGCGCGTCACGCCTGGGTTACTTTGCATGTCGGCGCTGGAACATTTCAATCCTTACGAGAAGAGAATATTCATGAAAATCGCCTACACAGCGAGCGCGTGGAAGTCAGCGCAGCATGTTGCGCCGCCGTTAATGAGACAAAGCAAGCCGGTGGCCGCGTCATAGCGATCGGAACGACGTCCGTCCGTGCACTTGAATGCGCTTCGGCCGGTGGCTCGATACAGCCGTTCGATGGCGAGACTGATATGTTTATTTTGCCCGGTTACGAGTTCCGCACCGTAGACGCGATGCTTACGAATTTCCATTTGCCGCAGTCGTCACTGCTGATGCTGGTCGCCGCGTTTGCCGGCAAAGAGCGAATACTCGATGCTTACAGGCACGCTGTACGTGAGAAGTATCGCTTCTTCAGTTACGGTGACGCCATGTTCCTGACACCGGAAGCAAACGCGTGAAATTTGAGATCAGCCATACATGCGGCGCCGCAAGATGCGGCGCGCTGAACTTTCGCCGCGGCGAAATCCAGACGCCAGTTTTCATGCCAGTCGGCACCTATGGCACCGTAAAAAGCGTTACGCCCGAGGAGGTCGAGGCGGATGGTGCCCAGATCATTCTAGGCAATACTTTTCACCTGATGTTACGCCCGGGAACCGAAGTAATTCGTGCGCACGGTGGGCTGCATGAATTCATGAACTGGCACAGGCCGATACTCACGGATTCAGGTGGCTTCCAGGTCTTTTCGCTCGCAGCAATGAGGAAGCTCTCGGAAGAGGGTGTTCGTTTTCAGTCACCGATCAACGGTGATGAGGTGATGTTGACGCCCGAAAAGTCGATGGAGGTGCAGCATGATCTTAACGCCGACATCACGATGATCTTCGACGAGTGCACGCCATACCCGGCGACGGAAAAAGAAGCCCGAGACTCTATGGAGTTGTCGTTGCGATGGGCTGCGCGCAGCAGAAAAAGATTCGATGAACTGAAAGCGGCCGAACCGGATCGAGGCGAAGCATTATTCGCGATTGTGCAAGGCGGCATGTATGACGATCTTCGTGATGAGTCCCGCAGGGGACTCACAGATATTGGTTTTGACGGCTATGCAGTCGGTGGTCTGGCGGTCGGTGAACCGGAGGATGAGCGTCACGCGGTGCTCGATGCGTTGATGCCGAACATGCCAGTCGATGCGCCGAGATACTTGATGGGAGTAGGTACTCCGGTCGATATTGCCGAGGGAGTATTGCGTGGCATCGATATGTTTGATTGCGTGATACCGACGCGCCACGCCCGCAACGGGCAGCTATACACTACACAGGGAAAAGTGAAGTTTCGGCATGCCAGGTACCGTAATGACACATCGCCTCCTGACCCTGCATGTGACTGCTACACCTGCAGCAACTATTCAACCGCGTATCTGCGGCACCTGGTTAAGTGCGGGGAAATTCTGGGGCCACGGCTTGCGACAATTCATAATCTTCATTATTATCAAAAACTTATGTCGGGTATTCGCGATGCAATAAGGTTGGACAAAATGACTGACTTCGTCGCTGATCTGCGTGCTGTGTACGACGAATAAGCTGATTATGCGGCCGCTGGCTTGCGTTCGCGTAAGTCGCCCCCAATTCGTTCGCTTGTGCCATAATACCGCGCTGTTTTTCCGGACAATGGTCCGAAACCACTCACTAAAAGAAGTATAAGAATTATGGATTTCTTCATTCAAAGTGCGTACGCACAGGGTGCACCAGGTCAGGGCGACTCAACCAGTTTTATCATCATGATGGTTCTGATGTTCGCCGCTTTCTATTTTCTGTTGATTCGTCCGCAGCAAAAAAAGCAAAAGGCACACACGGCGCTCGTGACCGGATTGCAGGTAGGCGACGAAGTGCTGACCGCAGGTGGCGTCCTCGGCAAGATTACTGGTGTCAGCGAACACTACGCCATTGTCAAAATCAGTGATAACACTGAAATCAAAATACAGAAATCCAGTGTATCGATGGTCGTACCCAAGGGTACGTACGACGAAGCCTGATTACGTACGACGATAACGGACAACAATGAATAAGTATCCCGCCTGGTTAAACGCTCTGGTCCTCGTCACTTTGCTCGCGGGCTGTCTGCTTGCATTGCCGAATATGTACGGCAGTGTTCCTGCAGTGCAGATCGCTGATAATGACGGCACGGCTTTCGACGATGCACAACTGCAAGAATATGTTCAGGCCGTAGAAGATATTGGCGTCACTCCCGAAGCAGCCTACCTGCAGGACGGTCGAGCCGTATTGCGGTTTGAAGAAGACGTTGA
>CAYWBZ010000236.1:0-4007 GCA_964456535.1 uncultured Woeseiaceae bacterium | reverse complement strand
GTCCGTAATTCCGCCATCGAAGGATTATTCGAATTCCGCTTGCGCCTCAGGCGATTTTTCTCTATTTTAAAGTACTAATGACCTAACAATAGAACAAATCATCCATCGCAAGCCATTCGAAATCGTCCGGGGGGAAGATTATGAAACACTTTTACTTGCCATCAGTTGGCATCTTAATTATTGGGCTAGGTTCATCGCTGCTGTTCACATCAGGCATCGCCGTGGCACAAGACGGACAGGCAACTGACGTCTTTTCGGTCGAAGAGATCATCGTAACTGCCCGGCGCAGGGCCGAGAGCATTCGTGACGTTCCAGGCACGGTAACGGCATTGACCTCCGATGTACTTGAAGGAGCAGGTGTGCGCCGGGCGGAAGGATTTATCGCGCTCACTCCCGGGGTCACCATGGTGAATGCCGCTGAAGTCGGCGATACGCAGGTCAATATTCGTGGCATTAATGGCGCGCGCGATGCAGAGAACAGTTTTGCACTGTTGGTCGACGGCATTCTGTACACCAATCCGGCCGCATTCAATCGCGAATATAGCAACCTGCAGCAGATCGAAATATTTAAAGGCCCACAGGGCGCTATTTACGGGCGAAGCGCTGCGGCCGGCGCAATCATTGTCACGACTGAGAAACCGAATAATGATGTTAGCTTTGATGCCACAGTAAGCGTCGCAGAAGATGACACGTATGCCGGTTTGTTCTCGTATTCGACCCCGCTGCAAGAGGACAAGTTGTACTTGAATTTGTCGGCGGACTTTAGAGAGTCGGACGGATTCTACGAAAATGCATTTCAGAACAATTCATCCATTGTCGACACGTTTGAAGGTTACAATGTCAATGCTCGACTGGTGTGGGATGTTAGCGACGCGCTCGAAATCGATACCAAGCTGCGCTACGGAGAGGTGGATGGATCGTCCATCGTCTTCAATTCCATCTTCCACCTGCCTGTTTTCGCCGCTGCGACGAATACGCCCGCGGCTTTCCAGGACAGCAACGATTCCGAATTTGTTTTCAACCCGAATATAACTTCGGATAACGATCAGGAAGCTCTTGAGTTCTCCACCAAGTTCGAATACTCGATGGAAAACACGACGCTAACGGGCTGGTTGTTGTACAGCGACATTGAGAATGACTTAATCTCAGACGGTACATCGGCTGCTTTTGGTTTCTACAATGGCGACGCTGCCTGCCAGCAGTCAGTGACAGATCTTAACGCCGCTGGTTTTCAACTTCCCTCACCGCAGTTTATTGGCTTGTCGCCAGTTGGGGTTATCTTCGATCCGAACGGATCATTCCTCGGGGCCTATACGCCGACTACGTGTGATGGCATTCAGGAGCAGCTGCGAAATCAGGAGGACTTAAGTTTTGAATTGCGCTTGGCGTCCGATACAGATCAGCGCTTGCGCTGGATGGCGGGAGTGTATTTTCTCGACATCGACAGGGAGGTCGGTGTTTCACTCAATCGAGATAGTGGCGTCGCTCCCATCAGAGGGTTGTTGCAGGTCGGCGGTCCCAATACCACAGCGTCGCTGACGCACGATCAGTTTGACACCCGTGTTCTTTCTGCGTTCGGCCAAATCGAGTACGACATTTCGGATTCGACAGAGCTGGCATTCGCTGTACGCTACGATAACGAAGATCGCGATGTATCGAGTCTGGTTCCGACAAATGTTACACAATCGGTTATTGATCTGAACTTCGATGGCGTATTTGACGATCCTCTCAATCCGGCTCTCAGCAGTCTTATCAATACGACCGGTACAATTCCTGACAAGAGCAAGACGTTTTCAGAGGTTCAACCCAAGGTATCGCTAACCTGGGACGCGACTGAAAATACTAAACTCTTCGGCAGTTGGGGCGTCGGCTTCAAGGCCGGTGGATTCAATAATTCGGGCAGTCAAGCGACAGTTGATATTTTCATTAACGGTTTCATCAACGGAGGAATCGGTATCTTCTTCGCGGATGATATGGGTGTGCCGTTACCGGTCATCACTGATGACTATGATGAAGAGACATCCAGCGCATTTGAGTTGGGTTTCAAGTCGCGCTTGATGAACGGCCGATTGCAGCTGGACGGCGCTGTCTACCACACCGTGGTCGATGACATGCAGTTCTTCGAGTTTATGGTTGGTACATTCGGGCTGTTGCGGGTGGTCTCAAACATGGATGAGGTTGAGATTTCCGGTGTTGAGCTCGGCGTTAACTTTCACGCCACGGACAACTTCCGACTCTACGCAGGAGCGAACTTTGTTGATAGTGAAATCAATGCGAATAGTTCGCGACCTGATACAGTCGGCAACGAGTCTCCGTATACGCCTGAGTACACGTTCAATGTCGGCGGTGACATCGATTTCCCATTGTCTAACGGCCTGAATCTATTCGCGAGAGTCGATGCACAGTTTATCGGCGAAACATGGTTCCACACCGTCCAAGAAGGGCCGCGACCGACGATCTTCATGCCGTTGTTTGAATTGGGTTTTGGCGCCGGTGCTGGCGCTCTGGGGACAGCCGATTTTTCCAATGCTCAACGAGACTCATATTTCACGGTCGATTTGCGAGCCGGAGTTGAGGGTGAGCGCTGGTCAGTAACAGCGTTTGCGTCAAATCTTACGGATGAAAAATATCTCGAGGAAGTCATTCCCGCGCCTGAGTTTGGCGGGTCATTCGACCATCCAAACGCGCGACGCCGTGTTGGCGTAGAAGTCGGCTACCGCTTCTAGAGTCGTCGGGTTCATGGAAAATGAGCTGGAAAGAAAGGGACCGCTAACCGATATCAGAGTCATCGAGCTTGGGCAACTAATCGCCGGTCCGTTCTGCGGGCAGCTGATGGCGGATATGGGGGCCGACGTCATCAAAGTCGAGCCACCCGGAAAAGGCGATCCGATGCGTGAGTGGGGGCGCGGCGAATATCCGCTCTGGTGGTCTGTGTGCGCCCGAAACAAGCGCTGCGTTACAGCGAACCTCCGTGAACCGGAGGGCCAGGAGCTGGTGCGCAAGCTGATCAGCCAGGCAGACATGGTGCTGGAGAATTTTCGGCCGGGAACGCTGGAACGCTGGGGTCTCAGCTATGAGGAGCTGTCGAAAGACAATCCCGGACTCATCATGATTCGCGTCTCGGGATACGGTCAAACCGGTCCCAAAGCGAATCGTGCCGGCTATGCTTCGATCGGCGAAGCCATGGGCGGCATGCGTTACGTGTGTGGTGAACCCGATCGGCAACCGAGCCGAACGGGTTTGTCGATGGGCGATTCGCTGGCTGCAACGTTCGCGTGCATGGGCGCATTGGCGGCATTGCATCATCGCGACAAGACCGGTGATGGGCAGGTCATCGATGCCTCAATCTATGAGTCCGTACTCAATGTCATGGAGGCGACGATCCCGGAATACACTACGAGCAACCACATACGGGAGCGCTCAGGCGCGACACTGCCAAACGTTGCGCCATCCAATATTTATGATTGCAAGGACGGTATTTTCTTAATCGCCGCAAATCAGGATACGGTCTTTGAACGCTTGTGCGAGGTCATGGGCCAACCGGAACTTGCGAGCGACGAGCGTTTTAGCAGTCATACGGCACGCGGGCAGCGAATGAAGGAACTCGATGACATCATCACCCAGTGGACCAAGACAAAGACGGTTGCCGAGGTCGATGAGTTAACGACAAATGCCGGTGTTCCTGCCGGCGGTATTTACCGGGTACCGGAAATGCTCGAGGACCCACACTTCAAAGCGCGCGATGCCATCATCGATACGCCAACCGACGAATGGCCAAACCTTAAGATGCAAAACGTGTTTCCGAAGATGTCCAAAACACAGGGCGAGGTCCGATGGCCAGGCGTCCGCACATTGGGCGCGCACAATGAAAGTGTTTATGGCGAGTTACTGGATTTGAGTGCCGAAGAACTCGAAGAGTTAAGAGAAAAATCAATTATTTAGGGGATAAGAATGACATTTCGACTTGGCGTTGATGTCGGCGGTACGTTTACCGACCTGTTATTGGT
>CAYWBZ010000235.1:0-4051 GCA_964456535.1 uncultured Woeseiaceae bacterium | reverse complement strand
TGCGCTTGCACCAAACGAACAGTTATCGGACTACTGCGTCACGATGCGTCCGGGCCCATCGGTGAGTGGCCTGCCTGGCTTCGGGGCGGCAACTGTGAGTGTCGCGAATGGCGTCATCATGTTGGCTGGCAGAACCCCCGTTCGCGAACCGATGATTTCCGCACACGTTGTCGTGAATTGCCCCTATTCTGCAAACTTGAGTCGAGAATACATGCTGTTCATCGACCCCCTGATCTCAACTCAACCCACGACGGCGACACTTCAGACGACACCGCAGGCTGAGCCAATCGCCATAACACCCACTGCTATCGAGCGTCCTGTAACGGCTGTTATAGCCGAACCTGTAATAAAGGACATCGGCACAGCGACGAGTTACCAGGTGCAAGCAGGTGAGTCCCTGTCGATGATTGCGCAGCGTATCGAGAATCGCCCCGTCGGCCTGTGGCCCGCCGTAAATGCAATCTTCGCTGCAAACCCGGATGCGTTTCTTAGAAACGATCCGAATCAATTGAAAGCGGGCAGCTGGTTATCCATTCCCGATTTTGACGGTATTGCTGCCGTCGTTGCCGCGCCTGAACCCATTGCGGTTCCCGTTGCAGAAGTTTCCGCAGCCTATGAGCCCACACCTGTGGTGGAAGCTACAACCGAAGAGATAGTGCTTGAAGAGCCAGCGCTTATCGAAGAGCCGATAGCCGTAGAAGAACCTGTCGCCGATATGACCAGCGACTTGCAGCCGGGTGACATCATTCCGGATACCAAACTCGAGGGTCCAACGACGGCATCATCCTCGCCCAATGTTCCTGTAGCCATTATTACGACCAAAAGCGTAAGTACCGATGGCACAGCGTCACCATCGTGGCTGATCGGGCTTGCGGGCAGCGGTGTTGCTCTTGTCTTCGGGCTGTTGATGTTTGGTCGCCGCCTGCGTGGTCGTTCTGACAAGCCGCCAGCCGTAACGCTGACAGACCAGCCGCAACGACGCTTCAGCGATACGCAAACTACCGATACGGAAAACGTAGAGGCGCTTGGCGTTGACTATGATCTTTCGGATGATTCACCAACTGAAGAAAATCTCGTGCTGGATGCGGATCTTGTGATTGGCACAGGCCTTGATCAGAGCTCCACGGCAGGCAACTCTGAAGACTTCGGATTCGCCGCGACGACGGAGCTCGACATAGAGCTGCCATTTGAGCCGGTTGCCGAGATATCCGATGAAACGGATATGTTGCCGCCGTTAAGAACAGACGAACACTCGATTCTTGAGAGCGAAGTGCTGCCGGAAGATGACGATGACGATTACGACATGTCTGTAATTGTCGATGCCACGAAAATGCCGCGGCCTGAGGATGTCACGGAGCGCGACCTGAAAGCCGTTGAAATCCCCCACGATGACGAAACGTTGATCGCTGAGAATTACACCATCAGCAAAGAAGTCGACTACCAGGTGATTGAGCAGGACTACGAAGACGAGATGACCGCGACGCAAGCATTGAATGAAGAAATTGCTCGAGCCGCCACCGAACTTGCGGAGCGTATAGAAAGCAACAGCGACGATAATGAGACAACTGCCTTGCCACTGGCGACCGTCACTGAACTCGATATCACAGCTCAGATGCCTGCACAGAACGACGAGATTTCAGATATCGACGATACTGGTGTTAACGAAGCGATCACCGTGAACACGGCAGCCGACGACGAAACTGTCGAAATGCCGGCTGAGTCCGGCAAAGCCAGCTCGTAGGAGAGCGGCCCAGGGGCCGCTCCTACGGCGAAGCTACGCCGATCAGGCGCTCGACCTTGCGCCATCCCTTCGGTAGCATGCTGCCTCGAAGGGCGCGGTCGCCGTAGTAATCGTCCAGATCATTCCATTTGATCGTCATCGTGCGGGTACCCGTCTGCACCTGTAAGGAACCGTCTTCCGGAACTACCGTGGCAGCCACCATGATCTCCGCACCACTCTTGTATTTCGGTCCGGGAATATTGATCAGCTTGTTGCCCTTACCTTTGGCCAACTCCGGCAATTCTTCCATCTCAAATAACAGCAAGCGTCCTATCGAACTAACAGCGGCAATCAGGCATTCAGTCTCCGCAGGAATCGGGGCGGGGACAACAGCTTTGCCGCCCTGCGGCACACGAAGAATTGATTTCCCTGCCTTGTTTCGTGAAACAAGATCGCTGAGCGTCGCAATGAAGCCGTACCCGGCATCGCTCGCCAGCAAATATTTCTGTTCGTTGGCGCCGATCATTGCGCCACAAAACGCCGCCCCATCGGGTGGCTTGAAGCGGCTCGATAACGGTTCGCCCTGCCCGCGCGCAGATGGCAAAGTACCCGCCATCACGCTGTAAACGCGCCCGGTACTGTCGATAAACATCGCCAGTTGATTGCTACGACCTTGCGCCGCCGCAAGATAGGCATCACCGGACCGGTAATTGAGCGTGGTTGGATCTATCTCGTAACCTTTTGCTGCACGCGCGTAGCCGGCCTGGGACAGCACGACAGTTACCGGCTCACTTGCTACCAGTTGCGTTTCATCGAGTGCCTGCGCAGCTTCGCGTTCAACGATCTCGGTACGACGGTCATCGCCGTAGGCCTCGGTGTCCTCAAGAATCTCTTTCTTGATGAGCGTCTTCATACGTGCCGCGCTATTGAGTGTTTTCTCCAGCAGGTCGCGTTCCTCATTCAACTCATCCTGCTCAGCCCTGATCTTCATTTCCTCAAGTTTGGCGAGATTGCGTAAGCGCAAATTCAAAATGGCTTCAGCCTGGATATCGGCAAGCTTGAAGCGTTTCATAAGAACGGGTTTCGGTTCGTCCTCTTCACGAATGATCGCAATAACCTCATCGATGCTTAGGTACGCGACCAGCAAACCATCGAGAATGTGTAAACGGTCGTTAACAATCTGTAGGCGATGGCCGAGACGATTAGTGACCGTCTGCTTGCGAAACTTGAGCCACTCTTTAAGAATCTCGAGCAGATTGAACAAACGCGGGCGCCCATCAAGCCCGATGATGTTCATGTTGACGCGAACGGTGCGCTCCAACGAAGTCGTTGAGAACAGGTGAGACATCAACTGCTCAACATCGACGCCACGCTTCTTGCTAATGACCAGACGGGTTCTTTCCTCATGATCCGATTCGTCACGAAGGTCGTCGACTTGCGGTAACTTCTTGGCGCGCATTTGTGCCGCTATCTGTTCCTGCAACTTCGCACCAGAGATTTGATGCGGTAACGCAGTAACGACGATATCGCTGCCTTCCATCTTGTAGGAGGCGCGCAGCCTTAATGTGCCGCTGCCGGTCTCATAGATTTCTTTGATATCTGCCGCTGGTGAAACCAGCTCGCCGCCCGTTGGATAGTCAGGGCCTTTGATGTGTTTCATCAAATTAGCGATAGATGCTTTCGGGTTATCAATCAGGTGAATCAACGCACTCGCCACTTCCTTAAGATTGTGTGGTGGCACATCCGTTGACATGCCTACGGCAATACCGCTCGTGCCATTCAGCAGCAAATTTGGCAGGCGTGCGGGCAGCACAACGGGTTCTTTGAGCGTGCCATCGAAATTCGGCGACCAGTCGACGGTGCCGTGCCCCAATTCCTGCAACATGCTTTTTGTGTACGGGGCAAGACGCGATTCTGTATAGCGCATTGCGGCGAATGACTTGGGATCATCGGTGGAACCCCAGTTGCCCTGACCGATAACGATGGGATAGCGATAGGAAAAGTCCTGCGCCATGAGCACCATCGCTTCGTAGCAAGCAGAGTCGCCATGCGGATGGAATTTGCCTATAACATCGCCGACGGTACGCGCGGACTTTTTCGGCTTTGACGATGCCGATAATCCCAGCTCGCTCATCGCGTAGATGATGCGTCGTTGAACCGGTTTCAGGCCATCGCCGATCTGCGGTAGCGCTCGATCCAGAATGACGTACATCGAGTAATCGAGATACGCCTGTTCCGTATAGTCCTTGAGCGCTTGTTGTTCGACGCCCTCAAGGTTCAGACTGTTTTGCATGTCACTCATACCTCGGCAAGATTGCCTTTGGATTCCAG
>CAYWBZ010000234.1:0-4052 GCA_964456535.1 uncultured Woeseiaceae bacterium | reverse complement strand
CTGAATAATAGCAGCCATATTTGGGGTAGCGGGGGCAGGATTTGTGCTGTTCCGACAGTCCCCGTACTCATCCGCCTGAAATAGCGAGCAGTCACTGAATCCTGTTTTCGAGATTCTTCACCTCAGTGATACAGGCGCCGGCTGCCCCAGGTGAAACTGCGTTGGGATGGACCTTGGCATACCGTGATCCCGCCGTCGTCCAAATTCCTGCTGTTCGGCTGTCGCAAGCCGCGGCACTATTTGCCGACTTCCATCGACACAGTTCATTTCGCGCCCCGTTGGTCGCCGTTGTTATTTCACAACTACCACCGTAGCCGCCACACATACTGACACCACCGGCACTACAGTTTGAGACCGGTGTCGGCGGTTGCGGCGCCTGTGGAGCACGAACTCTTGTCACGGTAAATGTGTCAGCGATCGCATTTAGCTCGTTGCCGTGCATGTCACGAAGATTCGAAACGATGACAGCATACGATTTCGTATTGCTTTTTCTACTGTGAGATTCGGAATCCCAGTCTGTGCTGGGGCAGGCAATTTCTACTTCGTTGTCGCCGACCAAATTCGCATCTGCAATCTTCTTGAATCCGGGGCCTGACAAATTATTGGCGAACCAACGCGTCTTCAGACTGACGCCTCGTCCGACACTATTACCTGACCCATCTAGGGGATAGACCTTGATCGTCGCGCCCTTGTAAGCTCCCGCTGCGCCTCCCACTGGCGCAAGACAGTCACCGCCTGAGCATCTTTCGCTCAACGTACTGTCCATGGATACACCAAAACTTATCGATACACGCAGTTCTCCGGGTTTGATCGAACACTCGGCAGGAGGCGATGGGTAGTAGAACTTTGCCGGAATAGTCCAAACCGGGTTGGTGATGCAGCTCGCTTGCCTTTCGGCGGAGCCCAAGTCTGCGCGCAACATCAAAGCCGCTGGCGAATAGTCCCGTCGCTCGGTAACTCTCTTCGCGATGTCTTCCGGGAGCGCAACATACTGAGTTTCACCGCGCGGCCCTCCATCCATAATTAAGGCGCTGCTGGGACCACTTAAGTGGTGCGCAGAAAATGCAAACTGAATGTTGTCTGGCTGCCCATCAATGAGAGGGTCGTAGTCATTCCGGCCATCCCAGATGGTGTTTAGAATCGAGCTCGAGCCACGGCTGATCAGAACAGAGCCACCACCGTCGAAGTCCCCTTCACCGCCGATCCGACCATCCGCATTTTCCCAGGAACAACTACCGTCATGCCATTGAGGATTGTCCTTGCTCGAGTCCAACCGGCACTCACTATCGACGCTAAATTTACAGATGGGTCCATCCGTTAGGATCGTGTTGCCCTCACGGTATGCCATGACCGAAGCGCGCAATGCGCTACCGCTCGTAGTAGCTCGGGGTCGGCTGTCATCGACTGCGACCTGGCCTTCCAGTGCCGCAACCGACATCCGCGGCCTAAATGCGCGCCTCACGCTGGACGTACTGCCTGTTCTGTCTGCTCGCGGAAGCCTCCCTAGCTTCTCGCCACTCAGTGTGTAGGTACGTACTCGACCGAATGCATTGCTTGACGCGGCCGCGCTGTCGACCGAAGCGTGAACGTAGTCGTAAATTTCCGCTACGGCAGTACTCTCCAGGCTGGTTAAATAATTGAAATCTCCGTGGGCGTCAGTGCCGGCGCTCATGTAGAGCTTGCGAATAAATCGATGATTAGGTCGTTGTGCAAAGCTGTATTTCAATCCTCTTTTGAGGAAGGTTACGTATTCAGCGATTCCCCCATTTAGGCCTTTAGCCCAATTCGGATTTGACACAAATCGCTGCTTAGGGTTATTCGTTGAAAATGGATCGAAACGGTCAAGATCAGTAACATCTAGATTGCCCCCCAGCATTTCCTTAGTCGATTTGTAATCGTGTTTTTCATTCCATACCTGAGAGCCCTTGAATATGAAATCCCTCGAGTCGCTCTGCAATATTCTGCTGCCAGGTCTGCCATCATTGAAATACGGAGGTAATCCTATCGTCTTTTCAAAATAGTCTTTACTCCAACCGGCTGCACCGCTAAACGGATGTGCCGCATAGCCAAATGCATCTGTATGACTTAGGCGATCAAGAACACTTTCCATAGTGTTCGGATTCCTGACACCGACCACGTCGTCCAGAGTTGTAAGATCCGCTCCCGCTATTTCCGCACCCACGTCCGCCGTAAAGTGTCCGCCGTGCCAAGGGCCTTCGAAATGTGGGGCGCCGTAAACCAGGAAGTGACTCCCTTGGGCCTTCGTCATATCGGAATGAATTGATCTGCCCGTCCCCTTCAGCGTGATTTCCTCGCCGCTTAATTCGCCGAAATGATCCCGATACCATTTGAACTCGCCCCCTTTCCCATTGGTACTAGCGGTTGGACCGTGCCCCGGAGACGTGCCCGCATCGTACGGATTACCGGAGTAGAAGACATTGTGATCCGTCGTCGCGAGCTGATCACGAAAGGCCGTCCAATTCCCGTTGCGAAATTGAGTCTCTACAAGGCCGAGGGCATAGGCGCTCTCTATAAGCATGGCCAATGGCCCACCGTACGCCTTCCGCGAAGCGTCTACATTCGTCAGACCATTCCAGCCTGTTTGCTCGGCAATAGTATGAACGTGCGCGTCATAGTAATGATCCGCGTTATCAAATTTCGGAAATCCATTACTGCCTACCAAGACTCGAAGTACGCGATACACGTGATGTTGTGTTGTTGTTTCCTTGTTGTCGGATGTAAATACCATCTCCCAGTACACACGGGCAAAAAGGTAATGCTCACCACCGCTACCTTTTTTTGTTCCAACGCCGATACATGCGACCGGAACTTTCGCGATGTAATGCCAAAAGTTTGGCAGTACCTCATCAGGCCCTATCGTGCCGCGGGCGCGACCCTCTGCATCAACAATTTCGATGCTCTCGCCGGCGCAGCTTGTTTGATCGGAGCCGCCAGGTACATCCAGGAAAATAAGGTCCTTTTCAGTCCCCGCATCTACGTCATAGTTAAAAAGCTCAATGCGTTGAATAGTTCTCTTACGAACACCTGTTTGTTCGAGCTCAGGAGTGAAAACCAGAAACGGAAGGTAGTCACGGATCGTCCGCCAAGGAGCGTCCATGATGATATCGGTGTCATCCGTATCGCCATATTGCAATGTGGCAATCGCGGGCCGGTCAAGACGCGTTGCAAAATCCGGTGATTCACTATTGGATGCGGTTTCCAATCTGGCAACACGGATCTGTTCTGATTGTTGATCAACCGCCTCTGCTTGTATACCAGCCACCGTTGCTGCCGCTGGTGAACTTCCATTCACAATTGCAAACCCACCCCTCACATCGGCGACTCTGACGTCCTGACCATTGGCAAATAGAGTGTTGTTACTCGGAAAATTGCTGGGCTGAAACAATTGCCCACTACGATCCAACGCGGCAACTGCTATAACCGATGGATAGGCCGCAGGATAGAGAGGATGTGTTAGTCCTTGCGTCCCAACAGGAGCGACAACCGTAATACCTGCTTCTTTCGCAATTTCGATAGCACGTGCCAGTGCTTGGTTCGTATCGACCGCGCCAGCCCCGACATAAATAACGGATACGTTTTCCCGGACCGCTATCTGAATCGCAGTTGCGAGTCGATCCAACCCGACACTCATATCATCAGTGACTTTCAGGGGGAGAATTCTGCAGTCGAAACACGCGCCCAATTGATGCCCGGCAATTAAACTCGCCATCGCCGTTCCATGACCCACATTGTCTGCGTTTGGATCGTTGCCAGCTGTCAGGTCAAAACCTGGTAGCAGCTTACCGTTAAGTTCAACGTGGTTGGTATCAACCCCGCTATCGATAACTGCGACCGTTGTACTCGCTTGCACATCAGGAATGAGACCGATCAGACCGCAAGTAACGAATAATACCAAGGCGCGAGCACGCCCCTCGTCGAGAAGCTGCAACATAACCTACCTCCGTTCAGGGTTTTGTCGTGGTACAGACGTGGTCAGAGAACCTGGAGACTCGATTGCGATCGAATCCGTAAAACGTTCGCAATTTATAGCA
>CAYWBZ010000233.1:0-4053 GCA_964456535.1 uncultured Woeseiaceae bacterium | reverse complement strand
TCGGTCTTTGTATCCTATGACCAAAACCACGATCGCAATTTGGGCAGTCCTCATCCTCGTAGCTCTCGCGGCAGCGTTCTTTTGGGCCAATCGCCCGCGCAAGCTAATTATAGACGCAACGCTGCCACTGAGCTTTCCGGCACAAGGATTTTCTCATGACAGTTTCGAGAGTTTGCTGCGGTCCTATGTAAGTGCGGATGGGCGTGTGGACTACGACCGCTGGCAACAGTCGCAGACTGCCACTCAGCAGCTGGACTCCTATTTGGCCGCCGTAAGCCAGTTCAGTCCGAAGGCCACACCCGAGCGATTTTCGAAGCGAAATGATGAACTCGCCTACTGGATGTACGGCTATAACGCTTATGTCATCAAGTCTGTTCTCGACCACTGGCCTCTGGAAAGCGTCACCGATGTCAAAGCACCGCTGGAAGCGGTGAAAGGACTTGGGTTTTTCTACCAGCAGCGATTTTCATTCGGTGGTGATTTCATGAGTCTTCTTGACGTCGAAAACAAAGAGATACGCAAGAAGTACCAGGACCCTAGAATTCACTTCTTCCTCAACTGTGCGAGTGAAAGCTGCCCTGTCGCGAGACCGGATCTCCCAATTGGTGATGATCTTGACCAGCTACTGGCACAGGCCGCCGTCGACTTCATCAACGACCCCGAGAACGTTGCAGTTGACCATGACAAAAAGGTCATCCAGCTATCAACGATTTTCAAATGGTATGAAGACGACTTCGTCAATCATGTCCGGCTCGACGGCGAGTTAGTGGGCAACGGGTTGATAGCTTACGTGTCTCGATACGCGTCAGATGAACTGGCCACAGGCCTCACACAAGCCGGCGACTACGAAGTCCGGTTTCGTGAGTACGACTGGGGGCTAAACGCGACGGTTGATTGACAGGTTTCTGAAATCGTAGCAGGCTGTCGACGGCTCTTTGAATTTCTAGTCAGGATCTTTCTATGCGGCGGTGCACGATTATTGTCTTGTAACTGGTCTCTGTCGCCGCCGCTCTCACTTCGGTTTCAGTCAACGCGCAGCAGCGCGATTTCTTTTCCAACCCCAAGAACCTGCAAGTTCTTCCCAGGGATATTTCCCCGAGCGAGCTGGACAGCCAGATGCGCAGATTCAAACTGGCTCTGGGGGTTGAGTGCTCCCATTGCCACGTTGGCACTGATGATCGCAGGCTTACAGACTTTGATTTTCCATCCGACGCCAGGGAGCCCAAGCGCGTCGCCCGCGAGATGGTGAAAATGGTTGCTGCCATTAATGCGATCGTGTCAGGCATCAACCGCGGGCCAGACCATCAAGCGGTAGAGGTGACCTGTGTCACCTGCCATCGCGGCCATTTCCGCCCCCTCATGATCAAGGACGTACTCGCAGCGTCCTTCGCCGAGCATGACGGCAACATTGACGCCGTAATCGCCAAGTACCGAGAGCTACGAGATAAGAATTACGGCGGCTTCGCGTTTGATTTTGGTGAATTTCCGGTCTCTGCTCTTGCATTCACGCTGAACAGTCAAGGGCATTCCGAAGACGCTATCAAGCTACAGAAAATGAACATGGAATATCACCCAGACTCGCCACATATTCCCTCCGGTATGGGGTTCATGTATCGGCAGGCCGGCCAACTCGAACTAGCCGCCGATGCCTTTCGTAAGTCAATAGAGATCGATCCCGAGGGCCGTTGGGTGGCCCGGCAGCTGACCGAGGTTGAAGAGCTGCTCGCGGAAAAGGAAAAACCTTGATCGGGCTGCCTTAATCTTGAATGTCTGCTTTTCCAACTTGCAGACATTCAATAAGCTATTGAAATCGAACTTCGACAGGCTGCAATCGGCCATTAGCGGTCACTCAGCGATAGCATTTTTCGCCTTCATTGCTGCTCGGACTGAGGCTCGAACCAACCTCGTGTTGCCAAACAAAACCGGACCAGCATGAGCATCAGGGGCACCTCGATCAGGACGCCAACGACAGTGGCAAGGGCTGCGCCCGAGGACAGGCCGTAGAGCATCGCCGCCGTAGCAATGGCGACTTCAAAGTGGTTCGAAGCGCCGATCATGGCCGTCGGCGCCGCGTTCTCGTAACTGAGGCCAAAGAGCTTCGACAGCGCGTATCCCAGTGCGAACACGAACACGGTCTGCACGAACAGCGGAATCGCGATCCAGAGTATCGTCAGCGGGTTCTCGACAATGGTCTCGCCCTTGAACGAGAACAACAGGACCAGCGTAACGAGCAGCGCAATGATCGTCACCGGCGTCAGGAAATGCAGGAACTTCTCCCTGAACCAATCCTCACCTTTAGTCGCGATGATCCACTTGCGCGATGCATAGCCGGCCACCAGGGGTAGTGCCACGTAAACACCAATTGACAGCAACAATGCCTGCCACGGGACCGGTAGCTGGCCGACACCCAGCAGGTAACCGCCCAGGAATCCGAACAATAGCAGCATCGTCAGCGAATTGATCGCGACCATGACCAGCGTGTGGCCATCATTGCCTTTGGACAAATATCCCCACACGAGGACCATGGCCGTGCAGGGCGCGATGCCAAGCAGGATGCAGCCCGCTAGGTAGCTGCGCCACAGCGGTACCTCGAGCATCTTCACGCCATCGACGAGAACAACCTGGCCGGCGCCATACACGTCGCCAGGCATCATGTCCTTGCCGAGCGGCATCTTCACGAGATCGGTCGCTTCCGGCCCGATGAACTGCAGGAACAACGTACCGAGGAAGAAACTTGCAATGGCGTACATCGTGAACGGTTTGACTGCCCAGTTGATGAACAACGTCAGGCCGACGGGCTTGGCGGCTCGCCCGGCTTTGACGACTTCGTGGAAATCGATCTTCACCATGATGGGATACATCATGAAGAACAGGCACAACGCAATCGGGATCGACACGACCGGTGCTCCATTGACCGAGATCGCCATGGCGTCGAGTGACTCTGCAACTTGCGGCGCCAGCTCGCCAAGCGCGATGCCCGCGATGATGCACAGCGCGACCCAGACTGTCAGGTAACGTTCGAAAAATCCCATCTGCGCACTGCCGCTTTTTTCAGTCATTACCTTCTCGCCCTAACTCATCACTCAAACGTCGAATCAAGTCCTCGACCCTTAAACGGATATCGCCACGGCTGTCTCTGAAAGCAGCCATAACGTCCCTCTCCGCACCGACCACCTTGGCAGGATCATCGAGAGGCCAATGTTCTTTGCGTACTTCGGCTGGAAGCACCGGACACTTCTCGTCCGCGTGACCGCAAACAGTAACCACGTAGTCTGCCTCGGCCAGCATTTGATCCGTCAGCCTGGTGGACTCCTGCCGGGAAATATCCACACCCGCTTCACGCATAACATCGATAGCCCGAGGATTCTTGCCGTGCGTCTCGATACCAGCAGACTGAACCTGGAAAAGGTCACCACCGAAGTGACGTGCCCAACCCTCCGCCATTTGTGACCGACACGAGTTACCTGTGCATAAGAACAAGATATTCATTTTGATACTTGTCTCAGGCACAACGTGCTGCACCAGGTCTATTGGGCATTTGTGCCAAAACAGCCAGATCATTTACAAAGGGGTCTCGCGACGACGCCTCACTGACGGTCGCTTCGATCACCTGGCGTGCCCATGCATGCAGATCGGGATCAACCTGATAGTAAATCCATTGCCCGGAACGCCGATCTGTCACAACTCCTGCGTCACGAAGTGCCGCAAGATGACGGGATACTTTGGGTTGTATTAGGCCCAGCGCATGGACGAGTTCGCACACGCACAACTCACCCTGTTGCTGCATCAACAACAGGCAACGGAGCCGCGTATTGTCAGATAACAGTTGAAAAAACTGATTGAATTGGATGCTCATGGGGTGGAATATACGGTTGACCATATATATGGTCAACCGTATATACCTAAGATTCTACTGCTTTCGAATGTCGGCTTTGGGTCAGTAGCAGCCTGTCAGCATCATATCAGGCGAGCGGCTGCTTACCGGCGGTGATCTCAATCGGTCGATGCAACATCTACACTCTAGTACTCGAGAGGGAGATGTTGAAAATGAAG
>CAYWBZ010000232.1:0-4062 GCA_964456535.1 uncultured Woeseiaceae bacterium | reverse complement strand
GCCATGCCGGATGCATGACTCGAAGGCGGGTGATACGTGAACCCTCTCAACACGTCACCCATGCAACTGCTTACCTGCAAACAGTTGTGGCCGACGACGAAGCGAAACGCCAACAGGGAATCAGAGCACGCTGAATAGTGTTGCAACATTGATGTTTCAACCTATTCGAAAGCGATCTGAACCCAGCCGAATACATCTTCTGCTTAATATGCCGCCCAGATTCTGGGCGGCATTTTTTCTTGCCACTCTGGAAGGCAGCAATGAAATCACGATGTAGAAACAACTTAATTTCTTTTCTTGGGGCAACACTGCTGACCGGTTGTGCAGGCGGGCCACCTAATCTCCCGTATCCCGCATTCATTCAGGTTGATGAGCTGGAAGATATCTTCATGGCAAGCCTGCCCGGAGTCCGGGCGAAACAATTGTCGGGCGACCCGCAAACACGGCGGACAAGTAACCGGGTCGATTTGCCGAGAGACTGGAAAGGAACCAGCGGCGGGTCGCCGGGACGTTCTTTGGAGATATTCGTAATAGATGGTGAATTGGAGGTTGCGGATATTTCATTGCAGAGCGGTGGGTATGCATACCTGCCAGCAGGTTCTCTCGGGTTCAATCTGACTGCCGATGAAGGGGCACGGATCCTGTACTTCGTTAGTGACGTAGACCCAGAGGCGGTCATCCGCTCGCCGATAATCATCAACAGCAGTTTGCTGGACTGGCAGTCCACCGCCAAGGCTGGCGTTAGCTCGAAAGAATTGCGCAGCGACCCCGGCAGCGGTGCGAAGACCTGGCTTGTTCGCGTGACTACCGGAGCGTCGCAAACGTGGGAGTCATCCAGTGCGTTGCGCGAAGGTTATCTTGTCTACGGCAACCAGCAATACGCCGAGTGCGTGAATGGCGAAATTGAGAGCTGGCAATATGCCCCTGGCGGATATTTCTATAGACCAGCGAACACGATCAGCGGCGGTTCGGAGTCATTTGCATTGACCGATTCGCTTTGGGTGATGCGAGAAACCAGCCGGGGTGACGTGACGACGTGGCCATCGTGTGTGGTGCAGGCCGCGGACTAGTCCGCAATCCCTATTTTTTGACGAGCTTGGTGATCTTGCTGCCTAGCGACATGAGTTTGGTCAGAGTGCTCGTAGGAATTTCGCTGATCTGTTCGTACCAGTCACTGGTTGATTCGACGAACTGCAGCATGTTCTGAATGCGTTCTTTGGTAACCGAATCGGTCTCTTTTTCGGCCTGAACTTCAGCGGCGCATCCCTTCAGCATTGCGAGCGTCGGATTTAGCTCCTTCTGCTTGCGTTGCTCAATAATGACCCGAAACAACTCCCACACGTCGTGCAATGATTCAAAATAGTCACGTCGGTCGCCGAGCAAGTGCGTCATCCGCACCAGACCATGGCTTTGCAACTCGCGAATACTGGTACTGACATTCGAGCGTGCAACCGAAAGGAGTTCAACGATCTCGTCAGCCCGCAACGGCTTCGGCGAAAGATACAGGAGGGCCTGAATCTGGGCGACGGTCCGGTTTGTACCCCAGCGGGTGCCCATTTCGCCCCAGTGCAGGACGTACTTCTCAACCGCCGGAGTCATTTGCATCAGTCATTTCTCTTATTTCTGTTTAGACTGAAACTACGCGTTCTGCAACACTAAAACAAGCCACTCACAATGCTCGTCCTAAGGTGCAGTGGCAGTAATAACTACTCTGTGAGGAGCGGGCCAGCCTTCAACTGTGCGGGTCGGGTCATTCGGGTCCAGCGATTCGCGCAATGATTCGAACGTCATCCACTCGGTGGATCGTTGTTCGTCGACGGTAGTCATCGACTTATCGACTACCTCAATGTCCCTGTAACCGGAGCGTGTCATCCAGGTTGTTAGTTCATTGATGGTTGGCAGCAACCAGACATTTCGCATGCGGGCATATCGATCTTCCGGGGTAGCGGCACAGGCATCGTCGCCGGGGAGATAGATGGTCTCGAGCACGAGTTGTCCGTTGCGCCGTAATGTTTGTTGTAGCTGTCGAAGATGGTCGAGGGGTGAGCGCTGGTGATAGAGCACACCCATCGAAAATGTTGTATCGAATTTTCTTGCCGGCAGTGGCAGTTCGTGCAGTCGCAGCGGCAAGATAAAGATGCCTGGGTCCTGCGCAAATACATTGACCGCAAGAAACTGCATGGCGTAAAGCACGGTCGGATCAACACCGATAACTGCCTGTGCACCGGCCGCTCGCATTTGCAGTGCGTAGTAACCGTTACCGCTACCAACGTCGAGAACATTCCTGCCGTCGAGTGACGCTATCGACTTTTGCAGGCGGGCCCACTTAAGGTCGCTGCGCCACTCGGCGTCGATATGGGTACCGGCAATATTAAACGGACCTTTGCGCCATGGCGCGAGCTTCAGTAGTGATTCTCGAATGTCATCGGGTTCGCCGTCGGCGTCACGCAGCGATCGCACGATGCGGCTCCATTCTTCGTAGTCACCATGGCTGGTCACAGACAGGCGTTCACCGATTAGTGGCGCCAGGACCTCTGGCCAGTCATCGAGGCCGATGGCATGCAGACACGCGGTGAGATTTTCTAGATCGATCATTTCCGTTGCGTCATTTGATGGCGATAATCGACACGAAATTGAAATAGCGAAGCCAAATTGCGACATGCCGAAAGCCCGCTTCTTTTAGCCGGTCGCGGTGGGCGCTAACCGTTTCGGGTATCAGCACGTTCTCAAGCGCGGCCCGTTTCCGGCTAATTTCCAGTGCGCTGTAGTCGTTGCGACGTTTGTGTTCGTGATGCAGATCAACCAGCAATTGCTCCATTTCCGTATTTTCGTCGACCACTTTTTCGGAAAGCACAAGCAGTCCACCGTCGTTGAGTCCGTCATGGATAGAGCACATCAACGCACTGCGGTCATTCATCGAGAGAAACTGCAACGTGTAGTTCAGCACCACCATGGAAGCGTTAGTGATTGCGACGTCACGAATATCTCCCTCAATGACCTCGACCGAAGTAGCCGGTGCAAACAGGCGGTCATCCTCAGCGATGATCTCCCGGCAACGTTCTGTCATAGCGGGGGCTGTGTCTACCGCCACAATACGGCAGCCGGGATTCTCAATGCCCTGGCGCATCGCTATTGTCGCGGCGCCCAGCGAGCAGCCAAGGTCATAGCAGCTGGTCTCCTTCAGGACATAGCGCGCGGCAAGCGAGCCGATCGCCTCGATAGTGGCCGCATATCCCGGTATCGAGCGTCGCAGCATGTCCGGGAATACCTTCGCGACGTCTTCATTGAAGCGAAACGGCTTTTCTTTGGAATCTTGTCGGTAGATTTTGTCAGTGGTCATCGGAGAGTTTTTGGCAGCGCGAAGCTCGTCCTGAGGATACAATTCCGCGTATGCTACGCGAACTTCACACAGAACTCGGCATTCCCGATGACTACGGCAGTGATGGTGTGAAGCCCGCCTTTGAAGAGGCTGTCGATTTGGTCGATGTAGGGCCGAACCCGGATGGTCGAATGCAGCGCCTGACATCCGCAACGGCGGCCAGCTGGCAAGCAATGCAGGCCGCGGCAGAGGGCGATGGCGTTGCGCTTTTGCTCATTTCGGGATTCCGCAGTATCGACTACCAGGCTGGCCTGATCCGTAGGAAACTCAATGCAGGTCAATCAGTTAGCGACATTTTGAATGTCAATGCAGCTCCTGGATTCAGCGAGCATCACACCGGACGAGCGATTGATCTCGCGGAGCCGGGTGCCGAGCCTTTGACCGAGGACTTTGAATCATCGGCGGCCTTCGCCTGGCTTGAAAAGAATGCTGCCAACTTCGGTTTTTCGATGAGTTATCCTCGCGAAAATCGCCAGGGATTTGTCTATGAGCCGTGGCATTGGGCCAAAAACAGCAGATAATTGGCCAAGACCGGCTGCACGGGGCTTCGGGTAAGGCTTCCAGCCAAAACCGCCTCGATGGCATTAATATCAAAAATCAGTCGTTTAGCTGTTGACAGTAGGACGGTGTAATTAGACAATGCCCGGCTTGCGTACCGGAGGGGTACTCAAGCGGTCAACGAG
>CAYWBZ010000231.1:0-4081 GCA_964456535.1 uncultured Woeseiaceae bacterium | reverse complement strand
ACGCGTTCGACTTCACCGCCGAAGTCGGCGTGTCCCGGTGTGTCGACGATATTGATGAGGTAGCCATTCCATTTGACGGACGTATTCTTTGCCAGAATCGTGATGCCGCGTTCACGCTCCAGATCGCTGGAGTCCATGACGCGATCGGGCACAGCGGCCCGTGGACCGAGCGTGCCGGACTGTTGCAGCAACTGATCCACCAGCGTGGTCTTGCCGTGGTCGACATGCGCGATGATCGCGATATTTCGTAGTTTGGATAGTTGTGACATTAGGGGCGGGCTCTGAATTGAGGCGCGGATTATAGTGACCCAATCCGAGAATTGATATGGCACACTTCGATCCATGAAAAAACGACTAACTGTATGGCTTACAGCGCCCTTAATCGCAGCATTTCTGGCTTCCTGCAGCCAGAGTGGCGCAAGTTTCGATGCTTCGGCGCATTCTCAGGAAGTGCTGGAATGGCGCGTCGGGCGGATGCAGCGACTGAAGGACCCCTATGGGTATCTGACCCAGATCGGGCTCTATTGGCTTGAGACGGGCACTTACAGCTTCGGCTCAGCCGAGACGAATGACGTGGTATTCGATGGCAATGCATCACCTGACATGGGGGTTTTTACGGTCACTGATGACGGCGTATCAATGACCGTATCGCCCGGTATCGACGTCCGCAGCGACGGTGTGCAAATCGAAGAGATTGAGATTGCCGCAGATACCACTGATCACGGAGTGACCATTACTCACGGTTCGCTCGCATGGACTGTCGTTGAAAGGGCAGGTCGTTACGGAGTTCGGCTGCGAGATTTCGAGCACCCTTTTGTTGAGAGTTTTGGCCCGCTGCCGTATTTCGACATCGACCCATCCTTACGGGTCGAGGCGATACTGCGTCGCTACGACGAGCCGAAGATCGCAAACGTCGGGACTGTCATTGAGGGACTCGGTTATCACCCGTCGTCACCAGGTGTTGTGGAATTCGAGATCGGTGGTCAAACCTACGAACTCGAGGCGTACACATCGGGTGACAGTTTGTTTTACGTGTTCGGCGACCGAACCAGCGAGGATGCAACTTATGGGGCAGGCCGTTTTCTGTATTCGACGACTCCGGGCGAAGACGGCAAGACGATTCTCGATTTCAACAAGTCCTACAGTCCGCCCTGTGCGTTCAACGATTTTTCAACGTGCCCCGTTGCTTCGCCGAGAAATCGCCTGCCAATTCGAATTGAGGCAGGAGAAAAATTCGATCCCAAATTTCATTACTCACCGCCGCGCTAGTCGCGTAGTTCAAATGTTAGTCCTGCATTTCTTCGCAATCGTTCAAATAGTGGTTCGGCCATAACGGCGGCCGGAGTCCAGACACCGCCATTCGCAACGAGGTCATCTTTTGCGAGGCACACCGCACATTCACTGAGCATCTTGCTGGTTGAACCGTAACCGGGGTCCTGGTCACCGGTGATCTTGCCGCGAACAATCGTGCCGTCCGGCAATTTGCCGACCTGCAGAAGATTAAAGAACCCGGATTGCTGCAGTTCACGGTCAGGGCCTTCACCTGGTTTCGAGAGCACGAATCGCTGCAATAATTTTCGGGTTGGTGAAAATGACGCGAATGCCACAAGCGCGCCGAGGCCGGCAATCATAAGTGCACCCTTCAGCCACCCGGAAACTCCTCGTCCTGTCAGAACTGATTCGTCGTAACGAAAATCTTTGCCATACGGATATCCCGCGAGCGCATGACTGCGTCGCACGACCTTGGTATTCACTCCGGCCATAACAAACGGCGCCGTCCACGATTTCGCATCCTCGCGATAGATTAAGCGGGTCTGATCGCGATCGTCCGGCCCATCGCGCTCGCCTTCGGGGTTCAGGCTGTAAGGGTGAATCAACGTTCGGGCGACGGACCGGTCCTCACGACTTTCTTTAATCAGGTTCATCATGCTGGCAAGCGTGCCACCGCTCGCTGTGCCTTTGGTGGCTTTGACGAGCATGCTGATCGACTCGCAATACACGCCGTGTTTCTCATGTGCCGCGTGCTGCAGAAACCAGACGCCGATGTCCATCGGTACAGAATCAAAGCCACAGCAATGCACGATCCTGGCGCCGGTTTCTTGCGCCCGGTCCTGGTGCGTGTCGATCATCTTCCGAATCCACTGCACCTCACCGGCGAGATCACAATAGTGCGTACCGGCATTGACGCAAGCTGCTACGAGATCCGAACCGTACAGGGCATATGGTCCAACAGTTGTCAGGACAACGTGCGTGCGTACTGCGAGGTTTTGTAGAGCATCTTTGTCAAAGCTATCGGCAACAATGAGTTCGAGCCCGCTGGCAGCTGCCCCAAGTCCATCACGAACTTGCTGCAATTTCGTTTCGCTGCGGCCCGCAAGTGCCCAGCGCAAGTTGTCACCAATCCCGTATTGTCGAAGCAGGTACTCGGCGACCAGTGTGCCGGTGAAGCCAGTAGCTCCCTGAATGATAATGTCGAATTCGCGAGCATCCTCTGCGATTGTGTTCAAAGTATCTTCTCCATGAGTGCTACTTCTTTTTCACCACCGTTAGTTTCCTGCGAGCCAACCTGGCGAAATCCCATTCGTTCGTGATAGAGCATCGATGTTTCATTCGATGGGCGAATGTTCACTTCGCAGGTCATCACCGGCGCCCCGCATTGGGAGCGTGCAAACGCGTCATACAGCGATTCGGCTACTCCTCGTCGCCGTGCCCATTTTGAAACAGCCACACGATCAACGTATGCGAAATCGTCATAGTGATCGCAAAACCATCGATAATTTGGGCTGGCGTACTCGGTGCCTGGGCGCAAGCCGATCAGGAAACCGGCAAAGCCAGCATCTATTCTTGCAACCCGGACGAAAGCGGCGTTATCGCAAAACCACTGCAACTCGTCGCGACTAATCCGGCTGACGTGCGGTATCGATTCTTCATTGAGCGCAAATACTTCATCGAAGTCGATTTGCTCTATTTTCGTAATTTTCATGGGTGCAGTGTAATGATATGTTATGGTGACACCAAGACGGCAAGCGGACCGATTCAACATCACCGCAGACAAATAGACCGTCAGCAATCGCTACTTCACTCGTCTTCGACACCGAAATGATGTCCGCAACCGCAAGGCTGCGGGATCGTTCGTATGTGACCAACAGCACTGAATAAAGCTGGCGCATACGTAGAATTTCGCCAAATTTTTGAGGACTACAGTAGCCATGATCAAGATTGCCAAACACACCATTGCCGTATTTTTCGTTTCGGTTATTTCGTTTTCAACAGCAAGCGCCGCATCCAAAAATTCGGCCGATTTGTTGAAATACATTCCGGCGGACACTCCGTACGTTATTGCATCAACTGAACCCTTGCCGTCTGCTTTGGCGGACAAGCTTGAGCCAACGATTGATGAAATATTAAAAGCCTATCAACGCGCTTTGCGACACGTGATGGCGGAGCAGCTTGTAAAAATGTCGGCCGAGGAGGGCGGCGCTGAGGAGGCGGAACAGTTTCGTGGCTTGATGGAAGAAGTGCTTGGACTGATGAGTATTGAGGGCATTCGGGGTGCCGGTATCGAGCGTGAGTCGGCTTTCGCTTTTTACGGTAATGGTCTGATGCCAGTTTTGCGACTGGAGCTGTCAGATCCTGCCTTGTTCGATGCTGCTGTGAGCAGAATAGAAGAAAAGGTTGGCGAAGCACTGCTCGTTGGAAAGGCGAAGGGCACATCGTACAAATACGCGAATGCTGAAAAGATGAATTTGATTTTTGCAACCCTCGATGACCAGGTGGTCATGACAGTTGTGCCAGCAAGTTTTGACGAAGGACAAGTCGCTATAGCGTTGGGTGCAAAGGCGCCCCGCAAGAATCTGAAGAAAAGTAAAACGCTTGGGGCGATCGGTAAGGAGTATGGTTTTTCTGGGTACCTGACTGGATACGTTGATACAGAGCGACTCGCCGGGATATTCACCGGTAATACGACGGAGCAGGATGACGATTTCTTCGCCGCAACAGGTGAGACGCTACCAGCGGTCACTGATGTCTGCGCGGCAGAGATCATGGGTATGGCCGGTATCGCGCCGCGGATCGTATTTGG
>CAYWBZ010000230.1:0-4095 GCA_964456535.1 uncultured Woeseiaceae bacterium | reverse complement strand
GTGGATTCAAGCTGTTATCAACACCCGGCCGAATATCGTCTTCGTAATATTCCATCGCAATGTCCGCGAGCGTATTGCTGTTTGAGTCACCGTAAGGACCGGCGGTGCCACTGTCCCAGTTCGTATCATTGTCACCGTCGGTGTTGCCAAGCCCATCAAACCAGCCGTTATAAAAACCATCCGTCATGAGCAACGTAAAATTCTGCTGGCATGCGCCGCCAGTATTTACGGGCAACGCCGGACAAGAACCGAAGTAAGAGTTCGATTCGCATGACAGGTACTTGCCTGCATTGTCATACGCAGAACGTAGCGGCGTTCCGCCCGACGCCTGAAACGAGTACAACGAATCCAACAGGCCTTGCTTGGCACCAGACCTGGGGTCATCATTCATCGATTCGATTGCGGTGTTTACAGCACCATTATTGTGCAGTGTCACCATGCCCATTCGCGAGTTGCTCGCGCCGGCAATGACCTGCCCATAGCCTGCTTTGGCAACGTATTCACGCTTACGGTAGTAGCTAAACCAGTTGGCGAAGTTCTGTATTTCTTCTGCGTAAGTACATACCGGTGCAGCTGCACAGTCTCTTCGATTCGGACCACCAACGTATGTCAATGTCGTGGGTCGAATCTCAATCAGTTTGTGTTCGTCGGCGGCATCAACGACGCCGTCGGCGTCGGTGTCCGACCATTCGTAATACCGGGCCGGGTAGTAATTATTGACCGTGAAAGAACCGAGTCCACCCGCACAGTAGTCAGTTGAATAACTCGTTGTCGCGGTTAGATTAAGCGATCCTGTCGCTGCCACATAGGGATCGTAAAGCGCTGCCACCGGATTCGCGTTCTGGTGCAAATTGTTGCTTGAATTCTCACCAGGCCAGGGCGTATAGGGAATCCGTGGATCATAGTACAGGCGGTTGTAATCTTTGCTCCATGCCCTCCAGACACCGCCATAAGGCGCAGCAATGCCCTGATCCTTCAGCGCCTCTTCAGTAGCCATGACCCAAAAGTAATCGTTGTCAGGCGCTGGCTGCGCATAGTAATAGGCACAGCTTGCAAACATTATTCCGCTGTCCTCCTCGGTCATCAGGCCCCAGTCCATACTTCCGGAGTCATCGAGCATGAACAAGATGTTGGGTTCAACTGAATTGCTCAGAAACAGCGGTGAGTCAGCCAATGTGCCCGGCGCTGCAGATGATGCAATGGGACTCAACAGCGCGACGCTCATAACAGCAGTAGCTGCCATGGTTCTCAAATGTGTATTCTTGATCATCGTAGTCATAGTCATTAGCCGTAATATGGACCTAGAAAATGCGCCCGTAGTAGGTTCGAAGTATCACTTCCGCGGAATCGGAATTGCCACCGGTTCCACGTGCCGTAATCTTGAACACCGTGACATCGCCCGTGCCTTTATTGTCGCCGTATCCGGACATGTTTAGTGCACCTTCCGTACCGAGCACCGTTGTGAAATGTTTAACGTAGTATTGCGGCTCCGCATAGGCGCCATACGCGTCGTCTGCCACGACGGATTGGTTCGCATCACTCCAGGTCGCCGAAGTCGCGAAATCCGGTTCCGCATCTGGGAGCCCAAACAGACCAGCGCTACCGTCAAAACTCCCGAGGCTAGCCACACCCTCGATTGAAATTTCTGCTTCTCTTATGGCCGATTCAGTCGACTGAAAAGCGAGGTTTCGATCCAGGCTATTTCCCGCCATCTTCTCTTCCAGCATCGTGCCTCGCATGCTACTAACCGCGATCAAAGTGACCACCAGCAACAAGATCAAGCTTACTGCCAGAACTACGCCGCTCTGGCGCTTCCGACTGCCGAGCGCACTTGCCAACCGAAGTGGAGATTCCATGCCACTTTTCAATTTATTCTTCATAGACGATTCCGGACCGTGACCGTACTTGTATATACCTGTCGCAAACGACTGTCCGCAGCGATGACGTCCGTGCCGAGAACGGTATAGTTTTGCGTCAGACCGCCGGTCAGATTGTCATTGTAGGAACGCGTCACAACCGCGAAACGAATGCTGATAACGTTATCCATATCGACGACCTGGTTGGCCGGGACATAATAATTGGCGACGCCTGAACCATCGATATCCTCTCCGTATACGATTTGAAGGTCTTCGATGCCGTCAAGAAACTCCTGACCGTTCCTGAACAAGGCGGGCTGCCCCTCGGAGCCCGGCGCAACCGTAAAAGTAATTTCTTGAGCTAAAAAGACACTGGCGTCACTGCCGTAAATTTTTGAAAGGCAATGTGCGTTGCCTCCGGGACAAAGCGGATTGGTAGCGTTGTAATTTCCCGGTGAGCCATTGCCAGTGTTGTGTACCAAGACGCCGGCACCGCTTGGGTTGGCGTTGGATATCTGGAATATGTCGCCGGCGCCACAGTCGCTGACAAATATGATGTCATCTTGTTCTAGATCACTACCGGCAGCGACCTTGATGTTCGCTGATGCTTGTGGTCCGTAGGGCGGTTCGACGCCGAGGTCTGAATTGATACCGCCGCGCAAAATGAGAGTGTCCGGCGCCCCGGCCGCTCCCTCGGTACCACCTATGCCGCCCGCTGAGAAGTCAATGTAGCCCGCCCCTGCGTTATTGAGGTTGTTGACAACGTTGCCTCCTTCACTGAGGCAGCCCCAAAAATCGGCCATGCGAACATCTCTGGCCATGATCTCCAGAGCCATGCGACCGCCCTCCTGCATTCTCGATACTGCGTCGTGCACTCTGTACGACTGTCGCGACGAAGCGAATACCTGCAGTATCCCGCCCATTAGTAGTATGCCTAATAGCATGGCGATCATGACTTCAACGAGAGAGACGCCGGCGAGCTTTCGCACGTTATGTTTGGGTTGTATTAGCATCATCATTACAATTGATACGAGACTGTGAATCGTTCCATGTTTGCCAGCGTGAGATTAATGGCACCGTCGCGATTGTCATCCCACCAAATTTTGATCGTGAATTGAGTTCCGACACCGTCGCACGCCGGATTGCCTACACCGGTTCCGTCGTTCGGAGTGCTATCCAGACATACCCATCCCTGCCCCATCGGCAGATAGGTGGCTATTGCTGCATTCCACTCAGCAATATCATTCTGCGCCAGTTGCTGTGGCGAACAGCCCACCGTTGAGGTGCAGGAGGCGGTTAACGCGGCGTTTGTCGGGATGTAAGAATTTGCGTTCGTACCGACAATATTCGAACGCATGCGATCGGCGAGATCATAGGAAAGAGCCGTAACCTGAGATCGCATGAACGAGCTTTGATTGTTTGCCAGCGACGCCGCTTGCAACCCTGCAAGCCCGACCAGCCCTATCGACAACAAGAGTGCAGATACCAGCACTTCAACCAGTGTAAAACCCGATTGCCGATGCACGAATCGGATTGCTAACCGTGACATGTCGATCTGATTTCTGCGGTCCATCAGGTACATCCTTGGCGGGATATGTTGGTTCGACCTACGGCATTAACGCGGATGAATCTGCCGGTCTCAGCTGTTCGAGAATCACATAAGACCAAATCATCGCCGCCAGCAAGAGAAAAGCCGCGGGCGTTATAAGTGAGTCCACCGGCGCCAAGGCTGGAAAACGTCAATGTGTCATTCAGCGGTGCGAATACAGACAAGACTTCGTTCGCATCAGTCACTGCATTGCGGTTCTTGTCTACCCAAACGATCCAGCCATTCGACCAATCCGTGCTGGCTGTACAACTTGGGACAGCGGCATCGAAGTTGGCGCTTGCGCACACCATCGCATTGCGTTGATACCGCACAGCGGCACTTCGGGCCAAGTTAATTGAGGTAACGAACTCGTTCGCCTGTGTCACCAGACGATTGTCCATAATTACACTGCGAAAACTTGGTATGCCGATGGACATTACGATCGTTGCCATGCCCAACGTGACCATCAGCTCAATTAGACTAAATCCGTTTTCCCGCTTCATTTCCTATCCCTATCTTGGCGACTCTTGGCTCTGAGTCGCGCTGAAACTTTGGAAAGTATGCGGTTCCGGTCGGATTTTTCATGTGATAGCCGTCAAGAAACGTCGCCTGGCAAGGTGACATTCCGACAAATGGTCGATTTTCAGCGAT
>CAYWBZ010000229.1:0-4105 GCA_964456535.1 uncultured Woeseiaceae bacterium | reverse complement strand
TGAATGTCGTCCGGACGCGTTTCTTCACGCAGCAAGATAACTTTCTCTCCAGTCCTGCCCTGTTTTTCCGCCAGATCTGCGTCGAAGACACACTTCCCGGAAGCGGCCCCGGGAGATGCCGGCAAGCCCTGCGCTATCGGCTGCACTGTGCTTTCCGGGTCAAGGTGGGGATGAAGTAGTTGCTCCAGCATCTCCGGATCAATCCTCAAGAGCGCCTGTTGTTTCGATATCAACTTCTCCTGAAACATTTCTACGGAGGACCTGACCAGCGCGGCCGCGTTCATTTTTCCGTTGCGGGTCTGCAGACAGTAGAGCGTTCCCTTTTCTATAGTGAATTCGTAGTCCTGCACTTCCTGAAAGTGTGACTCGAGTTGGTTTTGCAACTCGGCGAGTTTCTCGAACTGCGCCGGCATCTCGTCTTCCATTTGCTGCAGGGGTTTCGGCGTTCGGATACCTGCGACGACGTCTTCGCCCTGCGCATTGGTCAGGTACTCACCGAACATCTCGTTTTCACCCGTTCCCGGATTGCGGGTGAAACCGACGCCGGTGGCACAATCGTCGCCCATATTGCCGAAGACCATGGACTGGATAGTCACCGCTGTTCCATTCGCCATGTCAGTGGTTATGTGGAACTCCTTGCGGTAAGCAACCGCGCGCCTTCCCATCCATGATCGAAAAACCGCTTCGACCGCCAGTTCCAGCTGCACCATTACGTCTTGTGGAAAATCCTCGCCAGTCTCGTGACGAACAACTTCGAGGAATTTCTCGCTGATTTCCTTTAGGTGGCCAGATTCGAGGCCGACATCGACTTTGACCCCAACGCGAGTCTTGACGGCTTCGAAATGCTCGTCGAATTTTTCGTCGTCGATACCCAAAGCCACTTTTCCAAACAGCTGTATGAATCGACGATAAGCATCATAGGCAAAGCGCTCGTCGCCCGTCTGCTGAATCAGGCCGGCGAGAGTCTCGTCGTTCAGGCCCAGGTTAAGAATGGTATCCATCATTCCGGGCATCGACATCGCGGACCCGGACCGAACCGAGACCAGCAATGGATCGGCGCCTTCACCGAAAGTTTTCTTTGTCGCTTCCTCGAGCTTGCCAATCTCTTCCCGAACGGACGCCATCAGACCCTCGGGAAGATTGTTTCCCTGCAGATAATCCAGACAGGCGTCGGTAGTAACGACGAACCCAGGCGGAACATTGATGCCGATCTGGGTCATCTGGCAGAGGTTCGCACCCTTGCCGCCCAGTAATTTTTTATTACTGCCATCGCCATCGACGAATGGGTAAACGTATTGTTTTTTGAGGTTGTCCTTCAAGCTGATGCCTCCAGATCCAGCGCTTCTGCAGACACTTCTGCATAGTGGCTGAAATCCATAGTGAAATTGCCTTCACCGCCAGTCAGTGATTTTAGTCGGGAATGGTAGTCCTGCATTTCTTTCAGCGGGACCTGACCCAAGACAACGATACGACTTTCGGCGATTGCTTCCGTACCGCTTACCATGCCACGCATAGAGGACAGATCTCCCGTGACACCACCGGCACACCGATTCGGCACGGTGACGGAGACATCAACGACAGGCTCCATAAGGACCGGCGCTGCATTGGCGACGGCCTCCAGAAATGCCTTCTTGCCTGCCTGAACGAATGCTATTTCCTTGGAGTCGACCGGGTGATGTTTGCCGTCGTAAACCTGCACCCTGATGTCCTGCATCGGGTAACCGTAACTGGCACCGGCTTGCATTACTTGCCGGACACCGGTTTCAACGGCTGGAAGATACTGAGACGGAATTGAGCCACCGACGACTTTGTTTACGAATTCGAAACCGGTGCCTGTCGGTAACGGCTCTATCCGTAAATACACTTCGCCAAACTGTCCCGCGCCGCCCGTTTGTTTTTTGTGTCTGCAGTGTCCTTCTGCCGGCTTCGTGATCGTCTCTCGATACCCGATTGAAGGCAGGGCCGTATCCACTTTCAGGTTATAGCGATCAGCGATCAGTTCGAGCACAGTTCTGAGGTGCAAATCACCAAGACCGCGCAGCACAATTTCATTCAGCGCGGCATTGTGTTCCAGGATAATGGAGGGATCCTCCGCTTCGATGATATGCAGCACGTCCGAGGTTTTCTGCGCGTCGGAGTCTCTCGGCGGCCTTATGGCCAGGCCATACATCGGGCGCGGTAGTTCGATAGATTTAAGGTGAAAGTGATCCTCGTCGTGTGAATCGTGCAGCACCGCGTCGTAGTGCATTTCATCAACCCGCGGGATGGCACAGATGTCGCCGGTGACGCCCTCTTCCACTTTACTGTACGTGTCGCCGTTCAGTTTCAGCAAACGATTAACCTTGATCGGTTTGCGGGCATCTCCAACAAAAAGCTGGCTTCCGACTTTTATCGTTCCCTGGTGAATCCGACAGACACCCAGCCGACCCTTGAAAGGGTCGATGCTCACCATAAATACATGGGCGATGGCGTGTGCTTGTGGATCCGGGTTGACGACGACTTCCTCAGCATCGTCGCCTTCGCCTTTGAGGAACAACGGCGGGTTGCCTTCCAGCGGACTCGGCATCAGACGCTCGAATACCTCGAGTAGCTCGGGTATACCGGCACCAGTCTTGGCCGATACGAAACAGACCGGTATCAAATGGCCCTCGCGTAGCGCTTTTTCAAAGGGGTCATGCAGTTGCTCAGGCTTCAGTTCCTGTCCCTGCTCGAGATAGATTTCCATCAGATCCTCATCGACTTCAACGACCTGATCGACGATCTCTGTGTGGGCTGTTGAGAAGGAGCCGAATGCGGTCTCAGCACCCGTTGGCTGGAAAAAACAATCGACCACGCCGGTGCCATCGGCAGACGGCAGGTTCAGTGGCAGGCACTCCGGACCAAACTCGGACTGAATCTTCGCCAGAAGGGCTTTCAGGTCCACTTCCTCCGCATCGATCTTGTTCACAATGATCATGCGACAAAGTCGTCGCTTTTGTGCAACCTGCATCATGCGCCGCGTCACCTCCTCAATACCCGACTGCGCATTGATGACGATCGCAGCCGTGTCCGCGGCTGGCAGTACAGATAGTGCACGGCCATAAAAATCCCGATATCCCGGGGTATCGATCAGATTGACGTGGATACCTTCATGATCCAGGTGGCAAATAGATGAATACTGCGAATGCCCCAATTGCCGCTCGCGAGGTGTGAAATCCGAGACGGTATCGCCCTGATCAACGGAACCGCATTTCGGGATGGCGCCGCCAGTGAAAAGAAGTGCCTCGGCGAGCTGAGTCTTACCTGCATTGCTCGGCCCTACCAGGCATACATTCCGAATGTCTTCTGATTCATAGGACATCAGCTTGGCCCTCTCCATATGTTTTAGAAAATCATAACGGACAGTTAGAATCGATAATATATCGGTTATTGCGGACCTCGAGGCCAAATGAGGTAGAGTAAACACCGTGGACGATCCCGACGTGAAACTACTGGTTTTCATCGTACTGCTTGTCGGTCTGGCCGGCGCGGCTTGGTTCTTCCGGGATGACCTGCTTCCAAAGGTCGACGAGCCTACCGTCATGGAACCCGCGGTCGTTGTCGAAGAGAAACCCACCCATAGCGGTCCGGTACATCCGATAGCACCGCTCGGAGAATTGACGTCACCCGACCGTAAGCTTGTGCCATTGCCGCCACTGGATGACAGTGACAGTTACCTCCTGCTGGCCCTCATCGATATTTTCGGCCCCGATGTTGAACCCGTACTCGTGAACGAGGCGCTTGTCGATAATTTCGTCGCGACGATCGACAACCTGACGCGCAGCCACGTGGCAGAGAAAATCCGCCCCGTTAACAGGCTCACCGAATCACTTGTCGCGGACGCTACCGATGACAAGGAGCTTTACTACCTGAACCCCGATAGCTACAAGCGATACGATTTACTCGTCAACCTGGTAGTCAGGGCCGATCTCGAGGTTGTCGCTGAAACGTATCGTCGCTTCTACCCGCTATTCCAGGAGTCCTACGTACGACTTGGCTACCCGGACGGTTACTTCAATGATCGCACGGTGGAGGTCATTGATCATTTACTGTTAACGCCCGAGCCTGAGGGCCCGGTCCGCCTGGT
>CAYWBZ010000228.1:0-4125 GCA_964456535.1 uncultured Woeseiaceae bacterium | reverse complement strand
CGATTGTAGGTGTCGGTGGCCACCACGACCATGCCGATTTCGTGTACCGGAGTTTCGAGCGCACGATCAAGGCCGCGTTCATTCATTATCAACCCAATGTAGGACACGCCGTCGACTAGCGGCAGTTGCGCCAAAAGCGCCTCGGCGTCCGCCATTTGCGGGACTTTCTTCGGATGCACGAAACTGGCGACTTCAAGACGCTTGATACCAGCGCCGACCGCCCGGCCGATGAACTCAACCTTGCTCGCTGTTGATAAAATTTCGGGTTCGCTCTGCAGGCCGTCGCGTGGGCCAACTTCGTTGATACTGACTTTCCGAACTGTCATCCTGCGCTATCCATTTTCTGCGCCCAATCCCTGCAAATGTTTTATTACGTCTGCCTCACTCATGACGTCCGCGTATTTCGCATCCATGTCAAACAAATTCGCTTTGTGTGGTGCTTCGTGCCGGTCGCCACAGGCATCTGCGACAACGATTGGAACGAAACCGTGTGACATCGTGTCGATACAGGTCGCACGAACGCATCCGCTGGTTGTGACACCCGTAATTATCAGTGTATCGATATCGAGTGCGTTGAGGTCTGCAGCGAGTGAAGTTCCAAAAAAGGAACTTGGATACTGTTTTGAAATTACGAGTTCACCGTCTGCTGGCTGCAATCCCGCTGCCCATTCACCCATTGGATTTCCGGCAATGAAGTTCTTGAGTACAGGTGCCTTTCGAAAAAAGACCCCGCCGTCAGCACCTCCTTCCCTGTAAACAACGTTCGAGTAGACTACGGGAATGCCGGCCGCCCGAGCGGCGTCACGAACGCGCAATGCCGAAGCCAGCTCTGCTTCCACATCAGCGAACAAATCGCAGTCCTTGTCAAAGTAGGCCTGCACGAAATCGACAAGAATCAGAGCGGGTCGTTGGCCAAATCCCAAAGTGCCGTCATAAACACTGTAATTGTCTTTTAGCTCATCTGACATCGGTGGGCTTCCGAACGCCTAGTCGACGCTCATGACCATTGCGTACTGGTAACGCTTGGGGTTGTACAGACCGTCAAGTACATCAACGACGGCTCCGCTGGCGATATGACCGAGTCGACGCACGGACAGCAATGCCGCACCGGGTTCCACGTCGAGTTCTGTCGCAATACGAGCCGAAGCATGTTCGGCGCTAAGTACCTGCTTCATCTTGGTCAGGTTAATGTCGTTTTCGCGGAGCAACTTGACCCGTGCCTCGCTTTCAAGCTTGCGCTTGGTAAACGCCTTGCTAATACCGGTCGTCCAGCTGACGTAATAAGCGTACGGCTCGCCCTCCTCGTTGCTATTGACGCGTACCACTTTGTGCACGAATTGACCCTCGGACAAATTGAGAAGCTCCCGAATGTCAGCGGGTGGCGCAATTTTCTCGATCGAAACGACACGAACACTATCGTGCTCCGCCATATCAATAAGACTCTCAAGCATGCCGACCAGGGGCCCTCTGATGGGCTTGGGAACATATTGATAGGTGACATGCGAACCCTTGCCGCGAAAACGTGCGATCAAATCTTCGGCGGCAAGCTCGTCCATTGCTCGTTTCGCCGTAACGCGTGATACATCAAATACCTTTATCAATTGATGCTCTGTGGGCATCTGCGTGTCATAGGCAATTGTGCCGTCGAGAATGGCGCCTTTTAGCACCGTGTACAGCTGATGATAAAGCGGCACCCGCGCCATCGCGCCATGCTGCGACAGCTGCAGCTCCGACTTCAGTGAATTGAGTAGTTCATTCATGCCTTGAAACTTGATACTCCCTGTCTATCAGGCGTTCGGTCGCTGCGGCGCAGGCAAGTGCGTCTCTTCCTGAGCCCGTGCTACCAGTTCCTCGATAGTGCCACCAAAATTGAATAATCCCATGTCACCACGATCCTTGATTAGCGTAGCCCGCAGTTTTGTCGTTGCAGCCTCGTCGACCGCGCCGTTGTCACTCAACACAACACCGTATCGAGCCGCGCCTTCGCGTGTGACGAGCCCGCGGTTGACGTCAGTCCTGACGAGTTCCGGGTCACGCTCCATTGGATCGCCCCATCCACCGCCGCCCCAGGTGTTGAAGAAAAGAACATCGCCAACATTAACATTCACACCGTCACATTTGGCGGGCAACCACTCCTCGGTGCCGTCCGAGCGCAGCAATCGCTTGGTCGAACGCATACCAGGGTCGCCGCCACGTACGCCCCACGGATACGTTAGCCACCGATCATCATGGATGCCGATCTGCCCGTCAACGAGGAACTCGTAGGCTACTGAAAGACCGTTACCACCGCGGTGCAATCCGGCGCCACCAGAGTCGGCGATCGGTTCGTACTTGACGATGCGTAGCGGAAAGTAGGCTTCGATGAATTCATTGGGCACGTTCGTAAAACCTGGCCACAACGAATGTCCGTCGGGACCATCGCCAACCGGTCGGCCAGGAATTCCGCCGAACCCAATCTGGAACAACTGGAACCATTCGCCTTTTTTATCGTAGCCGGAGTAGAACAAATGCGGACTATCGGAAAAGCCGGCTGCGTTCATCGAGTCCGGCGCACCCTGGCCCAACACGCCACCCATGACATCGAAGATTCGTCCCAAGGCGTGTGTTCGGCCCGAGAGCGCAGCCGGGAATTTGGGCTTCAACAAGCTACCTTCCGGAATACGTACATCGACCAGCTCGTAGAAACCATCGTTAAACAAGATGTGGGGGTCGAAAAGGTTAATCGTGAATGCACCAAAGAACATTTTGAACATGTCTTCGCTCAAATAGAAATTAATCGAGCTCTTCGCCTGCGGATCCGTGCCTGCGAAATCAAAAATGGCGACATCACCCTCCCGCCATAGTTTGCATGCGATCTTATACGGACCCTTGCCAACACCGTCGTCGCAAACATAGTCCTCGAAGTACTGTGGCTCTTCAGGAACAATCATATTGATGATTGCACGCATGGCCTCAAGGTTGCGATCGAGCATGATCTGCATTGTCGTTTGAAAAACGTCATCTCCAAATCGTTCAGCGATTTCAACGCAGCGCTTGCTCGCCGTTCGACAGGCCGCTACCAGGGCGTTGAGGTCAAATCGATTCCAATCCGATGTCCGTACGTTGTGGAGAATCAATTCAAGCATGTCTTCCTGCAACTCGCCTTTCTTGTAAAGTTTTGTCGGCGGGATCCGAAGGCCCTCTTGATAGATGGTTTCTGCGCTGATCGGAATTGAACCCGGCACCATGCCGCCATTGTCTGACATGTGTCCAAACATCGCAGACCACGCCAAATGGCGGCCGTCCTTAAAAATTGGCACCAGTACGATCCAGTCGGGCAAGTGAGACACCGCGGCGTTGCACATGTACGGATCGTTGGTCAGGATGATGTCGCCTTCCTCAATCTCGCCGTCGTAGGCCTCCATGAATCCGTGAATAAACGAGCCAAACTGACCCACGACCATTTTTCCGTCACGATTCGCGACCATTGGAAAGCAGTCGCCCTGCTCTCGAATTCCCGGACTCATCGCCGTGCGAAATAGCACCGCGTCCATCTCGACGCGAACATTACTAAGCGCATTCTCGATAATGTCGACCGTTACTGTGTCAACATCGACCGACTCAAACGGCATGGAGTTTGTTTCAATGATTCTTGCTGTCATGACGAACCCCTCACTTAGCCGGATTGATTAGAAGGTTGCCGACTTCGTCGACGGTGGCGGCGTGGTCTGGCAAGATCAAAGTTGTTGAGTCCATCTCGACAACAATTGCCGGGCCGGGGACAACGGTACCAACACCCAGTTTGTCGCGGTCGTAAATCCCCGCATCATGCCAGTCTTGTTCAAAGTAAAATTTCGTATCGTGCAATTTCGCATCATTAAGATCGGATTTCTTGTCACTGACCTCTTTAAGATCAGCCGTCAAACTGCTCTTCGCTTTGACAATCGCCCGGATCATCACAATTTCGTGATCCTGACCATGTGCGAAGGTAAACAGCTGCTCATGCTGACGATCGAATTCGTCGGTCAGTGCTGCAAGACCTTTATCCTGTAGGGCCTCCTTCGAAACGGCCAACGACAGCTGGAATGCCTGACCGGCATACCGGAAATCGGCCTGATAACTGACATTCTGTTGATCCTCGCCAAT
>CAYWBZ010000227.1:0-4128 GCA_964456535.1 uncultured Woeseiaceae bacterium | reverse complement strand
TAAGAGATTGGTGCTGGTACTGCTTCTTCTTACTGTGCTGTTTGGCGCGATTTTCGGCTGGAAGTACTTGCAGATGCAGCAGCAAATGACGAGCAGAGGTGCCCCGCCGCCAGCCGTCGTGTCAACTCGGATCGTCATGCACGAAACCTGGCAACCGGCGCTGAAGGCGGTGGGCAGTATTACGCCGGTACGCGGCGTGGTCATCTCGGCAGAAGTGCCGGGAGTGATTCGCAAGATTCACTTCGATTCCAGTGACCGGGTGCCCGACGGCGAACTGCTGATTGAACTTGATGTCGAAGTCGATCTGGCCGAGCTGGCCGCATTGCGGGCCGACCGCCGTCTTGCCGAGATTACTCGGGATCGTTTCGAAAGAATCTCGACGCAGAACCTGGGGTCGCGCTCCGACCTCGACGAGGCGCAGGCGTCGCTTGATCGCGTCGATGCCGAAATTGTTGCCAAGGAAGCAATGATTCAGAAGAAAGTCGTGCGCGCGCCGTTTGCCGGCGAGCTCGGCATTCGACGAATCAATCCAGGGCAATATCTTAAAGAGGGCGACACCATCACAGAACTCGTCGCGCTCGATCCGGTTTACGCCGAATACGCGCTTCCCGAGAGATTTCTTCCGGAGCTTGTGCCCGGCCAGTCCGTTATCGTGCGAGTGCAGTCCTATCCGGATCGTGTGTTCGAAGGCAAGATTCACGCCGTCAGCCCTAACGTGCAGGCGGCGTCGCGAAGCGTTGTAGTCCGTGCGCTGCTCGCGAATCCGGATCGCCAGTTGCGACCCGGTATGTTCGCCGAGGTCGAGACGTTGCAGTCGGTTCGGGAAGACGTGCTGACGCTGCCCGAACGGGCGGTGACCTATAACACCTACGGTGATTCGGTTTTCGTTGTGGAACAAGCCGACGGCGGCCGCACGGTCCGACTCGTGCAGATCGAAACCGGTGACGTGCGTAATGGCCGTGTCGAAATCAGGCGCGGCCTCGAGGCTGGTACCGAGGTTGTGAGTGACGGCCATAACAAGTTGCGTAACGGCCAGTCGATCAACATCGACAATTCTGTGGATCCGGATGCCACGGACCCGCGTGCATGAAATTCACTGACCTGTTCATCCAGCGTCCGGTGCTGGCCAGTGTTGTCAGCTTGCTGATCCTGGTTGTCGGGCTACGCTCCATTACGGCGCTCGATCTGCGCGAGTTTCCAGAAATCAGCAACACGGTTGTTTCGGTTACAACCGTCTATCCGGGCGCCAGCAGTGAGTTGATGCAGGGTTTCGTCACCACACCGCTGCAACAGGCGATCGCCGAGGCCAGCGGCATTGACTTCCTCGTTTCGCGAAGCTCGCAGGGTGTCTCGGTCATCGAAGCGCACATGGAGCTGGACTACGACCCGAATGCCGCCGTTGCCGAGATCCAGGCCAAGGTGGCCAGTCAGCGCGGTGTCCTGCCGGCCGAATCGGAAGATCCGGTGATCGACTCGACGACTGGCGACCAGACAGCGTTGATGTATATCGCATTTTCCAGCGAGCAGATGAGCCCTTCTCAGACGACAGACTACCTGCTACGAGTGGTGCAGCCGAAGCTGCAGGCAATCCCGGGAGTCGCCAAAGCCGGGCTGTTCGGCAGCGGATCTTTCGCGATGCGCATCTGGCTCGACCCCGATCGTATGACTGCCCTCAATGTGTCCGCGCTGGACGTCGCAGACGTACTCCGCGCGAATAACTTTCTCGCAGCCGTGGGCCAGACCAAGGGGTCTTATGTACTGACTAACCTGTCGGCGACAACGGATATCGCGACCGAGAGTGATTTTCGCCGTCTCATCGTCCGCAAGGATGGAGAGACGCTTATCCATCTTGAAGACGTTGCCCGTATCGAACTGGGGTCGGAGAGCTACGATTCGGTCAGCTGGTTCAGCGGTATTCCGGGCACGGTTATCGCTATCGAGCCCGCCCCGGGTTCGAATCCGCTGACGGTCGCGCGACGCGTTCGCAACGAGATGGAAGACGTCAAGGCACAGTTGCCCGCCGTGCTCACCGGGGACGTGGTCTACGATGCCAGTGTCTATATTGAGGATTCGATTAAAGAGGTGTTCAAGACCCTCTTCGAAGCCTTGTTTATCGTGCTCGTCGTAATTTACCTGTCGCTTGGTTCCGTTCGCGCCGCTATCGTGCCGGCGCTGGCCGTGCCTTTGTCCCTGGTCGGCGGTGTGTTCCTGATGCTGTTGATGGGGTTTTCGATCAACCTGCTCACGCTGCTTGCCCTGGTGCTCGCAATCGGCCTCGTGGTTGATGACGCCATAATTGTCGTTGAAAACGTCCATCGGCATGTGGAAATGGGCAAATCCCGTTTCCAGGCAGCCATCGATGGCGCCCGCGAAATCGGCATGCCGATCATTGCCATGACAACGACATTGGTTGCCGTCTATGCACCTATCGGATTTATGGAAGGGTTGGTCGGCACGTTGTTTACGGAGTTTGCATTTGCACTTGCCGGCGCCGTGCTGGTGTCCGGCGTCGTCGCTTTGACGCTGTCGCCAATGTTGTCCGGCAAGGTGTTGCATCGCAAGGGCGAGCCAGGTCGGTTCGAGGCGGCCGTGGAGCGCTTCTTCCAGAGACTTGCCACCGCCTACCAGCGCAGGCTGAGCGACACCCTGGATTTTCTTCCGGTGACAATGGTTTTCGCGGGCGTCGTACTGGTCAGCATCTATTTCATGTTCGTCAGCACGCCCAACGAGCTGGCACCCGTCGAGGACCAGAGCATCCTGTTCATGTCGGGCCGCATGCCGCAGACCGCGACGATCGAATACAACGAGATCTATACCAGGGAACTGGTCAAGGCACTGGACACTCTGCCCGAGGAGCATAGGACTTTCCTGTTTATGGGAAGGGCGGGCCCCAACACCGTATTCGGCGGGTTCAAGATGCTGCCACCCTCGCAGCGTGACCGCTTCATCCTGGAGGTGCTGCCCGACGTGCAGAAGGCACTGAATGGCATCGCCGGCATGCAGATTGCGGCATTTCCCCGGCCCAGCCTGCCGGGCAACCGGGGTGGGCTGCCTGTGCAATTCGTGATTCAATCGAATGCAGATTTCGGTGCCCTGGACAGTGTTGCCGGAGAACTCATTGGTACCGCGATGCAAAGCGGCCAGTTCGGCTTCCTGCAAAAAAGCATCGAGTTTTCGCGCCCGCGGACAACGCTGGTTGTCGATCGCGATCGCGCGGGAGACCTTGGAATAACGATGGCGGAGATTGGGCGGATCCTCTCGACCATGCTCGGTGAGGGCTACGTCAATCGATTCAACCTCGAAGGACGCAGCTACAAGGTCATTCCGCAGCTCGAACGCGACTTCAGGCTCACCACCGGGATGCTCATGGATTACTATTTGCCGACTGCAGCAGGCGGGCAGATTCCTTTGTCGGCGCTGGTTACGCTGGAACGGTCCGTGGAGCCGAGCCAACGCACGCAGTTCCAGCAACTGAACGCGGTCACCGTGCAGGGCACGATGGCGCCAGGGGTTTCCCTGGGCCAGGGGCTCGACTATCTGGATGAGCAGGCAGCGGTGCTTTTCCCGAGTGGCTTCACCGTCGATTACGACGGCGAGTCGCGCCAGTACGCCGAGCAGGGCAGTGCGCTGCTGATCACCTTCTTCCTCGCGTTGATCATTATCTACCTGGTGCTGGCGGCGCAGTTCGAGAGCTGGCGGGACCCGATTATAATTCTCGTCTCGGTGCCGATGTCGATCGCCGGAGCGCTGATCTTCATGACGCTGGGGCTGGCTACCGTGAATATCTACACGCAGGTTGGCCTGATTACGCTGATCGGGCTGATTTCCAAGAACGGAATCCTGATAGTGGAGTTTGCAAACCAGCTACGTGAGCGGGATGGGCTCGGGCGACGCGAGGCGATCGAGAAAGCAGCCGCGATCCGCCTGCGACCCATACTCATGACGACCGTCGCGATGATCGTCGCGATGGTTCCACTGCTGCTGGCCAGCGGACCGGGTGCTGTCAGTCGTTTCGACATTGGCCTCGTGATTGCGACCGGACTGGGTGTCGGCACTCTTTTCACGTTGTTTGTCGTACCGGCCGTGTACATAGCGCTCTCGTCGGAACACAGGGAGCGGGCCAAGGGA
>CAYWBZ010000226.1:0-4131 GCA_964456535.1 uncultured Woeseiaceae bacterium | reverse complement strand
TGCAGGGTTGCAGCAACGCTCGCTGCCGACGCGCAACGCGTCAGGTCATTGGATACAACAACAAGGCGACCGTCACGGCCGCCCTTTAAAGATGCGAGTTTCATTTATTTGTCGCCTCTGAATTCCAGTTCGTGCAGCCAGGCTGCGTGACGTGGAGCTTTCTTTGTTTGGCTCCATTCTTCAAGCATCGCCGGAGCGACGCGCTTCAGTTCGTCAATTTGCTCTTGCGTTTGGGTATTTGCAACCAGTTCAAGACGGTGCCCATTGGGGTCGAAGAAATAGATGGATTGAAAGATACCGTGATTGGTCGGGCCGATAACGTCGAGGCCTTCGTTCTCAATGTGCTCTTTAGCCGCAATCAGTGCATCGTAATCTTCAACTTCGAACGCGATGTGCTGTACCCATGCTGGCGTGTTGTGATCGCGGTCCATGTCCGGTTGTGTTGGCAGCTCAAAAAACGCGAGCACGTTGCCCATGCCGCAATCGAGGAATACATGCATGTAGGGATCAGGCTCCTTGGTGGAAGGGACCTGATCTTCTGCAAACGCGACCGTGAACTCCATGTTCAATATGCGCTGGTAAAACTCGACGGTCTCTTTCGCATCCTTGCAGCGGTAGGCGACGTGGTGAATTCGTATCAGATTCATGATTTGTTCCTCTCAGGCTTCTGCATTTACGACGCCGCGCGCGACCTGGTCGCGCTCGATCGATTCGAACAGTGCTTTGAAGTTGCCTTCGCCGAAGCCTTCGTCCTGCTTGCGCTGGATAAACTCGAAGAACGTCGGTCCGACCATGTTGGCTGAAAAAATCTGCAGCAACAAGCGTGGCTCGTCGCCATCGGTAGTGCCGTCCAGCAAGATGCCGCGCGGCTGTAATTCGTCGATGGGCTCGCCATGTCCGGGCAGGCGCTCTTCCAGCATTTCATAGTACGCCGCGGGTGGCGCTGTCATGAATTCAATACCCTGTTTTTGCAGCCGGTCCCAGCATTCAATCAGGTTGTCGCAACTGAATGCAATGTGCTGAATGCCTTCGCCGTTGAAGTCCATCAAGTACTCCTCGATCTGGCCGACACCAGCCGATGCCTCCTCGTTCAGCGGGATACGAATCTTGCCATCGGGCGCGGTCATCGCTTTCGACAGCAAGCCCGTGTACTCACCCTTGATGTCGAAGTAACGAATCTCGCGGAAGTTAAACAGCTTTTCGTAGTAGTCCGCCCAATACTCCATACGACCACGGTAGACGTTGTGCGTCAGGTGATCGATGACGTCGAAACCGCAACCTTTGGGATGCCGGTCAACACCGTCAATGAAGTTGAAGTCGATGTCATAAATCGAGGTGCCTTCTTCATACCGGTCGATCAGGTAGACGGTTGCACCACCAATGCCCTTGATCGCTGGCAAGCGCAGCTCCATCGGCCCGGTCTCTAATTCGACAGGCTGTGCGCCTTGGTCGAGTGCGCGCGCATAAGCCACGTGTGCGTCTTTCACTCGAAATGCCATGCCACAAGCGCAGGGGCCATGTTCTCTCGCGAAGTAATAAGCCGGGCTATTGGGCTCGCTGTTGATAATGAAATTAATATCGCCCTGGCGCCATAGCGTAACTTCCTTGGAGCGATGCTTTGCGACCTCGGCAAAGCCGAGCAGGGCGAAGGCGGTTTCAAGTACTTTGGGGTCAGGGGCTGCGAACTCGACAAATTCGAAGCCGTCCAGGCCCATGGGATTTTCAAACAGGTCTGCCATGGCGATGTCCTCTTCTGTGCAACGCTTTTCCGCAGTATGCGCGATTTATGAAGAAATCGTGTCCGAAGTGCGCTAAATTAGCGCAATAATTGAAACAAATGTTTCATTAAATAAAGAAAAATGAGCGAAGGGCGCACATGAACTTGTCCAGAACGGATCGACGTCTCCTCAACGAGTTGCAGCGCGACGCAACGCGCAACCAAAGTGAGCTTGCCGAACTGGTCGGTATGTCCAGGACATCGACCTGGCGTCGCATTCGGGAGTTCGAGGATGCCGGGCTCATCGAACGTCAGGTTGCGATACTCAACCCCAAAGTTGCTGGCTTCAATATTCAGGTCTTGCTACTGGTCGCGATGACCGAGCACACGGACAAGAATCGTCAGAGCTTTGAGCGGCACGTGTCGATACTTCCGGAAGTCACCGAGTGTTTTTCGGTGTCAGGCGATCGCGACTATGTCTTGCACGTGGTTGTGCAGGATATGGATACTTACAATGATTTCCTGAATTCGCAGGTCTTGAATCATCCTGCCGTTCGTTCGGCGAGTTCGACCTTTGTATTGCGGCGAGTAAAGTATTCGACGGTGCTGCCGCTGCAAGATTAGTGCGACAGGAGCAGGGCGATTGATCGCCCCGACAGCTTGAGGTTTTCTCCGGCAATCTCGTCGTCGAGTTCATCGCAGCTGGTGAATGCAATACGCCACGCGGTGGCGCCTTTCGGCGCCGGGACGCGTAGTGTTGTCGGCTCGTGATTTCCATTTATAGCGATGGCAATTACAGACACCTGACCCCGGTCGTTGCTGGATTTGATTTGCAATGTGAACGCGCGGCTGTAGGCCCACTCATCGCCGTGCTTGTGGTCGCCGTCACGATTGATCCAGCTAATTTCAATGTTGCTGTTACCGTGCCGCAAACTGCCGTGCACATACTCTTCGATTCGTAACAGCGCAGACTCACGGCGCAGCCAAATAAGTTCTCGGACCTGGTCGACGAAAACAGGGTCCTCTTGAAGCCCGGACCAATCCAGCCACCCCGTCTCGTTGTCTTGCGCATAGGCATTGTTGTTTCCCTGCTGCGAATTGCCGAACTCGTCACCGGCCAACAGCATTGGCGTGCCTTGTGACAGCATTAGTGTCGCGAGCATGTTGAGTCGCTGTCTGCGCCGCAGCGAATCCAGCTCCGGACAGTCGCTGGCACCTTCAGTGCCATAGTTGCAGCTATAGTTGTGGCCGTGACCGTCGCGATTGTCTTCGCCGTTCGCCTCGTTGTGCCGATGCTCGTAGCTGACAACATCGCGCAAAGTGAATCCATCGTGGCTGCTTAGGAAATTCACACTCGCGAATGGTGGTCGGCAATTGTTCTCAAACAAATCGGCCGAGCCATGCATACGCTGTGCTAATGCGCCGCTGATGCCCTCATCGCCGCGCCAGAATTTTCGGACTGTGTCTCGATACTGATCGTTCCACTCAGCCCAGCCTTGCGGAAAATTACCCAGCTGATAACCGCCAGGGCCCGGGTCCCAGGGTTCGGCGATGAGTTTCAGAGACTTCAGGCGTTCGTCATTACTTATTTCGTCGAGCAACGGATGTGTCGTCGAGAACCCATGATCGTGACGTCCGAGAATCGAAGCAAGGTCGAAACGAAAACCATCGACGCCAACATGGTTTGCGAAGTATCCAAGGCTTTCGAGAATCAATTCACGCACTCGCGGATGATTAACATTGATTGTGTTGCCACATCTGGTGTCGTTCATGTATTCGGCCGGGTTATCAGCGTGCGTCCGATAATAAGCGAGATTGTCGATGCCACGAAAAGAGATGGTTGGCCCGTGAAAACCGCCTTCCGCCGTGTGGTTGTAGGCGACGTCCAGAATAACCTCGAGCCCGGCATCGTGAATCGAACGAACCATTTCGCATAGCTCGCCGGGAGTGCCGTAGCGTGGCATCGGTGCGAGAAAACCGATGCTGTTGTAACCCCAGTAGTTTCTGAGGCCCCGTTGCGCCAGATGATGCTCGTCGACATAGGCCTGAATTGGCAGCAATTCGATCGATGTAATGCCGAGGGCTTTGACGTAAGCGAGGACATCCTTGTTTCGCATGCCGGAAAAGCGACCACGATCGGACAGAGAGACCCCCGGATGGCGCATCGTATAGCCGCGTAAATTGCACTCGTAGATGATGGTTTCGTTCCACGGGATCCGTGGTCGGGTGTGCGGAGCAATCGAATCTACCGGAGTCACAACAGAGAAAGGAACGTGGCCTGCGCTGTCTTCAGTGCAAATCGTATATTCCTGACCCGCAGCAAGATCGAAAACCGCATCATCCCAGATGAATTCGCCGTCTATCTCACGTGCGTATGGATCGAGTAACAATTTCGCGGGATTGCAACGCAGGCC
>CAYWBZ010000225.1:1965-4132 GCA_964456535.1 uncultured Woeseiaceae bacterium | reverse complement strand
GAACCCGCGCTAGGCAAACGACTTCCCTGTGACTCATCTCGAGTCTCCGCTTGGGCCGGCCTGTAATGGGTCGGCCCTTTTTGTTAGTGTTGCAGCATGTCAGAAGATCTATTGAAACGCCGTTGTAAGCCGTGTGAGGGTGGGGTGGAACCACTGCGCGCGGATCAAAGTAGTGCACTGCTTAAGGCGCTGCATTCGGACTGGTCAATCAGCGATGACGGTCTGGAGATCTCAAGGACATTCGAATTTCCGGCGTACAGCCGAACCCTGGGTTTTGCGAATGCCGTTGCATGGATTGCGATAGCCGAAGGTCATCACCCGGTATTGACCGTGAGTTACGGAGCTTGTGCGGTCGTTTACACTACACATTCGATCAGTGGTTTATCAGATAACGACTTCATTTGTGCCGCGAAGATAGACCGGCTTGCGGCAGAGACCACCTAATGGTCGATACCGTCAATATCGCCGATATAGAAAAAGCGGCAGCGCGTCTGGACGGTGTCAGCGTTCATACGCCACTGTTGCAGAACTTTGAGCTTGACCAAGCCGTGGGCGGCAAGGTGTTGATTAAGCCTGAGTGTCTGCAGGTAACCGGGTCGTTCAAGATTCGTGGTGCCTACAATCGATTGAGTCAGCTCACAGACGAACAAGCCAGCAACGGGGTGGTGGCGTGGTCATCTGGAAATCACGCGCAGGGTGTCGCAGCAGCGGGAGCAATGCTCGGTATCCAGACAACGATCGTCATGCCCGAAGACGCGCCGCGGGCGAAACTCGAAAACACAAAGCGCCTGGGTGGTGAAGTTGTTACTTATGATCGATACACGGGCGATCGCGAAGTCATTGCGAAGCAGATCGCTGCCGAACGAGATGCGGCATTGGTGCCGTCCTACGATCACCCACATATTATAGCCGGGCAGGGCACCGTTGGACTCGAACTGGCCACGGATGCGATCGATCTGGGGCTACCGCCAGATCAGGTTCTGATTCCTTGCGGTGGTGGCGGCTTGTCGTCGGGCAGTGCTTTGGCGCTGAAGTCACGTCTGCCAAATGTCGATATCTACGCTGTCGAGCCGGAAGATTTCGATGATACTGCACGCTCGTTTGCGGCACACAAACGTGTGCGGATCGACGATACCGCCAGGTCAATCTGCGACGCGTTGCAAACGCCAATGCCAGGTGAGCTTACCTTCGAAATAAACGAGAGGTTGCTGAGCGGTGTGCTGACGGTTAGTGATGCAGAAGTTCGTGCCGCGATTCGATTCGCGTTCAGGAACCTGAAGCTGGTTGTTGAGCCCGGCGGTGCCGTAGCGCTTGCAGCAATCCTGTCGGGCAAACTGGAAACAAAAGGTTTGACCACCGCTATCGTTCTAAGCGGTGGCAATATCGATGTCGATTTATTTGCCGAGATTCAGGCGGAGCCGAAATGAGCACGGCTCAATAGCGAGCGTGGGGCAGATGGTGACTTGTTGATCGATATGGTTGATGCGGAATCACGTCGTCGCTGTGGCCAGGCATCCAGCCAGCAAACGATCTTCTCCAGTTGTTCAACGTCCGGCTTGACGCGCGACGGCTGCATTTCGCAAACGCCGAGGCCTTGCTCTGCAGAGCGCACATAATTCTGCGTGTCACGCAGTACTGCGATAATCGGAATTCCCAAAGAATCCAGAAAGCGCATTAGCGTGGCGAAACTCTTGGTGTTCTTGCGAGTGCGGTTTGCGACGACAGCGAGTTTTCGGTCGCGTCTGTCCACTTTGGCGACCAATAGCAAATCAGCGATACAGCGAGATGCAGCGTGGATATCCATCGACGACGGCAATACCGGTACCAGGATGCTGGTGGAGTCGCGCGTCAGTTCGCGCAGATCGTCATGATCGACGCTGGCGGGAGAATCGATCAACAGAGTATCGGTGTCATTTGGAACTCGTAGCTGCCAGCTACGGGTCGCCTGCATCGTTTTCTTATACGCGGCAATGCCGTGTATAGCGGGAAGCTCGTCAGAGCGCCGCTCCAGCCAAGCCATTGTTGAGCCTTGTGGGTCGTAGTCCATGACCGCCGGAGTGGTGCCTCGATTGGCATAACAAGCCGCCAGATTAGTGACCAGCGTTGACTTGCCGCAACCACCCTTGGGGTTGAGGATAACGATCTTGTTCAGGTTGTCTTGTCGCGG
>CAYWBZ010000225.1:0-1865 GCA_964456535.1 uncultured Woeseiaceae bacterium | reverse complement strand
GTTTCAGTACTCGCATTGCTGCTGGTCATCATTGAGCCGCCAGACACAGAGGCTGAGACGGCTGGCAGGTTCGTTGTATCCAGCGCAATACTCACATCACCGGTGCTACTGATTACATCGTTGGCCGTTGTCACTTGCAGCCCATCGAGGGTGGCCCTCATCCCAAGCAGATACGTTCCTGACAGCAAGTCGCCGGTGAAGTCGGTAATTGTCATGCTCATTAGCCCGTCGACGATTTCACCGATTCCGTCATCACAGGCAGTAGCCTGGACATTAAATGTGTCGCCCACGGTCAATGTCAGCGGATCGGCAATATCACCAGAAATCGTTGTCGATCCTGAAACGGCACAGGGGAAAACGTCGGGACCAAATGGAACCTGTTGCAGGACACCGACGAGAAAACCGGAAAGCTGCTTGCTGGTAGTGGGTGCTGCGGAACCTGGCGCGGCGGCCACTATGCCAATGTTGCTACCTACATTCACAAGATCGGCGCTACCAAAGGCGGCACTGTATGAAACACTTGCGGCGGTCAAAGCGTTGGCAGACGTCAGACCAAGCCCGACGTCTGTATTTGTAGAACCGCCGCTGAAGCTGGTTCCACCTCCGCAAGAAGAGAGGACTAAAGTCGCGCAGAATGTCAGTAGATGCCACTTCCTCATCGTGTAACTCCCGATAATCAAACCATGAGTGCAGTAGCACGCCAGTCTACCGGTCGTGAAGTTCCCGGCCGTGACACTCCTCACATATTGATACTGCCCGCTTATGTTAAATCGTTTTGCGAGTGCAGGAATCGGCGCACCTGGCGCAACCACAGGCAGTTCTCACAATGGCAGCCGCGTTCGTGACCCTCGCTATAGGTTAATTGCAGGTAATCAACCGCAGTCGTTAGCGCATTCATGAGTTCGGGAAGAGGCTGGTCCGGTGGTTTTGGTAGCTGCGCCAGGTTAAGCCAGCGGCACGCTGTGCCGAATTGACAGCTTGTGCAGCGTTCAGCAGATGCTGTGTAAATGCCCTGGTAGTCGCATCCGCTGAAATCGACATCGCGCTCAATGACCCAGCGCGGGTAGTCGAGCAGGCTCTCTACATAGCCTGCCAGCGTGCGAGCATTGTGGCCGGTTTGTGTCGTCATCGTCATATCACCAGATCGAAATGCTAGTGAAACAGCGACTCCGTCGACAATTCGGAGTTTTACCTAGCCAATACTGGATAATTATCGCGTATTCATTTGAGATTATGTTGCGCTTTAGCAACATATCTCAAAATAGTCTGAACTTTATTGGCCTCAGGCATTTACTTATGTGTTGTGATTTCGCATCATACGTAACTATGGCAGTCCCGTATTTGGGGATGGTCCGGCACAAGAGCTCAAAATAAGCTCGCCGATAATTTTAAGCATAAGGGGTATGAAATGAGAGTCGACGAAGATCGCGCAATCCTTGCGCGTGTACTCAGTCCATTTGCAATTGTCTTTGCAAGTTTCTGTTTACTGGCTGCACCTACGGTGTTTGCTCAGGACGACAGTGAAGACGATCAGGCTGTGTATGAAGATGACGAATCACTTGATGAAGTCATCGTTACTGGTTCGCGCCTGAAGCGCGATACTTACAGCAGTATTTCACCGCTACAGATTATTACGGCGCAGGTTTCACGCGAAGTAGGTCTGATTGATGCGGCCGACATTCTGCAGGAATCTACCGCATCAAGTGGTCAACAGATTGATTTGACGTTTACGGGTCTCGTTGTTCCTAACGGCCCGGGTTCATCAACGATCAGCCTGCGTGGTCTCGGCGAAGCTCGTACCCTGGTACTGATGAATGGTCGCCGACTGGCGCCAGCCGGTGTTGAAGGTGCGCCGTTTGCAGCGG
>CAYWBZ010000224.1:0-4149 GCA_964456535.1 uncultured Woeseiaceae bacterium | reverse complement strand
AGAGAGTTCCTGGGTGACCCGGACGCGATAGCGAAGGCCGCTGCTGCGGTCGCCGCACAAGGAAAGGCGAGCTAAATTACTCTACTTCTGCGTACCTGCCTTCGAACGCGCTTTCCAGTCATCGGGGTCAATCACACGCATCAGACCTTCCTGTGACGTTGAGGCAACGAGCCGTCCGTCCTGAGTGAATAGCTGGCCGCGGGTCAAACCGCGCGCACCCGATGAATTCGGGCTGTCCATCGCGTACAGCAACCACTCATCCATCTTGACCTCGTCATGAAACCAGAGCGCATGGTCAAGGCTTGCCATAATCACGCTGCCCCGCGTGAATGACAATCCATGCGGCAACATGGCCGTGCCGAGTAATTCGTAATCGGACACATAGGTCAGCAGATTTTGATGCAACACAGGATTATCTGGCAATGTATCGACTGCGCGTATCCAGACGTGCTTTTTTGGCGGTAGCTTTTCCGGTGTTTCGAAATTGACGGGTTCAACGTGTCGAAATTCAAACGGTCGCTTGTCCGTCATGAATCGTCGCATTACGGACGGGATGTACTGCAACATATCCTTCGCTACTTCTGTAAGGTCCTTGAGACCATCCGGACCCGGCACATCCGGCATTTCCACCTGGTGCATCAGCCCTTCTTCCGGATTTTGAAACGAAGCAGCAAGATTAAGTATAGGTCGACCGTGCTGAATAGCGACGACACGACGATTCGAGAAGCTGCCACCGTCACGTGCCCGGTCGACCTCGTAGATGATCGGTGAATTCACATCACCACGCCGCAAGAAGTATGCATGCAAGGAATGTGCGACACGACCATCAACCGTGTTCTGGGCTGCCGATAAAGCCTGGCCGAGAACTTGCCCACCGAATACCTGCGGGCTGCCTATATCGCGGCTGTCACCACGAAAAATATTGTCCTCAATTTGCTCCAGGCGCAGGAGCCCGATCAGGTCTTTGAGTACCGGGTGCACTGGCGTCAGCCTCCGGTACGGCCGCCATCGACCGCAATACCGGTACCGCTCACGAATACCGCATCATCGCTTGCGAGAAACAATACGACCTTGGCAATGTCCACGGGTTCTCCAAGCCGTCTTGCCGCTGATGCCTTGATGCAGTGATCACGCAAGGACTTGTCTTTGCGAAAGATGTCACGACTACCCGGCGTCATGACGCCACCAGGTTGTACGTAATTGGCCGTAATACCGAACTCACCGATTTCCACGGCGAGTGCTCGGGTCAGGTTCGCCAGATCCTGTTCTGCCCTGTCGTACGCGTTATTCGCATCGGCTGCGAAACTGCTGCGTAAGAAACCCATATTAATAATTCGACCCGCCGGACTTTTCTTAAGATGCGGTAATGCAGCTCTGCAAATTGATAGTGTTAATGCAGCTCGCGACTGCAGCAATCGCTCAAGTTTTTCAGCGGATGCATCCATCGGTGTTGTAAACGACAACGGAAATTCGTTGACGAGAATATCAATGCCACCCATCTGGTCGACCGCTTCCTGAACCAGCGCTGGCATCCGGTCTGCATCAACAAGGTTTGCCGCCAAGCCGGTTATGCCCTTTACCGCAGCGAAATGTCGTTCGATACCACTGTTATTTGTATCCACCGCAAGTACTGTCGCGCCATGCTTGATCAAGGTGCGTGCGCTAGCTTCTCCGATACCACTACCGGCGTTCAAGACCAGTGCATTCAATCCATATAGTCGCAGGGGATCACCCATCCAATTTCCTTCATTAATAATGGTTCATTACTCGGGCCAAATACCCGCAAAACATCAGTTTCTTGATGAGTTTGGGTGCTAATTCTAACCCGGAAATTCATGTTATGCTCGGCCAATAATAAGCCCGCTCCGGCAAGGGAGAACCCGATGTCCGACTCCCGCATCTCTGTTGGCCTCGCTCAGATAGCACCAGTATGGCTCAAGCGTGACGCAACGATGGACAAGGTAGTCAGCTGGGTTGGAAAAGCAGCCAACGAAGGCTGCTCTCTGGTCGTGTTTGGTGAGGCCTTGTTGCCTGGCTATCCATTCTGGGTGGAGCGAACTGACGGCGCCCGCTTCGAGTCCGAAATTCAGAAATCACTGTTCGCGCATTACGTTAGCCAGGGAATAGTGATTGAGAGTGGCGACCTGGACAGCGTCTGTGCGGCAGCCCGCGAACATGAGATCGCCGTTTACCTTGGCATCATGGAGCGAGCGGCAGACCGCGGCGGGCACAGCCTGTATTGCTCCATGGTATATATCGACGCTGAGGGTGTTATCGGTTCCGTACACCGCAAGCTCATGCCGACGCATGAAGAACGCCTCGTCTGGGCGATAGGCGATGGCCACGGCTTGCGCACACACAAGCTCGGCCCGTTTACAGCCGGCGGCCTTAATTGCTGGGAAAACTGGCTGCCACTCGCCAGAGCTTCGCTTTACGCTCAAGGCGAAGACCTGCACGTTGCCATTTGGCCGGGCAACGTCCGTAACACTGAGGAAATTACACGATTTATTGCTCGCGAGAGTCGCTCTTACGTCATTTCCGTCGGTGGATTGATGAGAAAATCGGATATCGGACCTGAATTGCCGCATTCAGACCTGCTAACGGATACAGCAGACGATTTGATGGCGGACGGTGGCTCCTGCGTCGCTGCACCGAATGGCGAATGGTTACTGGAACCACAATCAGGCGATGAATCGCTGTATATCGTCGAACTTGATCACAACCGGGTTCTCGAAGAACGCCACAGTCTTGACGTCGCCGGTCACTACGCGAGGCCTGACGTCACCAGGCTCGTGGTTAATCGAAAACGACAGACTACCGCCGAATTTTCTGACGACTAATTATTGAGGCAAGCCAATATGCTCTACTCCAACATCCTTGAAACCGTTGGCAATACACCGATCGTCAAGCTCAACAAGATCGGACCCAAAGACGTCAACATCTACGTAAAAATTGAATCGTTCAATCCCATGGGCTCGGTGAAAGACCGGCTGGCACTCAATGTCATCGAGCAAGCTGAAAAAGACGGCACGCTCAAACCCGGCCAGACCGTAGTCGAGGCAACCAGCGGCAACACGGGTATCGGTCTCGCGATGGTTTGTGCACAAAAAGGTTATCCACTGGTCATCGTCATGGCGGAAAGCTTCAGCCTGGAACGCCGCAGAATGATGCGCTTCCTGGGCGCCAAGGTGGTGCTGACCCCAGCTTCGCTCAAGGGCTCGGGAATGCTCGCCAAAGCGACTGAATTAGCCGAAAAGCACGACTGGTTCCTCGTCAGGCAGTTTGAGAACGAGGCCAACGCCGACGCACACTCAAACACGACAGCACCGGAAATCCTGAATGACTTCGCTGACCGGAAACTCGACTACTGGGTGAGCGGTTTCGGCACCGGTGGCACACTCAAAGGCGTGTCGCGCGTACTGAAAGAGAAAAGCCCGGACACCAAGATCATCGTTTGCGAACCTGACAATTCCCCAATGCTGGGCAGCGGTATTCCGCAGGACCGGCTTGAAGACGGCACACCAAGAGACAGTCATCCGCTGTTTCGTCCACACCTGATGCAAGGCTGGACTCCCGATTTCATTCCGCAGCTCGCAGAAGACGTCGTTGATGCGAAGCTGATTGACGGTATCGTTCCGATCGACGGCAACGACGCCCTGAACCTGTCGAAGGCACTGGCACGGGAAGAAGGTATTTTCGTCGGCATTTCGGCGGGCGCAACGCTGGCAGGTGCGATCGCGGTCGCTGAAAAAGCGGAGCCCGGCGCTAATATCCTGTGCATGCTCCCGGACACTGGGGAGCGTTATCTCAGCACGCCTCTTTTCGAGGATATTCCGGTCGATATGACCGAAGCTGAACAAGAAATTGCACGCTCTACACCGAATTATCGCTTCGACTCTCCGCCGCCAGCGCCCGCTGCGAAGGATGAAGATGAAGCACCAATGGCGGTTGAGGAAGATGCCCGTAAATTTCTGAACACAGTCACGAGCGACGCCGAGCAACCCGTCGTCATGTTTGCACTGGAGTGGTGCGAGTTTTCCTGGTCCGTTCGCAAGATGTTCGCTCATTACGACATCCCGTACCGATCCGTCGACCTGGACTCAGTGGCGTATCAGGAGGGCAATCGTGGCGGCAAGATTCGCGCTGCAA
>CAYWBZ010000223.1:0-4150 GCA_964456535.1 uncultured Woeseiaceae bacterium | reverse complement strand
CATCATTGAATGACTTGAGATCTTCGACCTTTCCGCCGGTCTTGTTGTAGACCGCATCGAGGAACTGACGAAGTTTGGTGATCGACTCCTGCGCCTTGAGCATTTTGTCGATCTTCTTGCCGACACCCATCGCAGCCCAGCCGAGGTGAGTTTCGAGCACCTGTCCGACGTTCATTCGAGACGGTACGCCCAGCGGATTCAGCACGATATCGACGGGGTTGCCGTCTTCAAGGTATGGCATATCTTCGACCGGAACGATCATCGAGATGACACCCTTGTTACCGTGGCGACCAGCCATCTTGTCACCCGGCTGAATCCTGCGCTTCACGGCCAGATACACCTTGACCATCTTCAGAACGCCGGGAGCCAGGTCATCACCTGCCGTAATCTTGTTCTTTTTCTCATCGAAGCGGCTGTCGAACTCTTCACGCTGCAACTTGAGGCGTTCAGACGCTTTTTGCAATTGCTCGTTCGCGTCGTCGTTCTTCAGACGAATCTCGAACCACTGCTCGCGCGGCAGCTCATCAAGGTAAGCCTTGGTGATCTTGCTACCAGACTTCAGCTTGTTCGGACCACCCTGAGCCATCTTGCCGGTGAGCATGCGCTCAACACGCTCGTAGATATCTTCTTCGAGGATCCGCAGCGTGTCGTCGAGATCTTTGCGAACGCTTTCAAGTTCAGATTTCTCGATCGACAAGGCACGATGATCTTTCTCAACACCGTCGCGCGTAAACACGCGAACGTCGATGACCGTACCATCCATGCCTGGCGGTACGCGCAGACTGGTGTCCTTAACGTCAGACGCTTTCTCACCAAAGATTGCACGCAGGAGCTTCTCTTCCGGTGTCAGCTGCGTTTCGCCCTTCGGCGTAACTTTACCAACCAGAATATCGCCCGATTTCACTTCGGCACCGATGAACGCAATACCTGACTCGTCGAGTTTCGCGAGTGCGGCATCACCAACGTTCGGAATATCCGACGTAATGTCTTCAGAGCCCAGCTTCGTATCGCGAGCAACACACTGCAGCTCTTCGATATGAATCGTTGTGAATCGGTCTTCCTTGACGACACGCTCTGAAATCAGAATCGAGTCCTCGAAGTTGTAACCGTTCCACGGCATGAACGCGACCTTGAGGTTCTGGCCAAGCGCGAGCTCGCCCATGTCGGTCGATGGTCCATCTGCCATTACGTCGCCAGCAGCGATCGAATCGCCGTTCTTAACGAGCGGGCGCTGGTTAATACAGGTGTTCTGGTTTGAACGCGTGTATTTCGTCAGGTTGTAGATATCGACGCCCGGTTCTGCTGCGGTCGTCTCGTCATCGTTAACTCGAACGACGATTCGCGAAGCATCAACCGAATCAACACGGCCACCGCGACGTGCAACTACTGTTACACCGGAGTCGATGGCAACAGTGCGCTCAATACCAGTACCAACCAATGGCGCTTCAGCGCGCAGTGTCGGAACAGCCTGGCGCTGCATGTTCGATCCCATAAGAGCGCGGTTAGCATCATCGTGCTCAAGGAACGGAATCAAAGCAGCGGCGACCGATACGATCTGGCGTGGACTTACGTCCATGTAGCTGACGTCTCCGGGCGAAGCCAGCGTAGTCTCGTTTTTGAAGCGTACCGGAACAAAATCTTCAACGAACTTGCCGTTCTTATCGACCTCAGCATTAGCCTGGGCAACCATGTACTGGCTTTCCTCGATCGCTGACAGGTATTCGATGTCCATCGTCGCCTTGCCATTTTTCACGCGACGATACGGTGTCTCAAGAAAACCGTATTCGTTGGTGCGAGCATAAACAGCCAGCGAGTTGATCAAACCAATGTTTGGTCCTTCAGGCGTCTCAATCGGGCACACACGGCCGTAGTGAGTCGGATGTACGTCACGAACCTCAAAGCCAGCACGTTCGCGCGTCAGGCCACCTGGCCCAAGTGCAGAAACACGGCGTTTGTGAGTTACCTCTGACAGCGGATTGTTCTGATCCATGAACTGCGACAACTGCGACGAGCCAAAGAATTCTTTGACGGCGGCTGCAACCGGTTTGGCGTTGATCATGTCTTGTGGCATCAGGGCATCGGCCTCCGCCTGCGTCAGACGCTCTTTAACAGCGCGCTCAACACGAACCAGTCCAACGCGGAAAGCGTTCTCGGCCATCTCGCCGACACTTCTTACACGGCGGTTACCGAGGTGATCGATATCGTCCACTGTGCCGAAGCCGTTGCGAATGTTGATCAGCGTAGACAGCACGTCAAGGATGTCATCCTTGTTGAGTACGCCCTCGCCCTCTGAATTGTCACGACCGACACGGCGGTTGAACTTCATGCGTCCAACAGCCGACAGGTCATAGCGATCCGGATTGAAGAACAAGTTCTGGAACAGGTTCTCGGCAGCTTCCTTGGTAGGAGGCTCGCCAGGACGCATCATGCGGTAGATTTCAACCAGCGCTTCGAGACGTGTTGTCGAAGGATCAATATTCAGCGTGTTCGAGATGAACGGACCGCGATCCAGATCATTTACATACAGGGTGCTGATTTGTTCGATACCCGCTTCGATCAATTGCTCGATCAGTTCAGGCGTCAACTCGGCGTTGGCAGCAGCCAGCAACTCGCCGGTCTCCGTATCGACGATGTCATGCGAGAGAATCTTGCCCTCGAGGTATTCGTTCGGTACGAGCAGTTTCTTGACCGTGGATTTTGACATCTCGCGGACGTGCTTCGCCGTAATACGTTTGCCATCTTCGACGATGAGCTTGCGGCCCAACTTGATATCGAATGTCGCGGTCTCGCCGCGCAAACGCTCGGGCACGAGGCCCATCTTGATCTCTTTCTCAGAAAGATAGAATTCGGTGTTCTCGAAAAACAGTTCGAGCATCTCCACGTTGGTCATTCCCAACGCACGCAGAATGATCGTAACCGGTAACTTGCGGCGACGATCGATACGCGCGAACACGGAATCCTTCGGATCAAACTCGAAGTCGAGCCAGGAACCGCGGTAAGGAATAACGCGTGCGGAGAACAGTAACTTGCCGGAACTGTGTGTCTTGCCCTTATCGTGGTCGAAGAATACACCCGGAGAGCGGTGTAACTGAGAGACGATTACGCGTTCGGTACCGTTGATGACGAACGTGCCGTGGTCGGTCATCAGCGGCATTTCGCCGAGATAAACTTCCTGCTCACGGATGTCCTTCACCGGCTTCGGCGTACCGCTGGCTTCCTTGTCATATATGACCAGGCGGACCAATACACGAATCGGAGCCGCGTAGGTCAGGCCGCGCATCTGACATTCTTTAACGTCAAATACGGGCGTACCAAGACGGTAGCTCACATACTCGAGCGCCGCGTTGCCAGAATAACTGACAATCGGGAAGACTGACTGAAATGCCGCGTGCAGACCTTTGTCATCACGCTCTTCAATCGTTTTCGATTTCTGCAGGAACTTATTGTAGGAGTCGACCTGAATCGACAACAGATAGGGCACGTCCAGAATTGTGGGACGCTTGCCAAAGTTCTTGCGAATACGTTTTTTCTCAGTGAATGAGTATGCCATTCGAGAAGCCCTCTTTAGCCTCTAAATTATAGACGCGAGCAAGCAGCCAGCCGCATTGCGACTAGCTGCTCATCCGACTTTTCCTTCGCCCGGCTGCCAATCGGCGACCGGTCAAGCATCTTTCGATGCAACAACTACTTGAGCTCGACGGTTGCGCCAGCTTCTTCAAGTTGCTTCTTCACGTCTTCTGCTTCGTCTTTAGCTACGCCTTCCTTAATGGTAGACGGCGAGCCTTCAACAGCGTCCTTGGCTTCTTTCAGGCCAAGTCCGGTGAGTGCCCGAACAGCTTTAATGACAGAAACCTTGTTACCGCCGAAGCTCGTCATTACAACGTCGAATTCGGTCTTCTCTTCAGCAACAGCGCCTGCATCAGCAGCCGGACCAGCAGCAACAGCTACAGGTGCAGCAGCAGACACGCCCCACTCTTCTTCGAGCATCTTGACGAGTTCAACAACTTCCATGATTGGCTTGGCGCTCAGTTCTTTGAGCAGATCTTCGTTTGACAGTGCCATTTCTAATTCCTCAATAAATATCTAATTCCCTGAGTCAGGGAAAACTAATTTTATGCAGCTTCCTGCTCGCCACGCGCGGACATTGTCC
>CAYWBZ010000222.1:0-4199 GCA_964456535.1 uncultured Woeseiaceae bacterium | reverse complement strand
GTCACGGCAGTCGGTGAGCTAGTGATCCAGATACAGGTAATTTTGCCAGCTCGACGTACGCAGCAATATCTTGCGCATGATCGCCACATGATGGAAGTGGTCAGAGTAAACAGCCACTTGAGCACGGGAACCGGTTGGCAAATTGTACTCAGACATGTCGTCGAGTATCTCGATGACTACAGGCACACACCCGATACGCTGGAAGCTCTCCGTGCCAACGAGGTTACCGCTCGTCTGCAGCTGGCCTTCCGCCATGTTGGGCAGGACGCTGACCACTCTGCCTTTAAAGGCTCGCCCCGGAATACTGGGGTAAACGATCTCAGCTTCGTAACCGGCACGTAGTCGCAACGCAGAATTTTGCCGGAATGCAGCCACCAAAGGAGCCTGTTCGTCATGCACGAACACCTTTACAGGCCTTAGTGGCAGATTGGCCGCCATCATGCCGGGTCTGAGCAGTAACTGACTGACGTAGCCGCTGGTCGGTTTGGTAAGCGGAATTTTGAAAACCTTGAAGATGACAATGCAGGTGGCCGCGTAAGTAAGGATTAGTAACAGGTCCATGATTACGCTCCGTCGGCCGGTTCGAGATCGGCCAGGCGTGCCTCGATGGCGTTAAGGCGCTCTGCGAGCTCGTCATCACTTCCCGAACGGTCTGACGTATCGATACCCCAGCCGCGGTCTTCGTGATACATCATTGCCCAGATCCAGAGAAACGGCCAGAGCACATGAAGTGTGAAAAGACTGACCCAGCCTGCAACGTGCAGCACATCCTGATGGGGATGATTACGTTTGACAGAAATTTCGTAAGGGATGTCGTGGATAGCAATAATTCCGTAGAACATTACCAGCGCTACGAAAATCGATATGAATAAAGCTACGTATTCAAGAAACATAATCCATCCCATGCAGCGCGCGATTTTATCAACTCGAAAACAGGTTCATACAGAGATCGATGCGCAGCTGGCAACGGTCGTGCCACTAGTCGATCCGAGTTAGCCGATCAAACCGTCTTTCTGCAGGCGCCGAACAATCGTCGCAACCGCATCATCAACTAATTGACTGATTACTTCCTTCTTGGAAATTTCAGATTCAATCGCCCAGACCCGATTGCGGCTCTCGACAGCGAACACTTCGCTCGATAACGTGACGGACATTTCGACACTCAGCGTCTCTGGTTCGTTGAGTTCCTCATAATCGTAGCGGAAAAGGTGCAGTGCGCCTTCGTCTAATCGGGTCGACTTAGTTGCGACTGAACCGCTCTTGACGGCGGCGGCGTTGTCGCGATTCAAAACTCTTGTTATCAGTACCGCGTCGAATCCCTCGGTTTCCACCAGTTGCCTTATAGATTCCTTGTCGATGGGCTTGTTGCCATCCATGGCGCGATAGTAGGCGACCGCTGCAACATCGTGCTCAGCCAGTTTTGATACAAGAAGACGCTCAAATCTGGCACGACCGTTGTAGTCGTTCGCCACCCCGATAACCAGGATTGTTGTGAATGCCGCGCCTTGGTAGTCTGCAATACCACTCGACTTGACCGATCCAGTGGATGCTGAACACCCGGCGAATACAACACAAAGAGCAAGCACAAAACCTGTAAGGCGAAGTCGTCGCACGTGGATCTCCAATGAGTTAAGCGCCGTACGGTATTACTTGTTCAGGTTTTCATCAAGGAATTTGCGGAATAATTCTGCCCATCGCTCCGCGGCTGACTGAACGGCATCCCAATCTGTAATTGTGTTGTCGCCAGCACCAAATGTAGGTACTGAAGCACTGTCTGCGGCGCGGCCAAGTACGTCGCCCGATTCGGAGTCCACCAGTTCCATAAGAAATATCAGCGAGCCTGGACCCGCGAGGTCACGAAGGTCACGCCTGACGAGTTGTACGTCACCTCCGGAAGATTGTCTGTAGTCGATCAGACTGGGTCTGACCTCCAGAGTAGTCGGACCTTTACTCTGTACGATTGTGTATGCCTGTAATTCACTCAGAAACGCGGTACGAAATATTTGCCGTGTGCGTTCCTGGTCATCCTTCGATGGTGCAGCATCTTTCGGAAAAAATATCCCCATGCCATCCGCAGTCAGGCGGTCGTATTTTCCGAAGTCCGCGCCTACGGCAATCTGGCTGGACTCAACATTGGAGTTCTTGTTGGTCTTGAAACTCTGGGTCGTAACGGTAGTACAGCCTATGAACAAGAGGCTGGCAGCGGCAAGCGCGATTGTGCCTGGAGTCTTGGGGCCGATTGAAATCATTGGAATAACCTGTCGCTCATCAAGGAGAGTTGATTGTATAGGCGCATTATCGCAGGAATAGTTTCAATACATGCGAATGAATAAGCAGATGTATTCTATTGTTCAGTTCTTGCGGCGAGCCATTGCCGCAATGCTATTACGTTCGTATCGTCTGGATAGGTGCTGGCTAGTTGATCGGCTATTTCTTGTGCATGTTCATAGTCGCCCGAGTCTCGCAGGATTGCCGCCAGAGCCCACCCGATGTCGTAGTTCGTGGGAGATTCCTGATACGCATCTTCGAGCAGAATCAGTGCTTCGCGCTGCTGTCCAAGGGAATTGAGGGCGATGCCCAGGACGTAGACGTAGCGTTGCCCGGTTGGCTCGAGTTCAAATGCCAGTCGCAACTCGTCGACGCCTGCCTCGGCTTGTCCTGTGCGGACCAACGCAAGTCCGAGCGAGTGGTGCAGTGCCGCGTTGTCCGGTGCCAGTGCTATGCCCTGCAGGAGTATTTCTTCGACGCGAGCTTCACTCTGGCCCTGGCGAAGAGTATCCACGAGGTTAAGGCGAGCCGGCGCATGGCTGGGGTCGATTTCCAGTGCCCGCTCAAAATGGCTAACGGCACGCGACAGGTTGCCGCTCGCCAGTTCAAAATTACCAAGGTTTACTGCGGCATCAGGGGTGCTGGAAAGCATGGTATAGGCAGCGCGATATTCCTCGGCGGCGCGTCCAAAGGCTCTCGTTTGTTCGAGCGGTAAGAGATCGCGTATGTCCGCGAATGTGAGAGCGGCCTGAAGTCGGACACTGAGAATTGGGTCATCCAGAGTTTTGCCACCAATGCTTAGTTTTGTTTCGGCTGGAAATGGCCGGAGTGAACGAAGCGCGGCAACTCGAAGTAATGGATCCGGATCCGCAAGCGCTTTTTCCAGGGCGGCCATTTCGTCTTCGCCAAACGGTACTGCGAGCAGGGTCAGCATCGTCGCGCGCGCTATCGCCGGGAAGTCCTCATTAGAGGATGCGCGGGTGAGCGTCTCGTTGGCGTATCCCTGGCGTCCAGCGGCGATTGCCGTTCCGTAGTGCGGACGAAGCGTTGCACCAAGAGCATCCAATGCGCCGTTCGCCCAATCCGGGTCTTTGTCTGCATGGCAGTTATCGCAGGCATTAGGAGCGCCCGTCTCACCACGGAGGTCTGGCCGGGGAATTCGGAAACTGTGGTCCCGTCGAGCGTCAACACCCATATACGTTCTTGCTGTCATATGGCAGTCAACACATGTGGCATCGGTGCTGGCATGGCCACTGTGTTCAATCGTGGCGAATTTCGATGGCAGGTGGCATTGCGCACAGACATCGCTGGGCGTACTTCCGACTCGCAAGGAGCCAGAGTGAGGGTTGTGGCAATTGCTGCAGGTCACCCCGGCCTGATACATGCGACTTTGGATGAACGAACCAAAGACGTAGACCTCGTCCTTTATCTGGCCGTCGGAGAAATACAGGTGTTCATCAAGTAAGGCCAGCGAATGGGTATCGGCCAATGGATTGCCGTACTCGTAATCGGTGGCGATGAGTCCACGTCTCGCATGACACCGTCCACAAGTCTCGATTTCCTGTGGTAGCGGGGCCAGAGTTTCACTGCGCTCGGCGATACCCGACTCCGGATTCATGATCCAGCTGCTGGACTTACCCTCACTGAGGTTTAGGGCCAGTCCAAGCTGGCTGTCAAATGCGTCGGCATTCGCCTGAGATACGTGTTCTGACGCTGGGCCGTGACAGGCTTCGCAGCCTACCGATAACTCCGAATACGATGTCGCAAACGTGTCGGTGTCGGAGTCATATCCCATCTCCAGGTTGGTCGAATGACATTCGGCGCACATGTAGTTCCAGTTCTGATAACGCCCCGTCCAGTGCAACTCGTCGCCCGGTCCGATGTACTCGTCGGGATACAGGTGAAACCAGCGGATTCCGCCATCGGCCGCT
>CAYWBZ010000221.1:0-4206 GCA_964456535.1 uncultured Woeseiaceae bacterium | reverse complement strand
CACGCAACACGAACTGGGCCTCGCGCGGAAAGTGGGTGCATCTCGCCAAGATCGCCTACGAGAAGTACTTCTTACACAAGGTTCGCACGGCGAAGACTGAACCCTACTACGAGAGGACGATCATGAAGCTAATCGGCGTGGAGCGGCTGAAGGAATCAGGCTGACCAAAAAAGACCCAAGGCGAATAACAGTGCCGCGATCATCGCGGCAACTGCTCTAACGGTATTCCACAATGTCCACCGGTCGAGGTACTGCATCCACAACTTTACTGCATCAGGGTCAGTCGTTGAAACAGCGGCCAATTCGTCATTTAGCGGAACATTGCCGAAAATAGTGACAAGGAAAGTACCTGCCAAATAGACCGCTGCACCGCCGAGGAAGAACATCGCCGAAGGGTGACCGGCATTTGCCAGCACGAGTACGATCACGCCGACTGATAGCAGGGCCGTTCCAACAAATGCTCCCAGGAACGAAGGGTTGATTACGACGACATTGATCGACTGCATCGCAGCGATACCCTTCGCGGAAGGCACACGCGCAAGAGCCTTCATGACGAAACTCGAGAATGCGAAGAAGACCCCGCCTATCAGTGCGGAACCGAGCACCGCCGACGTCCCGACGATGGGTATTAGCGAATTCATGCTGCCACCTTCCAGATACCTGACGCGGCGATTCGTCGCGCATAGTCCGCAAAATCATTCGGCTCCCGACCCAACGCTCGCTGGACGCCATCGCATACGAAGGCGTTGCGACCGTCGAGGACAGTATCGAACAGGTAATTCAGCAACCATGCAATCTCTCCTGGCGCACCGGAGTCTGCAATGGCGGCAGCGAAGGCCTCCTTCGGAATTTGGATGAACTTGACCTCCCGACCAGCGGCGAGGGATATCTCTTTCGCTACATCGGTAAAGGTCAGCATGCGTGGTCCGGTGACTTCATAAACCTCTCCGTTGTGGCCATCCTCGGTCAATGCGGCGACTACAACGTCGGCGATGTCATCCACGTCTACGAAGGGCTCCGGAATGTCCCCGGCCGGCAGCGTGATTGCACCGTCCAGCACCATGCCGAGAAACTCGCCTTCGGAGAAGTTCTGGTTAAACCAGCTGGCCCGAACCACAGTCCATTCAACACCTGCATCCTGAACAATGCGCTCGCAGAGCTGCGCCTCTTCCTCGCCGCGGCCGGACAAAAGGACCAGTCGCCGGACGCCCTGCTCCACGGCTAAATCAACTAAGTCGCGAATAGCGCCTGTCGCCCCGGGGATGGCGAGATCAGGGGCATACGTGATGTAGGCCGCCTCAACCCCGTATAACACTTCGCTCCAGGTACTCTGGTCGTTCCAGTCGAAACTCGGATCGCCAGACCGGGATGCGACGCGGATTGGAAGCCCACGGCTCTCGAGCCGCTCTGCAACGCGACGGCCGGTCTTGCCGGTTCCGCCCAGAACGAGAATGGGGCCTTCAGAGGTCTCGAGGTTGCTTATTGCGTTCTTCATAACTATCTCCTGTTTGTGACTTGACACCGTGTCAATTGACATGGTGTCAACCTTAGGGCAAACTTTACACCATGTCAAGTGAAAGAAATGAAACCAGAATGCGGATCCTCGCAGCGACCGTTCGGATGCTCGAAGAGTATGGTGGCCGGGGCGTCCGTATGAGCGATATCGCCAAGGAGTCCGGGATTTCCCGACAGGCGGTCTACCTGCATTTCGCGTCGCGTACCGAGTTGCTTGTTGCGACAACGCAATATCTGGACGAGAAACTCGACATCGACGGCAGACTTGCCCCCTCACGCGCGGCGAAGTCAGGTCTCAAGCGGCTGGACCTCTACATCGAATGTTGGGGTAACTACATCCCGGAGATCTACAGCGTTGCCAAGGCACTCTTGCTGGCGCAAGGATCGGACGAGGCAGCAGCCGTAGCGTGGGACGATCGAATGGCAGCAATGCGTGACGGATGCCGGGCTGCCATTGATGCGCTACACGCGGAGAAAATTCTCGCGCCGGGCTGGACGCGACGTGAAGCGACGGATGCATTGTGGACAATGTTGCTGGTGCCGAATTGGGAGGCCCTTACCATCGACTGCGGATGGTCTACAAAGCGATATGTTCGCTGGATGAAGAATCAGGCTAAGCGGGCCCTGGTAAAGGACAGTGGATGATTGGAATAAAAGACATCATTCCTGCTGCTGTTTCTGCCCGCATTTCGGACAGGCAGCAGCTACCAGCGCCGCACTTTAATCAGTTGGCGTCGCGCTGCCAGCAAGATAGACTCTGCCAATCTTTCATGCATGGCTGGCGGTGAATGGAGTTTCCTGAAGAAATGGCGATCAATCCACAATTGGATCTTCAGATCGCCGTCATTGTCCCCTGTCGCGATGAAGCGGCAAGCATCTCAACCGTAGTACACGATTTCCGCACAGCGCTTCCGAGCGCTACCGTATTCGTATACGACAATAATTCTGCTGACGAAACAGCGGCAATAGCCAGAGAGGCGGGTGCAGTCGTCCGATCGGAACTCCTGCCGGGAAAAGGCAATGTCGTGCGGCGAATGTTTGCCGACATAAATGCTGACCTTTATGTTCTGGTTGATGGCGACGATACCTACGATGCCGCAAGCGCGGGAATGCTGATCGAGAAATTAGAATTAGACATTCTCGACATGGTTAGCGCCGTTAGAGTTTCAGTCGATGATGATTCCTATCGGCCTGGCCACAGACTCGGTAACTTTGTCCTGACCCGGATCGTCGCTATGATTTTCGGCAGTCGTTCGACGGACATGCTGTCCGGTTATCGGATATTTTCGCGGCGGTTCGTAAAGTCTTTTCCCGCGCTGACCAAAGGTTTCGAAATCGAAACCGAGCTAACGGTGCATGCGCTGGAATTGAGAATGCCGATTGCGGAAATCGAGACACCCTACAAGTCGAGGCCGTCAGGATCTGAGAGCAACTTGAGTACTGTACGGGACGGTTTTCGAATCCTGAGAGTCATCCTGTCGCTCGCCAAGACTGAGAGGCCACTGTACTTTTTCGGCCTGTTCTTCGCTATTTTCGCCACAGGCGCGGTCGTTTTGTCCTGGCCGGTTTTCATCACCTTCATGGAGACGGGCCTGGTGCCTCGTTTTCCCACGGCCTTGTTGTCCACCGGCCTCATGTTGCTGGCGTTCCTGAGCCTGGCGTGCGGTATTATTCTGGACACCGTCACTCACGGACGCCAGGAGATGAAGAGATTGCACTACCTGAGCATCCCTCGTCATCGCCGGGGAGATCGTGAATAGTCGTCAGCCAAGTTCATCTGTCCCGGGTATATCTCTCTTACGGCGCTTGCCAGGTTTTGTTTTCGTCGGTGCGATTGGTTTCCTGATCGACGCTGGGATTCTCACGGCATTGATGAAAAATCTGGACTTCGGTCACTACGGCGCAAGGGCAATCTCTTTCACTATCGCGGTCACCGCTACCTGGTACATGAACCGGCGCTGGGTATTCGAACGGAACGCCGTTCGTATGAGCAGCCGAGAGTACACATCCTATCTTTCCGTGCAGGTGATTGGTGCTCTGATCAACCTGTCGGTATTTGCTGCAGTGATTGAATTCGTACCTGGCCTTGCAAGAACACCGGTTATTCCGCTGGCTGTCGGAGCTGCAGTCGCACTGATGTTTAACTTCAGTGCATCAAGCCGGTTCGTCTTTGCGGACGCCAGGAATCAGACAGTAGAGCCTGGCGAACCCCACCAGTGACTACTCCTTCGCCCGACACGACCTATGGCGGTCGCGACAATCTGGAGGCCATGAAGAAGGCGACCAGGTACAACGATTTTCTGATCGGCCTGATCCGAAAATACTCGGTCGGCAACAAGACACTGGATCATGGTGCCGGCGCGGGAACATTCGCCAAGCCGATCTCTCATGGCGATATGAGAGTTATCTGTATGGAACCCGATAGCAGTCTTCGTGCCGAGCTGGCGCAGTCGGGGCTGGAGGTTGCTGCCAGCCTTGAAGAGATTGCGGCCGGCTCAGTCGATTACGCGTACTCTTTGAATGTTCTCGAGCACATCAAGGACGACCAAGAGGCGATCCTTGATCTCTATCGGTGCCTGAAACCGGGCGGCCGTTTTCTGGTGTACGTACCGGCATTTCAAGTCTTGTATAGTCAAATGGATCACCATGTAGGTCACTTCCGTCGTTACCGACGCAAACCGTTGATAGACG
>CAYWBZ010000220.1:0-4219 GCA_964456535.1 uncultured Woeseiaceae bacterium | reverse complement strand
TCCAGGATGTCAGCCAGAGTCCGGCCTTCCAACCACTCCATGATCAGGAAATAAAGATCATCATCCCGGTCAAGGTCGATGAAACGGACGATATTGGGGTGAACCAGGCACCGGCCCTTGGCCGCCTCCTGCTGCAGTGCCCGCAACGCCTGACCGTTTTCGGCCAGTTGCGGCGATAAGACCTTGATCGCAACCCAGTGGTCCTTGCTGCCAGCTTCGGCCAGTCGGCGGTCCATGGCTTTGTACACGACGCCCATGCTGCCGCCGGAAATTTTTTCCTGTAGCAAAAATCGATCGCGCAACAAGGATCCTACCTGCACTCGAGCTTCCGCAGACTGGTCGAGAACAAATCCGGACGGAATTACTGTTGTCGCCCCAAATGCGTCATCTGGCGCTGGATCAGCAGCAACGGGTGGCGGATTTATCGGCGGTGGTTTGCGGTTTGGCGCAGGAACCAGTTCCTCTGGAGTCGGGCTGGTGGCGATGTTCTCTGTTACGAAGCGATCCAGCATGGATTTCACGAGCTGGAACGTTTCCTTGCGTAGCGCCCCTGCTTCGTAACGCTCCTGCAGCACCCTGCGAATCTGGGCTTCACTACTTCCCGTGGTCGTGAGCAATCGACCGATACCTTCCTGGATATCGGCAAGCATGTCCACATCATCGGCTGTGGCTTTGAGTTTATCGTCAAAGCTCGCCAGCTGATCAGCGAAGGTGTCACGCACGTTTTCGGATTCTGCACTCATAAGTTCATTTGACATTTTATAGTCAGAACTCGCCCGGAACCGGAACTGGTCGTCAAATTACCTTGCCCGGATTGAGAATATTCTTGGGGTCGAGAGCGCGCTTCAAGGTCCTCATGAGCTCGATTTCACCGGCATTCCGGTATAAGGGTAGATATTGCCGCTTCAGGAGGCCTACACCGTGCTCGGCACTGAAGCTGCCTCCCAACTCTTCTACAAGGTCGTATATCGCCTTCGTAACGCCCGGCCCATCTTCCGAACCTTCAGGCAGTGCCACGTTGTAGTGCAAATTACCGTCGCCGACGTGACCGAACGCCACCAGTTGCGCATTGGGAACCAGTTCCGACAGCAACGAATCTCCGCGCTGCAGGAACTCTTCCATACGAGATAGCGGCACCGAAATATCGTGTTTTTGCGCCTTGCGCTCGGACCGCTCAGCCTCGGCTATTGAATGCCTCATGCGCCAAAGTCTGTCTGCTTCTGCCGAGTTTTTGGCGATTATCGCATCGGAGAGCAAGCCCTCTTCTGCTGCTCCCATCAAAGCGCCCTCCAGGCGCTCTTCATTCCCGCCGATGGCGACGTCCAGTAGCACGTACCAGGGGGCTTCATTGTCAAATGGCAGCGTCGAATCCGGGATGTGTTTTTCAACCAGGCCAAAAACATAGCTCGATACCAACTCGAACGCCTCAACGGCATCGGCGAGCTCCGTCCTCAAGTACGCCAGTAACCGAACTGCATCGCCCGCAGATTCGATCGATACCAGCGCGGTGCTGATCGCACCGGGTAGCGGATAGAGCTTCAGGGTTGCAGCAGTGATGATCCCGAGCGTTCCCTCACTGCCGATGAAAAGTTGCTTCAGGTCATAGCCTGCCGTGTCCTTTCGCAGCGACCGCAAGCTGCTCACAATTGTTCCGTCGGCCATCACGGCTTCCAGACCAAGTACCTGGGCGCGCGCGGTACCGTATCGAACTACATTAATCCCGCCTGCATTGGTCGATAGGTTTCCGCCAATCTGGCAGCTGCCTTCTGCGCTAAGACTCAATGCAAAGTGCCGGTCAACGGCAGCCGCGGCATGTTGGATATTCTCGAGGATGCAACCAGCCTCGACCTCCATTGAAAAATTTGCCGGGTCGATGTTTCTAATCGCATTCATTCGAGCTAAGGACAATATGATCTGTGTGCCCGACGCATCGGGAACTGCCCCGGCGCACATTCCCGTATTGCCGCCCTGCGGGACGATTGCAACGTTTGCGTCGGCACATGCCCGAATCACAGCAGCAACCTCGTCTGTGTTTGCAGGTGACATGACGATCGGCGTCGCACCGCGCACAGCCCCGCGCCAGTCCGTTAGAAGTGGTTCGAGGTCCAGTGGGTCGGTCGTCCAGCCCTTTGGCCCAACGATCTCCTTAAGTTGTTCAATCAACATCGCTGAAAACCACCTGTCGCGAGAATGTATCCCAGTCGATATTGCTGCCGCACATGAGCAATACAACCCGTTTTCCTCGCAACGAATCCCGCAACGGTCCGAGCAGCGCTGCGGTTGTCGCTGCACACGCTGGCTCAACAGCGATGTTCATGGACTGAAACAGAAACCCCATTGTATTGCGTATTTGTTGGTCATCAATCATCGCAAGTCGATCTACGTTTCTTCGCGTCAACTCGAATGAGTACGGCATCGCAAACGGGGCTCCAAGACTATCTGCAATCGTTGTGACCTTCGCGATACTCTCTGGTTCACCGCTGGCAAAACTGCGGTGCATTGAGTCCGCGCCTTCGGGCTCGACCCCAATGATCTCCACATCGGGGCACAGTTGTTTTACTGCGTTCGATATTCCCCCGGCCAAACCACCGCCGCCGATTGGAATTACCAACGCATCGATTTTCTCGATTTGTTCGCAAATTTCGAGACCCACTGTTCCTGTACCAAGAGCGACGGACCGCCCCTCAAAAGGATGCACAAAAAAGCGCCCCTCTTCGTCTCGAATTTTTTGCGCAACCTCGAATGCCTGGTGGACGTCATCAGCCATTACAACCTCGGCACCATAGCTTTCGCATGCGGCGACTCGTGATGGGTTTGCAGTGCGGATCATGACAACCTTGGCCGTCGTACCAAGCGCTTGCGCTGCAAATGCGGTCGCGATTGCGTGATTACCGGCGCTAACGGCAGTTACACCTTTCTCAAGCTCTTTGTTTGTCAGTCCATACAAGGTCGCTAGCGCACCACGCGCTTTAAATGTCCCCGTGCGCTGCAAGAATTCGAGTTTGGCGAAGACCTCTGTCGCGTCTCCCAGTTCACTCTCTATAGCCGGACAACGCACAACGGGGGTCCGCAGCGCCTGTTCAGTCAGCCGATCGCGCAAAGCGCGAATCTCGTCAATATTAGGTCCAGAATCTGTCATAAGTTATGTAAAATGCAATATCGCGTATTGACTTGCGCCGTGCACAAGTGTTGATTGGGTAATTGAAGCGAACTGTGGCAGAGAATCCACCTTCGCGAAAGTCGCAACGGGCCAAAATATGGAACTTAATGATCTGTCGAAATCCGGAATTCGACGAATAGCCGACTATTCGCCGTACCTGGACCAGTTGGCAGGCCTCGTGCAGCAAATGGGACTGCGCCAGCGCAGCAACCTGACTCATGTTGAGGGCGCCTTGCGCAGCCATTGGTCGCTTGGGCAGAACAGCATTCTGAGCTGGACACCATTGGATCAGAGCATACTGATTCTCGTTGTACCCCACTACGCAATAGCGGAATACACGTCAGCACGGGATGGCACGATGCCGCCGCGCGTCTCACCGCGGTTTATCACCGAACTGATTACGGGTGATCGCCAGCTCACCATTTCACAAATGCAAAAAGTTGCGCGACTTCTCGACATCGAACCCACCAATATCCCGTTGCGCGTGCCGCTTGAGGGCAGCGAGATCGAAACCAAAATCATTGAAAAGATGATTCGCAAGTACGGCATCAACTACGTTCCGAGTCGTGCGGTGACATTGTTCGATATTGTCGGTTTCAGCCTCCTCACACCGTTCGAGCAAATGACACAGTTAAACAGTCTTTCGTATTCGCTGAATTCCGCACATGCGAAAATGCTGGAAGCGGACGTCAATATTGATTTCGCTCGTTCCTCAAGCGGCGATGGTTTCTACATCTGGAATCGGGATGACGGGCTTGAGGCCAGCGTCAATCTGTACCACTTCATGCACATCGTCTTGGCGGATAACGCGATAGCCAGAAGCAAGTCCGCATCGAAAGCCGTGCCACGGCTTCGAGCATGTTTTCATGTAGGTAGTTGTTACGAATTCCACCAGGCCGAGGGCCTGAATCCGACCACACACGATTTTATCGTCGGCGATGTAACCATCGAACTCGCCCGCATGATCGATGCTGCACTACCCGGTCAGATCCTGGTTGGCGACTTCATGGCCGATATCGAAATCGAAAATGACAAAGGCGAGGTTGCGGTACAACCTAA
>CAYWBZ010000219.1:0-4267 GCA_964456535.1 uncultured Woeseiaceae bacterium | reverse complement strand
CTGCTGATCCGCCCACTACCGACCGGACCTATGGCTGACACCAGAAGCATCCCCGATATTCCACCCAGCTGTTGTTTTACGCTCTCCGCGATTTTGAAAAACGTTTCCTGCCGAGCGTTCATCTCCGTTGCCGCAATGGCGAGCGTCTGCTTCTCCGACTGCAATACAGAGTGGCGAATGGCCTCCGTGTTATTGGCGAGTTCTCGTTGTTGAATAAACAGACCGAGTATCAGCCAAAGGAAGGCTAGCGGCGCGAACACACCTTCGAGAAAGCTGCCGACGGCATCGATAGATCGGGTTTGCGCCGGATCTAACTCGTAAATTCCGTGGATATACCAGACACCCGTCACCATCCATACGATCGAGATGACAACTCCGAGCCAAATTCGCCAGTCCCGATCAGTGAAATAATGACGAAATGCATGGCGGGAAGTCACTGTCGGCTAGCCCAGTATCTGCACACAAAGCGCCAGCAGCCAACCCGGAACGATTCCCAGGGCCAGGACGGCGACCGAGTTGAGGCTCAAAACCACCCGCGTATCCGTGCTGGCCTGAAGTACAGCCTTGTCTTCTGCCTCTTCGAAGTACATGTACCAGATGACTCTGAGGTAGTAGTACGCGCCGACAACTGAGGCCAGCACCATCAAAATTGCGAGGCCGGTGTAACCGGAATCGATAACGGCACTAATGACATTCAGTTTGCCGAAGAAACCAACAAACGGCGGTACGCCAGCCATGCTGAACATCAGGAACATCATCATCATTGCGAACCACGGGCTGCGCGCATTCAGCCCCTTGAAGTCCGACAGGTTCTCGGCATCGTAGCCGCGCCGGCTCAGTAGAATAATCATGCCGAAAGCGCCGGCTGCCGCGACTACATAAGTCAGCGTGTAGAATAATGCGGCTGCATTACCCTGCCTCGTCCCGCAAAACAAGGCGAGCAAAATGAATCCCACATGGGCGATGGTCGAGTAACCCAGCATTCGCTTGATATTCGTCTGTGCGATGGCGACGAAGTTACCAACCAGCAATGACAACACCGCAATCACCATGATCATTGCTGCCCAGGTGTCATGAAGGCCACCGAGACCGTCAACGAGGATGCGCAGGAACAGCGCCAGCGCCGCGAGCTTCGGTGCGGTCGCAAGATACAGCGTGACCGGTGTGCGCGCCCCCTGATAGACATCAGGCAGCCACATATGAAACGGCACCGCGCCGAATTTGAAACCAACACCTACGATAAGAAACGCGAGCCCGAACCAGAGCGGTAAATTGTTCAGTGACGGGTCGGAACCGATTGCCGCTGCGATCTCGTGAAACTGCAAGCTACCGGTTACGCCGTATACCCATGAGATGCCGTACAACAGACAACCGGATGCTATGGCGCCCAGGATGAAATACTTCATCGCCGCTTCGGTGGAGGTAACATTGTTTCTATCGATCGCGACCAGCGCGTACATCGACAGTGCCAGCGTCTCCAGACCAAGATATATCGTCAGCATACTGTTCGCCGACATCATGATCATCATACCAAGCAGACCAATGAGTCCGAGCAAGTAGAATTCACCTTTGTGAATTTCGTTCGCTCTCAGATAGTCGCGTGAATACAAGAATGCGATAGCAACGAATATTACGGCCGCCACTTTTAGTATTTGTGACAACGGATCGCTAACGTAGCTGCCACTGAAGATAACTGTTCTGGCATCCGGTGCCGTCGCATTCAGGACCAGCAACATTGCGGCCAATACCAGAATGCTGATCCAGAATGTGCGCACACGATTCTCGTCATCGATAAACAGATCTGCAATCAATACAGCACAGATAAGTCCTAACAGAACTATTTCCGGTGCGGCAACAATGTAATCCATCAAATTCATAAGGTGACCTGTCAGAGCTTTGATTGCCCGACCTGTTCAATCAATTGTTCAATCGTAACGTTCATCATGTCGACCAGCGGTGCTGGCCACAGTCCGACAAGGAGAACACTTACGGCAAGAATGGCGAGGACAATAAACTCTCGCGCATTGAGATCTTTTAAGGCTGCGACATTGTCGTTGGCCACTTCGCCGTAAATAACACGTTTGATCATCCACAACGTATAAGCAGCGCCTAAGATAAGCGTGGTGGCCGCCAGGAAAGCAAACCAGAAATTCGCCTTGAAGCTCGCGATAATGACCATGAATTCGCCAACAAATCCTGATGTACCCGGCAGTCCGGCATTCGCCATCGCAAACAGCACCATGAATGCTGCGTAAACAGGCATGGTATTCGCCACACCACCGTAGTCGGCAATCTCGCGACTGTGCATGCGGTCATACAATACACCGACGCAAAGGAACATCGCACCTGAGATCAGGCCATGCGAAATCATCTGCACCATGCCGCCGGTCATTCCGAGGCCAGCTCCAGCATTCCCACTGACCGACCACAAAATAAAGAAGCCCAGCGTTACGAAACCCATATGCGCGATAGACGAATACGCGATCAGCTTCTTCATGTCTTTTTGCATCAAGGCAACAAAGCCAATGTAGACCACTGCGATCAGTGACAGCGCGATCATCATTCCCGCGAAGTACTCACTACCGTCCGGCACGATCGGCAATGACAAACGGACGAAACCGTAACCGCCCATCTTCAACATGATTGCTGCCAGTATCACAGAACCGCCGGTTGGCGCTTCAACGTGCGCATCCGGCAACCACGTGTGTACTGGCCACATCGGCACCTTCACCGCGAACGCGAGCAAGAACGCGATGAAGATGTATTTTTGCGCCGTCAATGTTAACGGTGCATCCATGAAACCGAACAAATCGAAGCCACCGGTCTGCCCATACAGGTAGATGAACGCAACCAGCATCAACACAGAGCCGAGGAACGTATACAAGAAGAACTTCAAGGTCGCGTATACGCGTCGCTCACCACCCCAGATACCGATAATCAGGAACATCGGAATCAGCATGGCTTCCCAGAAAACATAGAACAGCAATGCGTCGAGTGCCGAGAAGACACCGATCATCAGGCCTTCGAGGATCAGGAATGCCGCGAAGTACTGCGCCGGGCGATCTTTGATCGTGTCCCAACTCGCGATGATGACCAATGGAGTAATGAATGCGGTGAGCAAAATTAGTGGCGTCGACAGGCCATCCACACCCAGGGAATAGAACACGTTAAGTGCCCCTACCCAGGGCTCCTTCTCGACGAACTGCATGCCGGTAGCGGCATTATCGAAACCGACGTAAAGCACGATACTGATCAGGAAAGTAATTACAGATACAGACAGTGCCGCAATACGCATTATTCCGGCACGGGACGATGCCGCATCCTTGTCGTCGCCGATAGCGATCAGCGCTGCACCGCCAATGATTGGCAGCCAGATCAAAATACTCAAAAGATGTTGCGAAAATTCCATGTTCGTCCCTGAGCTAACGCAGCCAGATCAGCCAACCGAGCAGAGCGGTCAGGCCAATAAACATTGCGAATGCATAGGTGTAGAGATAGCCGGTCTGAATCTGGCGCATCACACCTGCCAGTCGACCCACTGTCTTTGCTGTTCCGTTGACGAGAATCCCGTCAATAATTAACTGATCGCCCTTCTGCCAGAGGAACGTACCGATAGCACGGCCACCGCCGGCAAAGCCCTTGATCCAGAGGTCGTCGAAGTAGTACTTACGATCGAGCAATGTGTACAGGCCCGACATCTTGTTCTTGATCGCTTCCGGTAAATCCGGGCGTTTCAGGTACAGGAACCAGGCTGTGATTACACCACTGGCGGCGAGCCAGAAGACCGGTGCCTTCACGGCATGTAAAAACAATCCGAGACTGCCGTGCCAAGCATGTGCCATGTGGCCGATAACATCTTTGCTCTCGGTGACAAAGATAGCGTCGCCGAAGTAATCTCCAAACAGAACCGGGCCCACCGTGAACCAGCCGATGACCGCAGCCGGTATCGCGAGCAGTATTAACGGCACGGTGACGACCGGCGACGTTTCATGCAGGTGGGATTTGGCCTCGGCATCCATTCGTTCTTTGCCATGGAACACGAGGAAGAACATACGGAACGTGTACAACGCGGTCACGAATACCCCGAGCAGCACACTCAGGTAGGCAATCCAGTAAACCGCACCCTGCCCGTGCCAATGCGACTCTTTGACCGCTTCAATCAGCAGGTCTTTCGAGAAGAAACCGCTGCTACCCGGAAAGCCAATCAGCGCGAGCGAACCAACCAGCGACGTCCAGTAGGTGATTGGCATGTACTTCCTGATGCCGC
>CAYWBZ010000218.1:0-4307 GCA_964456535.1 uncultured Woeseiaceae bacterium | reverse complement strand
GTAGGAGCGGCCCTACTGGATGTGCTTCAGGATTCCGTCGAGTTCATCGAGGCTGTTGTACTTGATGACGATCTGACCGGCACCGTTCGCAGTGTGATCAACGCTTACTTTCGCCCCCAGCTTTTCCGAAACCTCAATTTCCAGTCGACGAATATCTGCGTTCTGTGCCGGCGTTTTTTTGGCGGGCTTTGAGCTGCCACCATCCAGTATGCGCCTGATGAGTTTCTCTGTTTCACGAACAGACAGGCCCTTCTTCACGACCTGTCGTGCCACGTTGAGTTGTTGTGTGGCATTTGAGATCGCCAACAGCGCTCGAGCATGGCCCATCTCCAGCTGCCGATCTTCGAGCAGCGGTTTCACCTTCTCGGACAGGTCCTGCAGTCGCAGCAAATTGCTGACCGAGGCGCGTGAGCGGCCAACCGCTTTCGCCGCCTCGGCGTGTGTGAGATCGAACTCCCGTATCAGGCGATCAAGCGCACGAGCCTCTTCCAGCGGATTCAGGTTTTCTCGTTGAATGTTTTCGATAAGCGCCATTGCGATGGCGGACTCATCAGGAACGTCGCGTATGACTGCCGGAATCTCGGCGAGACCCGCCATTTGCGCGGCGCGCCATCGACGTTCGCCCGCAACGATTTCATAGCGCTGCACTCCATCTTTCTTGCTGATGGGCCTGGCAACAATAGGCTGCACAATTCCTTGCGCTTTAATGGATTCCGCCAGCTCCTCGAGTGAATCCTGACGCATGTCCACACGTGGCTGATACTGGCCGCGCTGCAGGAGCTCCACTGGTAGATTCTTGAGCGCGTCGTTACCGGCCTCTGCCGATTCCGGTCTCGACACGGAAACCGTTGGTCTTGTCAGCAGTGCGTCGAGGCCGCGGCCTAGTCTTTTCTTTGGTGACATATAATTTTTCGCGGTCTAAGGACCGCTCCTACAGGTGTTTATACGGCTTCGGCCATGCGCTCGTCTTCACGCCGTAGAACTTCGCCGGCAAGAGCCAGATAGGCGATAGCACCGCGCGATGATCTGTCGTGCAGCAAAACCGGGAGCCCGAAACTCGGCGCCTCTGCCAGGCGTACGTTTCGCGGCACCACGGTGCGAAATACTTTTCTGTCGAAGTGTTCGATGAGCTGCATTGACACTTCGTTCGAGAGGTTGATGCGAGGGTCGAACATCGTGCGCAAAATGCCGTACATCTCGAGAGTTGGGTTCACCGATTCGCGAACCTGTTCGATGGTTCGCAGCAATGAGCTCAATCCCTCGAGTGCGTAATACTCGCATTGCATCGGAATCAACACACCGTCGGCCGCCGTGAGCGCGTTAACCGTCAGCATGTTTATAGACGGTGGGCAGTCGATCAAAATGAAATCGTACAGTCCGCTGACCGGTTGCAGCGCTTTCTTAAGCTTCATCTCACGACCGATTTCCTGCAACAGGTTGACCTCCGCGAGCGTCAGGTCCTCATTGCCAGGAAGCACCGCAAAGCCACCCTCGGGTGCAGAGACGATTGTGTCGGCCGCAGTTGCGTCGCCCAGCAAGACATCGCAGGCCGAATTCTCGACCTCCATCTTGTTGATGCCGCAACCCATGGTCGCGTTACCCTGCGGATCCATATCAACCAGCAGCACGCGTCGCTGCGTCGCCGCAAGCGAGGCAGCCAGATTGACGCAGGTGGTGGTTTTTCCCACTCCGCCTTTCTGATTAGCTACAGCTATGATTCGTGTCATTGGATCCTGCTTCTCATGGTTGGCGTCTGAGCAGCACAGCGTGCCGCGAACCCTTTTCAAGGCCCGGCACGTTTAGCTCCGTTACTGCGTAACGCCACGGCAATTCTAGTTGTTCTAGCTTTTCTAATTCTTCTGCCGGGTAACGCCCTTTCAGCGCCACAAACACCCCGTCCTCTCCTACGTGGTGACCGGCAATTTCCACGAGTCGCGGCAATGCTGCCAGCGCCCGGGCAATCACGGTATCAAAGCCGTGACCGGGTGCATAGTCCTCGCCCCTGGCTTTAACTGCCGAAACATTGTCGAGACCAAGCAATCCGGCGGCGTGCTGGGCAAACATGATCTTCTTATTATTGCTGTCCAGCAGCGTGAATTGCCGTTCGGGCTGAACTATAGCGAGTGGTAGCCCGGGAAAACCTGGGCCGGTACCCACATCGAGAACAGATTCACCCTCAAGCAACGGCGCTGCAACCAGGCTGTCGAGAAGATGAGCCCTGATCATCTCATCCTTATCGCGAATCGCCGTCAGATTGACCTTTCGATTCCAGCGCTCGAGCTCATTGATAAGGGTGTCGAGTTTTTCCGCGGTGCCTTGCGGAAAAGACTGTCCAAGCTCATCAAGTGCCTTTTGTATCCGTGCCGTCAATCGTCAACCAGGTGTTTCTGAAGAAACAGAACCGTTGCCTGTTGGTAAATATCGCGGTTCTCGCGCTTTCTGTAGCCATGCCCTTCGTTAAGGGCATTCATGTACCACACAGTATGTCCTTGTTCGCGCAGGGCCTCGACCACTTGGGCGGCCTCGGTGACGGGTACGCGCGGGTCGTTCTCACCCTGAACGATAAACATCGGCACGCTGATCTGGTCAACGTTGTTGAGGGGGCTGATCTTCTCGAGGTGGGCGCGCATCGCCGGGTCCCGTTCATCGCCATACTCAACGCGACGCAGGTCGCGACGATAGTCCTGCGTATTCTCCAGGAAGGTAACGAAATTGCTGATGCCGACAATGTCGACCGCCGCTGCGAGCCGATCGCTGTAATGCACGGCACTCGCCAACACCATGTAGCCACCATAGCTGCCGCCGAAAACAGCGACACGATCCTTGTCGAGGTCCGGCTGTGTCTCGATCCAGTCGAGCAGGGCGCCGATGTCTTTCACCGAATCCTCGCGCTTGAAGCCATTGTCGAGTCCAACGTATGTTTTTCCGTATCCCCTCGAGCCACGAACGTTTGGCTGGATGACCGCCACGCCAAGTTTCTCGATCCACATTTGATAGGTACTGCTAAATGACGGCCGCGCCTGACCTTCAGGTCCACCATGAATTGAAATTACAACAGGATGTGGTCCTTTACCGGCGGGCTTGTACACCCATGCGGGAATTTCGCGCTGTGCCTCACCATCCCTGTCAAATGTTGGATAACGAATCAGCTCCGGAATGCGGAACGCCGTAGTGTCGAGTCCGCCTACTTCACTTTCGGTCCAGCGGGTGAGGTCACCGTACTCAAGTGCGCCTTCCCCGAGATCAAGCACAAAGGTGTCGCTCGGTGTCTGTGGCGTATTGAGTGTCATCGCCAGCCGACGGTCGTCCGGGCTGAACTCGAGGCCGAAGGCAAGGCCCGTGGGTATATTCTCAACCCTGCGGTACTCCCGGCTGACGACATCCAGCAGATAAACGCTGGACATGCCGTCTTCGTTGGTTACGAAAACCATGCGCTTACGATCATGGCTCATGGTCGCGCCGGTGACGCCCCAGGTGATATCCGCAGTAACAATCTCCGGTGCTGCGCCTGGCTCCATTGCCTGCCAGGCGAGCTGATTAAACTCGCCGCCCTGATCGGTAACCAGCCAGAACCCTTCACCATCGTCATCGAATGCGATTGCGTTATTGACACTCTTGTTGTCGGGCCCGCCGGTCATCAGCGTATTTGCGCCAGTATCGAGGTCTACAAGATGTACCCGCGAGTCGGTAACGCTAACGTAATTGGCAACCAGCAATTTACTGCCGCTGGCGGAGAACTCTGCCGGTCCCCACCAGGTTCCGTCCGGGGAGGCCAGCACGATTTCGGCGCTGTCGGCGCTCTCCGGATCCATGATCCAGACATCGTTCGACGCACCGTTTCTGCGTGTGCTTTGAAAGGCGATTCGCGTCCCGCGCCGATCCCATAGAACAGCGCCGTTACGTGACTCCCCGTCGCTGAGCATCTCGGCTTCTCCCGTCACCGCGTCCAGCAGGAATAATTGTGCGAACTCGGAGCCGCCAGCATCGCGCGTGAAAACCAGTCGGTCTGTACCGGGCTGCCCTGCGATACCACCTACCGGCTCTTCGTAAAAGGTAACCTGCCGTCGGGCGCCAAGCGGCATATCGACGCGGTGAATCGAGTCAACATCGCCAAAACCGGTGGAGACGTAAATACTCTGGCTATCCGCCGTCCACGCGCGGAAGGCCGCTGCACGGACGTTCTGGAAACGATACAGGTCGAGAAAGACTTCCCGGGGAATCTCCGGAACGTCCTCAAGCACCAGGTTGCCATCGTTTAGCGTTCGGTTCTCAACCTCACCGAACGCAATTGAGCTCACCAGTAGGAG
>CAYWBZ010000217.1:1704-4313 GCA_964456535.1 uncultured Woeseiaceae bacterium | reverse complement strand
CTGTCCGTTACATGCCAGAAATCCACCGCCGTGTGCCCCATCGTTAGCTCAGATTCCGTCTCAACCGAGACATTACAATGCTTGGTCTTGAATAACTCGGGCTTAAGCAACCAGGCGACCGTGCAGGGATCATGCAGCGGCGTACCCTGCGACGAATACTTTTCCGTGTCGTAGCGGTGAAAGAAACTCAACATACCGACGGTAGCGTCAGCGACAGCGTTATTGAGTTCACCAATACGAGCAACTCGCTCTTCAGTCGAAAGAACCTTGTGCGTAATGTCGAGACCCATCAGGGTAATTGGCCGGCCGCAATTCAGCACGATATCCGCAGCATTCGGATCAACCAGGATGTTGAACTCCGCCGAAGGCGTTCGATTGCCGCCCTCCCGCATCGCGCCACCCATGATCACGATTTCTTCGATGTGCGAAAGTATCTCGGGACGCCGTTCCATCGCGGTGGCGATGTTCGTTAAGGGACCTGTCGGAACCAGGGTCACGGCGTCTCTTGCGAGGAGCGCATCGATAATGAAGTCGACCGCGTGTTTGTCCTGCAACGGTGTCTTCGGTTCAAATGCGTCGATGCCGTTGATACCGGTTTCGCCGTGAATATATTCGGCACTGATCGCATCACGAATCATCGGCTTTGCGCAGCCCGCAAACACTGGCACTTGGGAATTAGCAATATCACACATCATGCGTGTATTACGTTCCGTCAGCGCCAGGGGCACATTACCCGCGACGGCCGTTATGCCGAGAATCTCAAGCTCGTCAGGCGACGCCATCGCAAGAAACAGGGCGACGGCGTCGTCCTGTCCCGGATCGCAATCGATAATTATTGGGCGCGGTGCCACGTCTTAGAACGTCAGCAATATTCCGGCGAGCGCCGCACTCATAAGATTGGATAACGACCCCGCCAGCACGGCCTTCATACCTAGCTGTCCAATCAGATCGCGCTTCTCTGGCACGAGCACTCCAAGGCCACCCAATAGAATCGCGATCGATGACAGGTTGGCGAATCCACAAAGAGAAAATGTCACAACCGCGATCGTGCGCGCACTCATCCCGGCCAGATACTCATTCAAGTGGGAGAAAGCTACGAACTCATTGAGTATCAGTTTCTCGCCAAACAGTGCACCGGCTGCCTGCGCCTCCTCCCAGGGAACGCTCAACAGATACATGAGTGGGGAAAATATCCAGCCCAGAATCATTTGTAGCGTTAGATCGTAGCCGAACCAGCCTGCGACCAATCCCACCAGTCCATTGACCATCGCGATCAATGCAACGAATGCAATCAGCATCGCACCAATATTGGCTGCCAGTCGCAAGCCATCGGTCGTGCCGGATGCTGCCGCAAGAATCACGTTCTTGTGCTGGCTCTTTTCCATCTCAAGCATTTCGTTTTGGCTCGAAGAAACTACCGCATCGTCAGGGATAATGATCTTGGCCATTAGCAAGCCGCCAGGTGCAGCCATGAAAGCAGCAGCCAGGAGATATTTGAGTTCGGCGCCCATGAGGGCATAGCCGGCAAGCACTGTGCCAGCGATTGACGCAAGGCCTGAGACCATTACCGCGAACATCTGCGGTTCTGTTAGTCCCTTCAAGTAAGGTTTTACGGCGAGCGGTGCTTCTGTCTGTCCAACGAAAATATTTGCGGCCGCATTCATTGACTCAACGGCACCTGTACCGATGATCTTGTGCAAGGCACCACCAACAATCTTGACGATCCATTCCATGATGCGCAGGTGATACATCACTGACATCAGAGCCGAGAAAAAGATAATGATCGGTAACACATTAATGGCGAAACTAAAGCCAATGACGTCGGTGTCTGCCAATGGGCCAAACACCATGTTGATGCCAGCTTGCGAAAAACCAATGACCGCCATCACACCGTCCTTCATGACCTCGATAGCGCGCTGGCCGCGATCCCAATAGAGAACCAAGGCTGCGATCACGACCTGTAACCCGAACGCTGCTCCAACTACACGTAAATTGATGGCTTTGCGATTACTCGAAAAAGCGAATGCGATGGCGAGAATTACGACAATGCCGGCCAGACCGATCAGGTTCTGCATAATGTTTCCCCGGGGAGTATTTTTTGTTTTTGGCAGCGGTCTCAAGCATACCGCAAACTAGCGCGTAGCTGTGATAATCGGTACTTTAGGACATCAAGATCACTGTCGGAAAGGGGATGTGATGAATGACGAAAGCGTTGCTGGTGTTCACTGGAGTTTCTGGGTAGTCGGCGCCATCGCGCTGATCTGGAATGTTCTTGGCGGTGTTAATTTTTTCATGCAAATGGATGCAGATGTCGTTGCTGCGATGCCTGAGACTCACCGTGCGATCATCATAGGCCGACCTATATGGGCGACGGGAGGATTCGCGGTCATTGTTTTTGGCGGTGCGCTTGGCTGCCTTCTGATGCTGCTCAGGAAGTCCGCAGCGACCTATGTTTTTGTCGTGTCACTAATTGGCGGAATCGTGACGATGATCCATACGATCAACATTGCCAGTTCGACCATCAAATTTAGCTTCTCCGAGATCGTGGTAATGATTCTAATGCCACTGGTGGTCGCAATATTTTTAATCTGGTACTCGAAGCAGGCCGA
>CAYWBZ010000217.1:0-1604 GCA_964456535.1 uncultured Woeseiaceae bacterium | reverse complement strand
CGAATGAAATACGTTTGCACATTGTTGTTGCTGTTTACAGGTACGGCTGTTGCCGCCGGGAGCCTCAGCCCCAACATCAGAATATCCAGCGATGTGCTGGGCTACGACCTTCAATATCGCGTCTACGTTCCAGAAGGTGTTGAAGCTGCAGAAGACCTGCCCGTTCTATTCATCACCGATGGACCGGGATACATTCATCGAGGCAGCGTACCGAAAGTACTGGATAGCCTCATTGATTCCGCAATGATGAAGCCGATTATCGCCGTGTTCGTTGATTCACGTGATCCAGACGATCTGGAAATCAATCGCCGCAATCGGGAGTTCTTCTGCAATGTGGATTACCTGGGGTTCTACACCAACGAGCTCATTCCAGCCATTGAGCATGCCTATCCGGTCCGGCAGGGACGGGAAGCAAGAACGATTCTCGGCGTGTCCTTTGGTGGGCTCAACGCGGCATGCTTCGGACTGCTGGGATACAAGACGTTCTCCGGGATTGGCATGCACTCACCGGCAAATCACCCGGTCGAGAATCTTCTTCCGGCCTACGAGCAAGCGCCCAAGCTGCCGTTGAGAATTTTCCTTAGCACGGGTTCGCCCAATGACAATGCGGCGGCCAACCGCAAGTTCCGGCGGTTGTTGAAGGAAAAGGGATACGACATGAAATTCATACAGAAAACTGCGGGCCATAACTGGGACAACTGGAGGCCGCTCATCGACGATGTGTTGCTGTTTTTCTATGGAGAACTTTGATATGTCACGATTATGCACAATACTTATTGCTGTCACTACGTTTTGCGGAACACCGCTAGCTCAAGCTGACGATCATGCTGAAAAAGGGGTCGAGAGTCTTTCTCCGGAGGTTCGAACCCTGCTTAGTAAAGAGATGGTTGCCATTCAAAATGGAATGATGTCGGTGATAGGTGCCTATGCTTCTGGAAATTTTGAGGAAATCGCGACGATCGCCCGACAAATTAAGAACAGCTATATTCTTAAGCAGGCCATGTCGCGTCAACAGAGGCATGAACTGCACCAGAAGCTGCCGAAGTCGTTTATCCACCTCGATCAGCAGTTCCATAAATATGCGGGACGGCTCGAAGAGGCAGCCACGAATAACAATGATGAACTCGTTGGTTTTTATTTCTCGAAGTTAGTCGATTCTTGTTCTGGGTGCCATAGCCAGCACGCGAAGCACAAGTTCCCCGCTTTCGAGAAACCGGACGAAGAGAGTGCTCATTGAAGTTACAACGCTATCTTGATCGCATTAATTATGGTGGCCCCCTCGAGCCGAGCTTTGCAACGCTTGCTGCGTTACAGGAAGCCCATGTTTGTTCTGTACCGTTCGAGAACCTGGATGTACAACTAGGTCGCCCTCTGTCAACCGGTATTCAAGAGGCGTATGAGAAAATCGTCATTAATATGCGTGGTGGCTGGTGCTATGAACAGAATGGACTTTTTGGCTGGGCACTAACGGAAATCGGATTTGATGTTCGCCGGATTGCCGCCAGTGTCATGCGCGAACAAAAAGGAACAGCGTCTGAGGCAAGCCACCTCTGCCTGTTAGTCCAGTCTCCTGAATCGAAGACGAAGTATCTGGCCGATGTCGG
>CAYWBZ010000216.1:0-4318 GCA_964456535.1 uncultured Woeseiaceae bacterium | reverse complement strand
GCCCCACCAAAGTATCGGTGGGTAAAGGCCCCGCTTAGGGGTTTTTTGTTGCCCGTAACATTGGCGCGGGCAGAGACATAGCGCTGGGTAAGAATGGGCCATTGGCCCATTTTTCGTTTTAGAACAGATAGTTAGATGAGATTGTAGTGACCGGAGACGAGCTTCAGAAATTGATTGAGCCGACGATTGAACGGCTGGGTTATGAGCTGACGGACCTCGAGGTTCGGTTGAGCGGGCAAGGTGGGCTTTTGCGCCTCACGATCGACAAGCCAGACGGCATCGATCTGGATGACTGCGAAAAGGCCAGCCACGCGGTTAGCGCGCTCCTCGATGTCGAGGATCCGGTACCGGGTAACTACAACTTGGAGGTCTCTTCACCGGGACTGGATAGAAAGTTGACAAAAGTTGAACATTTTCAACGGTTTGAAGGCAAAACCTTGAAAGTGACTATGCGTTTCCCGATAGAGGGGCGCAGGCGATTTCGCGGCACATTGGTGTCGTCGGATGACGAGAGCATTGTAGTTGAGGTGGATGGTGAGTCGCACAGTTTGCCGCTGACGATGATCGATACAGCTCGGCTGGTACCCGACGGGGCTTAATCCGCCGAGGATATTTGGAGTTTTACGGAAATGAGCAAAGAAATTTTGATGGTTGTTGACGCCGTTTCGAATGAAAAAGGCGTTGAGAAAGACATCATTTTTGAGGCTATCGAAGCCGCACTGGCATCTGCGACTCGCAGAAAGCACGGTGAAGAAATTGAAGTTCGCGTCCAGATCGACCGCGAGACGGGCGAATACGACACTTTTCGGCGTTGGCTCGTTTTTGCAGATGAATCGACAGAGCTTGAGACACCGGATTGCGAACTGCGCATGATCGACGCTGTTGACGTCGATGAAAATGCCGAGCCCGGTGGCTACGTCGAGGTTCCGATGGAATCCGTAGAGTTTGGCCGTATTGCGGCGCAAACGGCGAAGCAGGTCATCGTACAGAAAGTCCGTGAGGCCGAGCGTGAGCAGGTTATTGAGGAGTATCAGGGCCGTGAAGGCGAAATGCTTTCGGGACTGGTGAAGCGTGTCGATCGCAATGGTGTCTACATTGATCTTGGCGGCAATGCCGAAGGGTTTGTAGCCCGTGAGCAGATGGTGCCTCGTGAGCCGGTACGGCCGCAGGACCGCATTAAAGCGTTGCTTACAGAGGTGCGCTCCGAGATTCGTGGGCCGCAGTTGTTTATGACGCGGACCTCGCCGCAGTTCCTGGTTGAACTGTTCAAAATCGAAGTGCCTGAGGTAGGCCAGGGCCTTATCGACATATTGGGTTCCGCTCGTGATCCGGGTCTGCGCGCCAAAATCGCTGTTCGCAGCAATGACAGTCGTATTGATGCCGTTGGTGCCTGTGTCGGTATGCGTGGCTCGCGCGTGCAGGCCGTCTCGAACGAGCTTGCTGGTGAACGCGTCGACATCATTCTCTGGGACGATAATTCGGCCCAGTTTGTTGTGAACGCAATGTCACCGGCAGAAGTGGTCTCTATCGTTGTCGACGAAGACAAGCACAGCATGGATATCGCCGTGGACGAGGACAAACTGTCGCAGGCGATTGGACGTGGTGGGCAGAACATCCGGCTGGCAAGCGAGCTGTCCGGGTGGGAACTGAACGTTATGACGGCGCAGGATGCTGAAGAGAAGAGCGAGTCCGAGATGAAGGAACTCATCGGGCTGTTCGCCAAGCAGCTTGATGTCGATGAAGAGGTTGGGCTGATCCTGGTTCAGGAAGGATTCTCGACCATCGAAGAGGTTGCTTATGTACCAGCCGCCGAGCTTGTTGCTATCGAAGAATTCGACGAAGGCATTGTTGACGAGCTTCGTAGTCGTGCAAGAGATGTTCTTCTGACACAAGCAATTGTGCAGGAAGAGAAGATTGATGAAGTAGAGCCCGCAGAGGATCTTCTCAGTCTCGAGGGTATGAACAAGGGCCTGGCGTTTCTGTTGGCCAGCAAGGGTGTTGTGACTCGCGAGGATCTCGCTGAGCTCGCCACTGATGACTTGCTTGAGATCAACGAAGAGATAGGTAAAGAAGATGCCGCAGCGCTGATTATGAAAGCGCGCGCTCATTGGTTTGAAGAAGAACAGCAGGCGTAGCAGCCTTATTTATTACGGAGTTTGGTATGGCTGATGTGACAGTTGCACAATTTGCTGAGGTTCTGAAAGTTCCAGTCGACAAGCTGCTGACGCAGCTCGACGAGGCCGGTATCAAGGTCAAAGGTTCTGATGACAATATCAGCGATGAAGCGAAGCTAGAGCTGTTGACGCATTTGCGTCGCAGTCACGGTCAGGACGATACACCTGCGACCGCGGCCGCACCGCGCAAGATTACATTGAAGCGCAAGTCGCAATCCGAGCTTAAGCTCGCGGGAGCTCAAGGCCGGTCGCGCACCGTTAATGTAGAGGTACGTCGCAAGCGCACTTACATCAAACGTGACGTGCTCGAAAAGCAGGCTCAGGACGAGCAGGATGCCCTCGATCGCCAGCGCCAGGAAGAAGAGGACCGCATAAATGCGGAAGCCCTCGCCAAAGAGCGCCTTGAGACCGAGAAGGAAGAAGAGGCCAAGCGAGAATCGGAAGCTCGCGAGAAAGAAGAGCAGGCACAGAAAGACGCGGAAGAAGATGCTCGAAAAGTTGCGGCAAAAGCAGTGACGGATGCGGCTGAGGAGAAAACCCGGATTGAAAAAGCTGAAGCTGATGCCCGCGCCAGACGCAGCAAGGATAAAGTGAAGGCCAAGGCTAAGCCCAAACACGGTGATACACGGTACGGACGCAAGGAGCTGCACGTTGCTGGTGACAAGAGTGGTCGCCGCAAACGCAAGGCGCCGATGCGCCGGCGAGCAGCTGCCGTTGGCGGAGACTCGAAACATGGTTTCGAGAAACCAACTGCACCTGTTGTCCACGAAGTAGAGATTCCGGAGAACATCTCGGTCGCTGAGCTCGCACAGAAAATGGCGATCAAGGGTAACGAAGTAGTCAAAGTTCTATTCAACATGGGTGCGATGGTTACCATCAATCAGGTCATCGACCAGGACACCGCAGCGCTTGTTGTTGAAGAACTGGGGCACGTTGCCAAGCCGGTCGAATTCGCGGAAGAAGACGAGAAGTTACTCGCTGCAGAAAGCCCGGTTGAAGGCGATGCGGTTTCCCGTGCACCGGTTGTAACGATCATGGGTCACGTCGATCATGGCAAGACATCACTGCTTGATTACATTCGCCGCACCAAGGTTGCCGCTGGTGAAGCTGGCGGTATTACGCAACATATTGGCGCGTATTCGGTTGAGACAGACAAGGGTCGAATTTCATTCCTTGACACACCGGGACACGCCGCGTTTACGGCGATGCGTGCTCGCGGAGCACAGGCGACAGATATCGTAATTCTGGTAGTTGCTGCCGACGACGGTGTAATGCCACAAACGATCGAGGCTATCCAGCACTCAAAAGCGGCCGGTGTTCCTATCGTTGTTGCGGTTAACAAGATTGATCGGGAAAATGCTGATCCGGAGCGTGTCAGGAACGAGCTGTCACAACACGAGGTGATTCCAGAGGCATGGGGTGGCGAACAAATGTTCGTCGACGTTTCTGCATTGAAGGGCACTGGTGTAGATGACCTTCTGGATGCGATTTTGTTGCAAGCCGAGGTCATGGATCTGAAGGCTGTCGCAGAAGGTCCCGCGCAAGGCATCGTTGTCGAGTCCAGCCTTGAGAAAGGCCGCGGTGCTGTAGCAACGCTGCTCGTTCAGGGCGGTACTTTGAAGCAAGGCGATATAATTATCGCCGGTGAAGAGTATGGCCGAATCCGTAACATGTTCGACGAAGCAGGGAGCTCCATTAAAGAGGCCGGACCGTCGACACCTGCTGTCGTGCTGGGATTATCCAAGACACCGAACGCGGGAGACGACTTTCTCGTTGTTAAGAACGAGCGTAAGGCACGCGAAGTCGCGGAATTCCGCCAGAACAAGACACGTGAAGCGAAACTTGCTCAGCAGCAAGCCTCGAAGATGGAAGACATGTTTACGCAGATGAAGGATGGAGAGATCTCATCTGTTCCCGTCATCATCAAGTCTGACGTGCACGGTAGTGCGGAAGCCTTACGAGATGCATTGCTCAAGCTTTCGACAGACGAAGTCAGAGGGAAGGTGCTGGGTTCAGGCGTTGGTGGAATTACCGAAACCGATGCCAATCTGGCAGCAGCGTCGAACGCAACGATCATCGGCTTTAAAGTACGCGCTGATGCAGCGGCACGTACAGCCATCAAAGAGTCGGGTGTTGACGTTCGT
>CAYWBZ010000215.1:0-4330 GCA_964456535.1 uncultured Woeseiaceae bacterium | reverse complement strand
GCGCGCGCCTTTCTCAAGCTGCGCCGCCGAGCGGTCCAGTGCCGTGCCGAGTTCGACCACTATCGAATCCGACAACGCATCATCACGCTCAAGCTGATCAATATACGCCCGAGCCACAACCGGACTCGCCGGCCAGGTTACCTGGAACTGCTGTTGCGGATTGAACCGCTCGCCCTGATCAGCCAGCAACGCCGCAGCGACCTCGTTCTCAGACAGGTATTCGCTGGGCAACAAAGCCAGCACATCCAGTCCGCGCATAGTCTCGGTGCCGTAAATCCGGCCGTTGTACCAATACACTGACCAGTACCCGCCGAAGACCAGGCGCTCGCCGTCGAGAGGACCACGATCGAAGTAGCCGATCTCGACCGGGTTGGCAGAATCGGTGAAATCAATCAGCGAGATGCCGCCCTGGTACCACGCCTGAACAAAGATATCGCGGCCCGGGACCGGAACGATGGAACCGTTATGTGCCACGCAGTTTTCTTCCTCGACCTGCGGTGCCGGCATTTTGTAGTGACTGCGAAACTCAAGTTGACCGTCGACGATGTCGTAAATGGCATCCGCTCCCCAATCAAGCGGATCGTAGGCACGGCAACGCGCCCGGCTGCCGCCGCCCCACTCGTCGGTGAAAATAACCTTGCTGCCGTCATTGCTGAACGTCGCCGAGTGCCAGTAAGCAAAGCCCTCATCGACGACCTCGTCGATTCGCGTTGGGTTCAACGGATCGGAGATGTCGAATAAAATGCCATTGCCCGAGCACGCACCGCCGGCTATACCAAGCTCAGGAAACGCAGTGATGTCGTGGCATTGGTCGGTTTGAGAGGTTTCCTGCGTGTCATCGCCATGGTCGCCGCCTCTCCAGAGGCCACCCAGCTTACCCGTCTCGGGATCGGCGAACACCGCAGGACTGCCAACGATGCGTGCCTGGGACGGATCGTCAACCGGAATCTCGATAACGTCGATGCGAAACAATGCGGTCTGATCATCGCCCGGTGTTTCGTCTACACAACCTTCCAGCTCCTCCCCGTCACGCACGGATGAAGTACCAGAGTTGTAGACGATGATCTTGCCGTCTTCACCCGGACCGGAGATGACCGAATGCGTGTGCGAACCACGGCAAGTCTGGACCTGCCCCACCTGCACTGGCCGCGCCAGGTCGCTGATGTCGAAAATGCGAAGCCCGCGGAATCGCTCGGCGCTGACATCCTCACTAACACCATCGAGCCCGCAGTCGACGCGCCCCCGTGTCTCTTCCACAGACATAAGCAAGAGATCGCCAACGATGGAGACATCACCCTGCCCGCCTGGGCAGACCACCGAGCTAAAAAGTGCCGGCACTCCATCTTCCTGCAGCTTGTAGGTATTGAAACCGTGGTAGCTACCGGTCACCATCACGTCGCCGGAGAAGGCAATGTCAGTGTTGTCGAAGGCCAGGAGCGGTGGCCGGTGGCTCCACTCTTCCTCATCCTCGTCTTCATCATCCGCCTCTTCTGACTCTTCCGACTCCTCCGACTCGTCAGACTCGTCCTTCGGCATCGGCGGCGACGCGGCAGTCGGGTTCTCCGGGTCGAAGAATCCGGGTGACCTCGGCAGTGTGGCCACGAGTTCCAGATTCAATATAGCCTGGCCAGCATCATCGATGCCCGGCGCCAGCCCGGCACGTGCATCATCGGACAGACTAACGAGCAACGCATTCATGCGCTCGATCTCGGCGGTCTGGTCATTGGTGATATCCGTCGTGAACTCGAACAGAACCGGATCGTACGCCGCACCCGGTTGCTCCATGAGTTCCTCAACCATCTTCACCGCGCCCTCGTGATGCGGGATCATCAGTTGCAGGAACAGGCGGTCAAAGTCAGTGCTTTTCAACGTGGCGAGCTCGGCCATCTGTTCCGGCGAAGCCATGCCAGCCATCTTGTGCGTCGTATGCATCGCCTCGTGAGCGGTTGGATCGGGTACGTCCTCGCCACGCTCACGCAACCATTGCTGCATAAATTCGATCTCATCGGCTTGTGAGACGTCGATGCGCCCAGCCAGGTCAACCAGCTCCTGAGTGTTTGTGCGATCGGCCACAAGGTCCGCCATCTGCACGGCCTGGTTGTGGTGCGGGATCATGTCCTGCATGAACAACGCGTCGGCCGGTGAGTAGCTTATGTTGGCAATTTCGATCGCTTCTTCGGCGCTGAGTTCGCGTGCGGAATCGCCTGGGGCACCCGGCTGGATGATCGGCGCATCCTGGGCCATTGCGGTTGCGTGGGTCATCAGGAATACGCCAACGGACGCGTACCGAAACAGTTGGGTCAGGGAATCACGAGTTACGGACATTGCATTCGCTCCTGTGCTGTTATTGTTAGTTAGAGGGCGACGAGCTTTTTTACTGGGCCCAATCTACCAGAATTCGGGGAAATCAAGGCATCTACGCGTCCCCAAACACCAAGCGAATATAATTCCTGTACTGCAGCAACTGAATCGGCAGGACACTGCTGTCGTTGAGCGCCTTCGACATGACAATACCGCCTTCGATGACCGTACTCAGCATGTCGGCCAGCTCCTCCAGCGGTTGCTCGAATTTCATCGGGTATTTTTCCACCACCTGCTCAAAATATCCCCGGTATATGTGCCGCCAGGCCAGGACGCCTTCGGCGTTCAGCTCACGAATCTCGTCATCGAATTGCTCAGCCTCATACGCGAAGGCGGCAACAAGGCAGCCCGGATGGGCGCCTGGAAGATCCTCCATAGCTTCTGCGAGCAACTTCAGGAACAGCAAGAGCCGCTGCAGCGGGTCCTCGGTGAGTGACTGAGCGCGATCGGCTATCGCCGTAAATTCCGCGATATCGTTCTTGAGAAATCGCTTGATCAGGCTCCTTGCGAGGTCATTCTTCCCATCGAAGTGGTAGAAGAAACCACCCTTCGTGATGCCCGCCTTGCCGATGATCTCCTCGATGGAGGTGCCCGCATAGCCACGCCTTAAGATGATGCCCTCGGCCGTGGCCATGATGTGCTCTCGAGTTTGTTCGCCTTTGCTGCCCATTTACTGTACCTACCGTCTGGTTTTTTCTGTTCGACCCCCTGAAATCGCTTTCTCCAGGCCGAAATAGGAACATAACTAATTGATACTAATGCCTTAATTAAGAACTTTCTAAAAAAGTACCACTCGTCCACTAGATCGAAACAGGCATAAACCGTAGCATATTTCCGTACCAACCAGTCGGTTTGAACAAAGGACAAGACAATGCCAACACCCATTGAAATTCTGCTGGATCCCATATCGCTGGGCGTACTGGCACTGTACGGAGCCATGATGCTGTGGGAAGCACTCGCCCCGGGACGGAAGCTAGCCAGGATAAAAGGCTGGATACCGCGTGCGCTGGGTACATTCGCGGTTTACTTCTACCTCTCGTCTTACCTGCCGCTGATCTGGGACGGCTACCTCGCCGAGTACCAACTGTTCAATCTGAGCGGCATGGATACTTTAGCCGGCGCTGCTATCGGCGTATTCGTTTATGAGGGCCTCGTATACGCCTGGCATCGCACGATGCATCAGTCGGATTTTTTGTTCCGCAGCTTTCACCAGATGCATCACAGTGCCGAACGCATGGACACCTATGGCGCCTTCTACTTCAGCCCGCTGGACATGGCCGGGTTTACATTACTGGGAAGCCTGAGTCTGTCGCTGATCGTTGGTCTCAGCCCGCAAGCGGTTACCGCTTTTCTGTTTGCCACGATGTTCCTCGGCATCTTCCAGCACACGAGCATCAAGACGCCACGCTGGCTCGGCTACTTCATACAACGGCCGGAGAGCCACACGATTCACCACGGCAAGGGACTACACAAGTACAACTACTCGGACCTGCCCATCTTCGACATCGTGTTTGGCACGTTTAGAAACCCGAAGGGTTATGAGATGGATACCGGTTTTTATAACGGTGCGTCGGCCCGAATTATCGACATGCTGTTGTGGAGGGATGTGTCGGTAGAGGAAGAAAAGACAACTGATTCAGAACCTGCCACTGAATCCACCTAGGTCTTACGGCGCGATTCATTGTTAGACTACGCGCATGCTCACTATCATCGGCGCCCTGCTCGGCGCACTTTTCAACGGCTTTCCCGGTCTCATTGTTGGCGCACTCGTCGGCTATGCGGCCGGTTATGCTTTGCGGCGATTCATTGTAGGCACCCTACAAGTCGCACAATCACAGTTGCTCGACTCAACGTTCTCCATCATGGGGGCGCTGTGTAAGGCAGACAACGTCGTGACGCGCGACGAGATCAATGCCGTCAAGCAGATTTTCGGCATGCTCAAGCTGCAGGGCGAGTCGCGCGAGCAGGC
>CAYWBZ010000214.1:3174-4330 GCA_964456535.1 uncultured Woeseiaceae bacterium | reverse complement strand
GGCGTTATATTCCAGGATTTTGGTCGCTATCAATTCTCAGTGGGTGAAAACATCGGTGCGGGCGATGTCCGACACATTGACGACAGAGAACGCTGGCAGGAAGCCGCTACGACGGGTCTGGCAGCACCGTTCATTGAGGAGATGCCCGACAGCTACGAAACCCAGTTAGGTCGCTGGTTCAAGGGTGGTCGTGAACTCTCGGGTGGACAATGGCAAAAAATCGCGTTGTCGCGCGCATTCATGCGCAGCGACGCTGACATCCTGGTACTCGACGAACCGACAGCAGCGATGGACGCATCCTCGGAAGCCGAAGTATTCGAGCATTTCCGAACGGCTAGCAGCAGCAAAATGACAATTCTGATATCACACCGTTTCTCGACGGTACGAGCGGCGGCGCAGATTATTGTTATTCATCAGGGCAAGATACTCGAACGCGGTACACACGAGAGCTTGCTAGCGGAAGATGGACAATACGCGCACCTGTTCAATTTGCAGGCGCGTGGCTATAAATAAGCAGTCCAAGTGATTCTACCCGGCTTTTCGCGTAGTGTGATCGCAACGCGCAAACAATAAAGAGAAGAAAATGCGCTCTACCAATATGCTACTCAGTCGCAAGGGACGACTTTATGCGTTTGGCATCATGTATTTGTCCGAAGGCATCCCCTATGGCTTCGCCACAACGGCAATGGTCATGTTCATGCGAATGCAGGGACTTTCTATTGAACAGATTGGTGCGTTCGTCGCTGCTGTGCTCTTGCCTTGGGGCTTCAAATGGATCGTCGCACCGCTTGTCGATATCGTCAAACTGAATCGATTCGGTGGCCGCAAAGCATGGATCATGGTTTGCACAGCGATGATGATTGTCACGTTGTTAATAATGGCCGCCGTTGATTTCGTCGCCAACTACAAGACCCTTGTCTGGATGGTCATCCTGAATAATATTTTCTGTGCCACCCAGGACGTCGCGATCGACTCTCTGGCGGTCAGTACCCTTAAGGATAACGAGCGCGCGACTGCGAATGGCTACATGTTCGGGGGCCAGTACCTGGGAATAGCGATGGGCGGCGGTGGCGCAATCTTCATTTCCAGTATGTGGGGCTTTAACGCAGCTTTGGTATTTGTCAGCAGCATTCTGTTCGCGAACATGGTGTTTATC
>CAYWBZ010000214.1:0-3074 GCA_964456535.1 uncultured Woeseiaceae bacterium | reverse complement strand
TGTAATGGCACTCGCCTACAGTTTCACCGCTATACCAACAATTTACATGGCGGCACAAATATCCGCTGTCGGTCTCACGAATATTCCGCCCGTCTATTTCTACGCAACAATTCTGTCGCACAGTTTGATTTTCGGCATGGGCTTTTCGATTCACGCGGCGATTTTTATGGGGATGACCAAGCCGGCTGTGGCGGCGACACAATTTACCGCCTACATGGCATTATCGAATATAGCGATCAGCATCGGTAACCTTTGGCAAGGCGTGGTCGCTGAGCGCTACAGCTACTCGCTGGCGCTGTACCTTGATGCGGGCATTATCGTGCTTGCGCTCGCCGTCATCCCATTCCTCAAGAATCGCGAAAAGAAGTCTCGAGTGATTGACACCGAAATGGAACTCGTCACTGCGGAATCTTAAGCAACACTGCAGTGCCAGCCATCAGTCTGCAGTGAGTCAATAAATTCAGCTACCTCAATAGCGCGTAACCGTCGGACTGCAGCTCCGTCATCATGGTCATCGCGGATAAGGCGAGTTTGGCTGGACCCACAAGCTCTTCCTTCTCGAATCCGCCAAACATGATCGACTGTCCGCACACGTAAAAACTGACACCTGCGGCGTGCAGCTTCTGTACCAGTTCGGTATTGGGGTTGTCGATTCCATAACGCGAAAAATAGGAATCGTCGGTTAATAATGTCTTTAGTGCCGGTCCATGTGCTACGACAGCGATATTCATGTTGTCAACCGACACGCCGTTCCGTGCGTGCATGTTAAGATAACGAGCAACGCTGACAAGACCTGTATTTAGCTTTGTTTCATCAGGATTTGCTGCTGCATCAAACACAGCGTTGTAGACAAAGTCTTCGCGCAGAGCAACATCACGATCGTTGATCGGGTACGTCGGACCATAGCCTTCTATTACCGGTCCAAAAGATCGTTCGTCTGCAGTCGCATGTATTGACCACAACAAAACCACGCCCAAAAAAACTGCCCTTGCTTTGTGCAATTCTGTGCTCATTTATTTGCATCCTCGAAAAGTCTTACGGCTTTTTCAATATCGTACGGCCGCTCTTCCAATCCCTCTGTCTCCCACTCGCTACGTTCCGTCGCAAAGAAATCGCCACCATAGACGTGAATCGCGGCGGTGAGCTTCGATGTCGGATTGGTCACCGAGTGAATAATGTCATCGCCCAATGGACGAACATCAGCCGGTCCCAGTGACTTGGCTCCGGCTGCTTCGATACGACCAAGCGGATCGTCCTTAATTCGACGCCAGAAAATATTGTCTTCCCGTCCACCGTAGACACCGATCACCGCCCACATGTTGTGGTTGTGCGGCATGATCGTCATGCGCGGCGCCCAGATAACATTGAGAATGGTCAGTTCGTCCGAGACGTGAATTCTCTGGATACCACCCTGCTCCGGCGTGCCCAGGATCTGTTCGAGAGCTGATGAATCCGAGACTGCGCGAGCCACCGCCTCGCGAACAGCTTTTGTTGCTGCGCTATCCGTTACAGCCGCCCTGCAATCGGCAATAAATTGCTCCAGCTCCACTTTGATTCCCCATCATTCGTCCGACGGAAATAGTACACGTTCTGTAGAAACTGGTAGGCTTCATTGCAACTAATTAAGGACTCTCTTCATGAAACTGTTCACCACTGCCCTCTTGTTGTCACTCACGCTCGGCGCGCAGGCCGCCAATGAAATCGATATGAAGGTCGAAGCTGCCCTTGCAGCGGACTCACGTCCGCAGGCAGACCGCGATCGTGACCGCAATCGCCTAGCCGCAGAAACTCTGAATTTCTTCGGCTTGAAAGACAACATGCGGGTGATGGAGCTGTTGCCAGGCGGCGGTTGGTATACGCGTGTACTGGCACCGGTGCTTGCAGAGAATGGTCAACTTTACGTTGCATTAGGCACTGGTCGAGCAAGCACGACCGTTCTTACGGAGCCCGGGTTTGAGGACGTCGTTCGTCTCGAGACGAACGAGAATCTTCACCGACCCGATGGTGCCCGGTTCTACGTCATGGACGAGTTCGATTTCGGTGTCGAAGACCTGGACATGGTTTTGACATTCCGCAACCTGCACAACTTTACTCCCGAGGTCCGGGCCATCATGAATCGGGAAGTCTTCGAATCTCTTAAGAGTGGCGGTCTTTACGGTGTCGTCGATCACACTCGACGTCATATGGAAAAACTGGACAACGAGAACCGCCGCCGCATCGACCCGGTTCTGGTCATCAAGGAAATGCTGGATCTGGGTTTCGAATTTGTGGACTACTCCGACCTGCACTTTCGCGGAGATGACGAGCTGGAATATGAAGTGGGTCGCCGTTCGGTCAGCGGTAACACAGATCGATTTACGTTCCTGTTTCGCAAACCCTAGAAGTTCTGCCTTGTAGAGCTAGGTGTAATTCCGAATAGACCGGTTTTGACGAACCGGCTAGTTTGTGAAGCACGGAGTATCGACATGAATATAACAGCAGAACAGATTCTCGAATCACGTCTGGGCGCAGAACTCTCGGAAGAAGAAGCTGCCGTGCTCGCAAAATTAATGGATATGCGTGAACTGGGCAGCGGCGAATATCTCATCACTGAGGGCATGAGCGACGACTCACTGCATGTAATCGTCGAAGGTACTCTTGAGGTCGTTAAACGTACTGCGGGCGACACGACAGCAAGTATTGCGATAATAAGAGAGGGCCATCTAGCCGGTGAACTGAGCTTTATTGACGGCAATGTTCACACAGTTGGCCTGCGCGCACTTTCTGACAGCAAGATAATGAGCCTGGCGCGCGACGACTTCGAATCCATTGTCGATGGTAATCCACAATTGATTTACAAAGTCTTGCGTGCCGTGGCGCGATCGGCGCATCGGATCATGCACCAGATGAATCATGAGTTCATCGAACTCAATAATTACATCTTCAAGCAACACGGCCGCTACTAGAGCATTCCAGCATCCTGAGCTGTTTGTATCTACTTGATAACCGGCGGCCGGCTGTCCGACATCAGGAAATCTAATTTTTTCTGCGCTTTCTTGAGGTCGTCAAGATCCCGGCGCTCAAGCATTTCACAG
>CAYWBZ010000213.1:0-4333 GCA_964456535.1 uncultured Woeseiaceae bacterium | reverse complement strand
ACATCATGCTGATTGAAAAGCTGACGGTCTTCAGGTGTGCCGCGATCGTAGTTTTCAGGATTGCCCCAACGATAGATGAAGTCACCGCCGCTGCCCTGCGCTTCGAACGATGTTGTACCGTGATCGATAATGTAAATCTCACTCAGGTAATTCGAAGAAAAAACAATCTGGTCAAGTTCGGCGTTGTAGTCGAGCGCGTTTACGTGCGTCCAGTCATCACCCACAGTGCCGTCCCTGCCGAGGCGCACCGCGTTTAGATCAAGCTTCCCGGGGTTGTTTGCGACAACCCCATAGTTAGGCTTTCCGGCATCGAAGTCCTGCACGATGTGATTTCGCAAGCTCCATTCCCAGACGATCTCCGCTGTTACTGGATTCACTTCGATGATGCCGTCAAACCAGAAGTTGCCATTCTCCGCAACGTGCTCGGGGTTGCGACCAAGCGCTATGGCCTGCGTAGCCGATATGTTTTCCCAGACGAGTGCCAGTACGTTGCCGTTCGGAAGCTTTACGGCGTCGTGATGGTGAATGTAGTCATCGGTTTCAAGTCGCAATCGCCAGGTGAGCGATCCGTCGGCAGCGTACTCTTCGAGACAGCCACGATTACCACCGCCATCCTGGAAAACGTCTGAGTACATGTTGCTGGATGACAGGCGACTGCCATCGGCTTGCAACTGAGTAAATCCGAAGTAGTCATGCTCGAACGATGCGACGACCTCTTTATCATTGTTGATGAGATATTTAGGCTTTCGGTAGCCGGGTTCAATCAATACGTAGCCGGGTGATACGCGTTCGGCGTCGGTATCCGCAACCGGTCTCTCGGCACCAACCGCTTGCCACTTGGCCAGCATTTCCGGCATCTCGGGAATCTCTTCATTGGGCACGTCTGCGAACCCGGGAGGAGGAGGGGCCGTCATCGGAACTCCGCAGTCAGTACTGACTTGTTTCCGGGATAGGTAGAGTGGCGCGGCTGGCTCAGTGATTGCAGTTGTAGATTCGGCCGGACTATCGTTCGCGGCCGGTGTACAAGCACCCAGGCCTATAGCTATTGCGGCCAGCAGCGCACTGGCTGCGGGTCTGGTTCTGATATTGAGCACGTTAACCCCCTGTCGATCATGGAAAATCAACAATATCGATGATTTTTATTTTTTCTGATTTTTCTCGACATTACAGGATAGCGGCCCGGCATTCACGTCAAAATAGCGGCCGCAATCGGGCGATGCCTTCACGGATATCATCCTCGTTGTAATGAGCGAAGCTCAGGCGAAGGTAATTATTGAGCTGGCCCTTGCTCGAAAAGACGGAGCCCGCTTGAAAACCAGCAGCGGCCTTTTTTGCGGCTTCCCTGACCGGAGTCGTGTCGACCGATTCATCGAAGCGCAGCCAGAAGAAATACCCGCCGCCGGGTCGCGTCCATTCGGCTATGTCGCCGAAGTGTTGACGCAGGCCGTCGTCCATTGCCTCCACTCGGTGACGATATACCCCGCGCAGTTTTTCGATGTGTGAATCGAGTGAGCCGTTGTCGATTGTCTGCCGAACGATGTGGGAGCTGATGTGGTTGATGCTGCCACCGCTGTTTACAAAGCCACTGCTTCTTAATTCGTTTCTTAAGTTGCTGGAAGTTTGTATCCAGCCCAGGCGCATTCCCGGTGCCAGAATTTTTGAAAACGAACCAAGCGATACAACATGCTCACTTGCAGTCATGGTGCCGTAGGCTGGTGGGGGTGCCGCATAATAATAAAGCAGCTGATAAACCTCATCCGCCACAATTAGAAAATCGTGTTCCCTGGCTAACGCTACGACCTGCTCGCGTCGCGCTTCAGTCGTACTTTGCCCGCCGGGATTGTGGTAACTCGGAATCGTATACAGAAACGCCGGTTGGTGGGATTCAAGCTCACGCTGTAATGATTCAACACAAAGGCCATCATCATCAACAGGTATGCCAACGATATTCAAACCATGATCACGAAAAATCTGAAAGGCGAGGAAGTAACTCGGTTCCTCGACGAAAACAGTATCGCCTGGTTTCGCGAATACGGATGACACTAAATCCAGCGCCTGCGAATTGCCGCCGGTGACAAACAATTCCTCTGCGCTGGCTGGAGAGTCATAGCCTTTAGTCAGAAACCCCGCAAGCGAATCAAGAAAACGCTCATCACCCTGGGTCACGCCGTAGTTGAGTTCGAGCGGTTGAGCCTTTTCGAAAAACGACTCGCTGGCCTGTCGTACGAGGTCGACGGGCAACAAATCAGCAGAAGGCTGGCCGATTCCGAAGTTGATCGTGCCCGTAGGCGCGGCGCCATCAAACGTTACTGTTCCACTCATAATATGCCCGATACTCGGTGTGCCAGTAATTCACTGCTATAGTTAGATATCAATATCAATAACAATAATGTCACGGTGAATTTCAATGACTGAACTTTACACGACTCGACGCCGATTCATGCTCACTTCACTGGCTTTCTCCGGACTGGCAGTGACAGGAACTTCCTTCATACGTGCCAGCGCGGCCTGGGCTAACAGCGGTGACGACGAAGCCCTGACCCATTTCGCACGACTACTGTTTCCGCATGACGGCGTGGCAGATGCTGTCTATGCCGAGGCGATGGCTGGCGTACTCGCGGGCTTCGAAGCAAATCCGGAAACTGCTGGACTTCTTGATAGCGCAGAAGCTGCACTCGACGCGCAACAGGATGAAGCCTGGGTTGACGTCGATGAGGTTGCACAAGTCAGTGCCATCAAGAATATTCAGGGCGAGGCATTTTTTGCCGCAATACTCGGTGCCTTAAGGGGTGCTTTCTATTACCACCCTGCGGTCTGGGAGCACCTCGATTATCCCGGGTCTTCGAAGGAGCACGGCGGTTACCTGAATCGCGGCTTCAATGACATTAGCTGGCTACCGGAGAGCAACTGATGGCGAAGCAATACGAATTGAATGACAACTCAGTCATTGTGGTCATCGGCTCCGGTGCCGGTGGAGCGACAGTGGCAAACGAACTGGCTCAAAAAGGCATCGACGTTGTATGTCTGGAGGCCGGCTCGCGATTAACGCTGGCGGATGTGGTGAACCATCCAGCGACCATGGATGCCAAGATGGGCTGGTACGACAAGCGGATCGGTAATTTTCTGTGGGTGTGCAAAACAGTTGGCGGCACCACCATGCGCTGGTCCGGAATTACGCCGCGTCTTCAGGAGCATGAATTTGCCGCGCGTAGTACGTACGGACAAATCGATGCCGGGACAACACTGATTGACTGGCCAATCACGCTCAAGGAAATCGAGCCTTACTACGTGAAGGCTGAAGACAAGATGGGTGTTTCCGGAACGCACGGTATTCCGGCCTCTGCCGAGACGAACAATTACAAGATATTCAAAGCAGCCGCCAGGCGAGTTGGTTATAAAGACGTAAATAGCGAACGCGCTGCGATTAATCCTGTGGCACGCGATGGACGACCCGGATGTCAGCAGATCAGCTTTTGCCACTCGGGATGTGCCATTGGCGCCAAATGGTCAACGTTGTATACGGAGGTGCCGGCCGCGGAAGCAACCGGACACTTTGAGCTACGTGCGAACGCGATGGCCTTAAGCATTAACCATGACGAGACCGGAAAAGTGACGGGTGTCGTCTACAAAGACGGCGACGGAGCAACGCATGAACAAAAAGCGCGCGCTGTCTGTGTTGCCGGCAACGTTGTTGAGACGGCGCGTATTCTCTTGAATTCCGAGTCGTCGATGTTTCCAAACGGCCTGGGTAACTCCTCCGGCCAGGTCGGTAAGAACTACATGCGCCATACGTTCGGTGCGGTGCTCGCGGTGATGCCAAAGCCCGTTAACTTCCATCGCGGTGCCCGACAAACTGGCGTCCTCTACGACGAGCAAGGGCACAATCCGGAGCGCGGCTTCGCTGGTGGTTACCAGTTACAGGCGATCGCAGTCGAGCCATGGAATGCGTCTGCGACGATCGGTGGCTGGGGACCGGAAACTTCGGTCTTCATCGAAAACTACACGAGCCTCGCCGGGCTGTTCATCACGGGTGAGGATCCGCCCGAGGCTAAAAACCACATCTCATTGCATGAAACTGAGCGTGACGCCAACGGCTTGCCGGTGCCGGTGATCGAATATCAGAATCACGCCAATACAAACGCAATGCGGGATCACGCGATTGATATGAGTCGTCAGATGTACGAATCACTCGACGCGACGGAGTTCTGGGGCGGCGACGCGCCTGTCGGTTGTCACAATATGGGCGTTGCTCGCATGAGTGCAGACCCCAAAGACGGCGTGACAAATCGCTGGGGACAGGCGCATGACATCCCGAACCTGTTCGTCAGCGACG
>CAYWBZ010000212.1:0-4393 GCA_964456535.1 uncultured Woeseiaceae bacterium | reverse complement strand
GCCGGCAATTGACCGCAGTGCGGCTGGACAAGCGCATACCACGAGTCATTCAGGTGCAAGGCCAAAGCTCGTGAGGTCGCTGACGGCAACGAATTTCGGTGAAGTTGATATCGACGCAACCATGACGACGGTCATCGAACGACTACCGCCACTCGATTCAATCAGGAACGGTCTTTCCGCTCGTAGGTCCTAAACTCGAACGCGAACTCATTCGCTTCGCTGGCGGCAAACGCTTCGCTGTCAATGAGCTCCCATCTGCCAGCGTCGATAGCGGGAAAGAACGCATCACCTTCAATCTCAGTATGTACGCGAGTGATGTGCAAGCGCCCTGCTTTGGGTAAGAACAAATCGTAGATCTGGCCTCCACCGATGATCATGATTTCTTCGGCATCTCCGGCAATATCCAGTGCAGCAACGGGCGATGAAACCACATCACAACCCTCTGCCGAAAAGTCAGGCTGCCGGGTAATTACGATATTCTGCCGCCCCGGCAAAGGACGCCCTATCGACTCCCAGGTCAGTCGGCCCATCACAATGGGCTTACCCATGGTGAGCTCTTTAAAGCGCTTCAGGTCGTCCGATATTTTCCAGGGCAATTCGCCCTGCACGCCGATTACGTTGTTCGTCGATGCCGCGACGATGATGCTGATCATGACGCTTCCCGCTAGACCGCGACAGCGGCTTTGATGTGCGGATGTGACTCGTAGTTAAGGATTTCAAAATCCTCATATCTGTAATCGAAAATGCTGTCCGGCCGGCGCTTGATCGCCAATTGCGGCAAGGGCAATAACTCGCGGCTGAGTTGTTCATCGGCCTGCTGCAAATGATTGGAATACAAATGACAGTCGCCACCGGTCCAAACAAAATCTCCGACGTCCAGATCCGCTTGCTGCGCCAGCATATGCGTCAGCAAGGCATAGGACGCTATATTGAAAGGCACTCCGAGGAAGATGTCGCAACTACGCTGATACAACTGGCAGGACAACTTGCCGTCGGCCACGTAAAACTGAAACAGGCAATGACAGGGCGGCAATGCCATATTTTCTATTTCCCCAACGTTCCACGCGCTAAGCATGATGCGGCGAGAGTCGGGCGTTTCACGGAGTTGCTGCATGATCTGAGCGATCTGGTCGATAGAACCACCGTCGGGCGTTGGCCAATTGCGCCATTGCACGCCGTACACGGGCCCAAGGTCTCCATTCTCATCAGCCCAGTCATCCCAGATCGACACGCCATTGTCTTTGAGATACTGGATATTGCTGTCACCGGTCAAAAACCAAAGCAGCTCATGAATGATCGAACGCAGGTGCAGTTTCTTGGTTGTGACGAGCGGAAATCCCTCGCTCAGGTCAAAACGCATCTGGTGACCGAACACGCTGACTGTTCCGGTGCCAGTGCGATCACTTTTGACGGTACCGTTGTCGCGCACGTGGCGCATGAGGTCGAGGTACTGTTTCATACGCGCTTCTTGTACGCCATGACCAGTAGTACTGAACCGAGAATAATCATCGGCAGCGTTAGAACCTGACCCATTGTTAGCCAGTCCATAGCGAGATATCCGAGGTGGCTGTCCGGCACACGCACGAATTCAACGGCGAATCGGAACACGCCATACAGCAAGAGAAACAGGCCCGAAACGGACATATAGGGCCGCTCTTTGCTTGAAAAGACCCACAGGATTACGAACAGAACGAATCCTTCGAGAATCGCTTCGTACAACATAGACGGGTGCAAGACCGTACCGTTGACGTTGAAGCCCCACGGCACATCGGTGGCTTTGCCCCAAAGTTCACCATTAATAAAGTTACCAATACGACCGAAGCCCAAGCCCAGGGGAACAATGGGTGCCACAAAATCCAGCACACCCCAAACCCCAACGCCGAGGTGACGCGCATAAAGCCACATCGCGATCATCACACCGGCCAGTCCACCGTGAAACGACATCCCGCCTTGAGTAATCTTGAAAAGATATAAAGGATCGCTGGTTAACTGCTCCCAACCGTAAAAAAGCGCGTACCCCAAACGCCCGCCGACAATAACCCCGAGCATTCCATAAAAGAGCAAGTCGTCGACCTGGGCTGGCTTGATGATCGACCAACTCTTAATCGCTCTTTTTCTGGCCAGCCACCAGGCCAACAGGAAGGCGATGACATACATCAACCCGTACCAGCGTATTTTGAGCGGTCCGAGGGCAAAAATGATCGGATCGATCTCGGGATATGTCAGCATGAAATCCTGCTAGTCATCGATGGAAGACGAGTATCATAGTCAGTTTCCACAGCCCGTCATAGTGGCGACTGCCACAGGAACCCGATAAATGCCAAATCGTCTCGCCGGAGAATCCAGCCCGTACTTGCAGCAACACGCCGACAATCCCGTTGACTGGTTTCCCTGGGGCGACGAGGCCTTCGAGGAGGCCCGAAAGACGGGTAAACCGATTCTGCTGTCGGTTGGCTATTCAGCCTGCCACTGGTGCCATGTCATGGCCCATGAGTCGTTCGAAGACGATGCAATAGCCGACGTCATGAATCGCCTGTACGTGAACGTCAAAGTTGATCGTGAAGAGCGTCCCGACGTCGACAAGATCTACCAGACAGCGCACCAGTTGCTGACACAACGCGGTGGTGGCTGGCCGTTGACGATGTTTCTCGACGGCGACAATCACCGGCCTTTTTTTGGCGGCACTTACTTTCCGAACGAACCGCGACATGGCTTACCAGCGTTTACAGACTTGCTGCAAAAAGTGTCGGTTTTCTACCAGGAACAGCGCGATGAAATCCGCACGCAAAGTAAGCAACTGCTCGACATCTTCAAGACACTGGAGCCGGCAGGCAGCGGTGATGCGACGCCACTCACTGCGCAGCCCTTGCAGCAAGCGCGCGATACGTTCGCAGAGACATTCGATCGGGACTACGGTGGCTTCGGCTCGGCGCCCAAGTTTCCGCACGCGACAACCATAGACCGGCTGCTGCGCCACTGGCGTGCCAGCGCCAATGACGTTGAACCTGATCTCGACGCCTTGCTGATGTCGACGCTGACACTCACTCGCATGGCCAACGGCGGGCTCTTTGACCATGTTGGGGGTGGCTTCAGCCGATACTCGGTCGACAAGTACTGGCAAATCCCGCATTTTGAAAAAATGCTGTACGACAACGGTCCGCTGCTGGCGTTGTACGCGCAGGCGGCTCTGGCTACCGGTGAATCTTTGTTCATCGACACGGCGAACGCTACAGCCGACTGGATTCTTGCCGACATGCAGGCGGACAACGGCGGCTTCTTTTCGACGCGGGACGCCGACTCGGAGGGTGAAGAGGGTTTGTATTACCTTTGGACACCAGAGCAGGTAGAGAAATTACTCGGCGATGATTACGGCCTCTTTGCTCGAAGGTTCGGGCTGGATCAAGAAGCGAACTTCGAAGGCCAGTGGCATCTCACTGTCCGCGAACCGATCGCAGATGATGATGCTCGTACATCGATTGAGCGCTCAAAGAAAATCCTGTTAGCTGAGCGGGATAATCGTATTGCTCCGGGTCGGGATGAAAAACAACTGACCTCCTGGAACGCGCTGGCTATCCGTGGACTCGCAATCGCCGGGCGTTCGCTGGACCGGCCGGAACTGACGGCTGCCGCCTCTAAAGCTGTTGACTTTATTACAGAAAATCTCATTGAGAACGGACGACTTCTGGCGAGCTACAAAGACGGCGAAGCTCGTTTTCCCGCATACCTCGATGATCACGCGTTCTTGCTGGATGCGTTGCTCGAACTGCTGCAATCGAACTGGCAGACGAAGCACCTCGAGTTTGCCGTGCAGCTCGCCGAACTGATACTTGAGCATTTTGAAGACGACGCACGAGGCGGTTTCTACTTCACGGCTAACGATCACGAAGCTCTGATACACAGACCGAAGCCCCTGGCCGACGAAGCCGTACCATCGGGTAACGGTATCGCTGCATATGCTTTGCAGCGACTGGGATTCCTGCTTGGCGAGACTCGTTACCTGGACGCGGCAGAGAGGACGTTACGTGGCGCATGGCAGGCAATTGATGAGTATCCGCATGGACACGTAAGCCTGTTAACCGTACTGGAAGAGTTCCTGACGCATCCTGAGATCATCGTCATACGTGGCGAGTCCGAAGAGATTGCCCGCTGGCGTGATTCAGCCGCCAAACTTTACGCCCCGACACGCATGGTTTTTGCCATCGAGTCTTCCGAGGAGGAATTACCGGGCGCTTTAGCGGATCGAAAACCGATTGACGGAGAAACGGTTGCTTACAAATGCGTCGGCACGCATTGCGAAATGCCGGTCACGACCTGGGAGGCGCTCGCGGCGGAACTTAGTGAGGCGCCTGATAAATGACGGCTTTTCCCGCAAGCGGACGCTCAATCTCAGTAA
>CAYWBZ010000211.1:0-4395 GCA_964456535.1 uncultured Woeseiaceae bacterium | reverse complement strand
ACTTCGATGCCATCTGGAATTTTCTTCGGAACGTTACCTTGAGGGACAATGGCACGCGTGAAGCCTTGTTTTGCAGCGGCAGCGATACGCTCAGTTCCAAATCGTACTGGTCGGATCTCACCCGCAAGACCGATCTCGCCAAAACACACTAATCGTTCGGGCACTGACCGGTCTCGAAAGCTCGACACGATAGCGAGCAATATTGGAAGGTCGACTGCCGTCTCGTTGATACGCAGGCCGCCGACAACATTGACGAAAACATCCTCATCAGTGACGGACAGAGATCCGTGGCGTTGTAACACCGCTAATAACAACGACAGACGATTTTGATCAACACCTTGTGCGAGTCGTTTCGCATAATTGCTATTGCCATCGGCAACCAGCGCCTGTATCTCGACCAGTAATGGACGGCTGCCCTCCCACGCGACTGATACCACGCTGCCAGGCTCATCAACTGACTCACGAGAGAGAAAGATCGCCGACGGATTATTAACTTCGAGAAAACCGGTTTCGGTCATCGCGAACACGCCCATTTCACCACTGGCGCCGAAGCGATTTTTCACCGAACGAATCATCGAATAACGACTGGCAGGATCGCTTTCGAAATACAAAACCGTATCAACCATGTGCTCGACGACACGCGGACCGGCAATTGCACCCTCCTTGGTGACATGGCCAATAACGAACACTGCAACATCGTGCTGTTTTGCGAATTGCACGATTCTGCCAACGCCGTCTCGTAATTGGGCAACGGATCCCGGTGCTGATGGCACACTTTCGCTGGTCATGGTCTGCATCGAATCGATGATCAGGACACGAGCTTTGCATTTTCGTACCTCCGACAGGACGTTCTCGATCGACGTATCCGAAAGCAAGTTCATGGACGATGCATCGAGCCCAAGGCGCAGCGAACGCTGTCCGATTTGTCGCAATGACTCCTCGCCAGTTGCATAACAGACCGGCACGTCCTGCATCAGATTTGCAGAAACCTGCTGCAGCAACGTCGATTTACCGACACCTGGATCACCACCCAGTAGAACGACTGCTCCTGGTACCAGTCCGCCGCCCAACACCCGGTCAAACTCTCCGAAACCCGTAGCATGTCGGTAATCAATGTCGTCCGGCAGATCTTCGAGCGTCGTAGCCACGGCACCCGGCGTCGCCTTTGGTGCCGAGAATGTTGTTTCAACCATGGTGTTCCAGGCAGCACAATCGGGACACTGCCCCGCCCATTTGACGCTGTGAGCACCACATTCCGAACAGAGATAGGCAATCTTGGCCTTTGGCACGCGACTCAACCTTCTAAAAAGCTGTATATGGGATAGTCAGAACGCATGGCTGCCGTTGACATGACCGCGAAGAGACTCTAACTTGTTGTATTATATGGTTTTTAAGTACTAACACTCGATTTCCACGAGACCTCTGCAATGATTATTGTTAAATTCGCGTAAACTTGCGCAAGTCAATGATAGCACCGCTTCCGAGTTCGGTATTACATAAAAAGTGCCAACCCTATCTCATTAAGGATGTTCGCTTTTATCTATAATTTCGTCCTTAAATCATAGGATCTGGCAGACTTTGGACACGGAAAAGCAACAAAAACGCAACCGAATCATCGCACTCTCATTCGCGAGCTTGTTGTTATTGGTTATTTACGGACCGCTGGCTCAGTGGTTCGTTGCTGCGGATCACGTCTTGTACGACCAACTCGCTGGCGGCATGCCAAACAAGGCGCTCGAAAACGCATATATTGCCAGCATTGACACGAATCGCTCGACTCACGACGAGGTTCTGAATAAGTACGGTCAGGTCATTCAGTCTCTCCAGAAATCCGGTGTGCGCCGTATAATTCTGTCGAATCCACCCGAAATCCCCACTGCAGACGAACTTCCAGGCTGGTCAGCTTTACTGAATACCCGGACCCCGGTTTTCGTTCCAACCCGACATCGGTTCGCCGACGTCGCGACGCGCGACGGATTTATCAAGTTTCAACCGGACAGCGATAACGTGCTGCGTCAATCGGAATTGTGGCAGCTCAACAGTGGTGTCATGTCTCCATCGCTACCCCTCGCGATCAATTTTCAGTCTTCCGAGACGGGAGCCGGCAACTTGCTCTCAAGTGCCGACGACGTAATCTATTTTTCAAGCTATGTGGAGCTGCCGCGCATCGATGTCGATGGTTTACTAGGTGCCGATGCGATCGGATCACTGCAAGACGCAACTGTATTTGTCGATTCGGACCTGCCGTTCGTCGACTCGGTCGCCATGCTGCCGTCGGGGCAGCTGGTTACGATTTCAGAAATTACCGCAACGTTACTGGCGGATGTCGAAAACAACCGCACAATCAGTACACCGCCAAGCGTCAAGGCAATGGAATACCTGATACCAGCCATGCTCGCCATCGTTGCTGTACTGTTCTTGCCGGACAGGAATCGTCGTGACATTACAGTCCTTACGATCTCGGTTGTCGCGATCTTGCTATTGGTGGAAGCAGTACTCCTCTTCGGCCTGCAAATTCGCTTGGACCTTGGCCGCCCGATGTTGATTTTCGTTGGTGTCGCAGTATTAAGCGCGTGGCTAGTTGTCGATGTTAAGAAAGTATCGGGCGACGCCTTTAAGAAAGGTGCCGACTTCATGGCAGCCGGTCGACTCGAACCAGCTTTCGCCGAATTCCGTCGCTGCAATCCGTCCGAGACGGTTGCGGCGGTGATGTACAAATTGTCATTGGCGTTCGAACAGCAGGCAAAACCTGAGCGCGCCGAAGCTGTATTGGAGTGGATGAAACGTACGCAAGGATCGCGTGTGAGTAATGAGTCCCCACTGAAGAAGACGAGTGGCACGCCAGAACGGCTGGGGCGTTACGTTATCGAGCGTCGAATTGGTCGCGGTGCCATGGGCGCTGTTTACCTGGCAAAAGATCCGAGAATCAATCGCGCAGTTGCCGTGAAGGTCATTTCGATCGAAAAAGAGTTCGAGGACGAAGAGCTAAAAGAAGCACGGCTCCGCTTTTATCGAGAAGCTGAATCGGCCGGTCGCCTGACACATCCCAACATCATTACTGTATTCGATGCCGGTGAGGATAAGGGCCTTGCCTATATTGCAATGGAGTATATTCCGGGCATACCGCTCCGGGATTTCACCGACCCCAAGAGATTGCTGGCACCGAAACGCGCGCTGGAACTCGCCGCGGCAACGGCTGAGGGCCTCGATTATGCGCATAATCAGGGCGTTATTCACCGCGACATCAAACCGGCCAATCTGCTTTACAATCCCAAAGACGGCACCATAAAAATCAGTGATTTCGGCGTCGCACGGATGACGGACAATAACAAGACCAAGACTGGAATCGTTTTGGGAACACCCATGTACATGTCGCCCGAACAGCTCGGTGCAGACGACCTCACAGGACTCTCGGACTTGTTTTCACTTGGTGTTACCCTGTACGAGCTACTGGTTGGTGAGGTGCCGTTCAAAGCAACGAACATCGCGGTATTAATGACGAAAATAACAACTGAAGATCCGGCGCCGATCTCAAGCCGGCGTGCTGGTATAGCCCCCAGCGTTGACGCCGTACTTGCCAAGGCGTTGGCGAAACGTCCACAAGATCGCTTTTCTTGCGGTGCCGAAATGGCCATCGCATTAAGAAACTGCGCGCGAGTAACCTGAACACTTTTTGAGCGAGACATACAGATAACATGACACTCCGCGGAAAATTTGATTTTGCCGAGCTCACTGACACGGGACGTGTCCGCGAGCACAACGAGGATGCGATCGGCTCCATCGGCGACATTGGGCTGATGGTCCTGGCGGATGGTATGGGCGGATACAACGCTGGCGAAGTCGCGAGCGGTATTGCCGTGCAGATCGTTACTAACCTGGCGGCCGAAGGCGCCACCCGTGAAGAGCGCGACGACATCGATCCACACAGTGGCATGATGCGCCAGTCGATCGTATTGCGGGATGCCATTTATCGCGCTAACAAGATTATCTACCAGACAGCACAGAGTCAGACGGATTGCGAAGGCATGGGCACGACCATCGTTGCCTGTATGTTTTACGATGACAAGATCTCAATTGCGCACGTCGGCGACTCCCGGGCCTATCGTATGCGAGGCGGACAGCTCGACCAGGTGACACTCGACCACTCGCTCCTGCAGGAGCTGGTGGATCGTGGTTTTTACTCTGCCGAGGAAGCTCAGCGTTCGACCAACCGCAACTACGTGACCCGTGCGCTCGGTGTTGAACCGACCGTAGAGGTCGAGGTTCATGAGTACGACGTACTCCCGGATGACATCTATTTATTGTGCTCCGATGGCCTGTGCGACATGGTCGAGGATGACGATATTCACTTAACTATCAGTACTTTTAATGATAGTCTTGACGTCGTTGGTCAAC
>CAYWBZ010000210.1:0-4399 GCA_964456535.1 uncultured Woeseiaceae bacterium | reverse complement strand
TGCCGCACTCGTCTCACGAGGCGTCGCTACTGATCGAAGAGTTGGCAGAGCGCTATCGTTAATCCAAGACCATGGCGAACACAAATAAAAAAGGGCTGCAAATGCAGCCCTTAAAATCGTCGCAAGTAGGGGGGGGTTACTTAGCGACTTGTGCAAGCACTTTATCGAGCTTGCGATCCAGCTTCTTGAGATCACTGGTTGTAGCAACCGGTGAATAGTCCAGAACAGTTTTCACGGCAGACTCGGCACGCTTTGTAACTTCCTTACGTGTTGCCTTGACCTGCTTGATGACTCGATCATTCATGTTCTCAAACGAGTCCTGAGCCTGGTCGCGAACCTTCTCACCCTCTTTGGCCAGCGCATCGAATTTCTTGTCGAAGTCAGACTGAGTCTGTGAGGCGAGGCCGAGACCGGCCAAGAATGCTTTGTTAGCGATGATAATCGGTTGTTCAACGATCGTTCCTTCGAACCGATCTACGATTGACTTGGCCTGTGCTTTCAATTTAGTGGCCGTTTTTTGTGCTGCCATTTCGATTCTCCTTAAATATAGGTATTACTTGGAAGGTGTCTTTTTCGAAACCTTTTTCTTCGAAGTTTTCTTTGCTGCCGTCTTCTTAGCCGGAGCCTTCTTACTTGCCGCTTTCTTCTTGGCAGGTTTCGGTTTTTCAACAGACTTCAGCAGCCGATCCAGCTTGGCGTTCAACTTGTCGAGATCATGTTTGCTGGCGACGCCGAGACGGTCAAGCGCGCTATCAACACGTGAGTCAAATACGCTCTGCAATTTGTTCATCTGCGGTGTCTCACGCATCTGGTCAAGCAGGCCGGTTGCTTTCTCTTGTGCATCGTCAGCCATGCCGCGAATGGCATCCTGAACGTCATCAATCAGCGATTCGGTCTTGTCGGAAGCGTCTTTGCGGAAGGATTCACCCTGCTTCATGAGCTTGTCGAATGCCTTGCCACCAGCTTTCTGAGTGTTGGCAAGGGCTCCGAGACCAGCCAGGAATGCGTGCTCAAGCTGCTCGGCGACTTCAGCCGTAGGGCCGCTATCCTTTTGTTTCGATTTCCGTTTCTTGTCTACCATGATGGTCTCCTGAAGAGTGCTTAGTGCTTCGATGGAGACAATGGTAAGGGTCTAATCTAGGGTGGTCACACTAATGTTGTAACACCTGCTCGATCAGCGGCTTGTAGCGATCAATAAACGCCTCCAGGGCAAGTCGTGCCTTGGAAAGATGCGTTTCGTCCATGGGAAGTGACAGGAACAAGTCGCCCCGTCCGCACACCAATACGCCTTCCAGAAGCAGCTCCATATGCAGCAGCGGGCGCAGAGATCGGCATCCGGCGGTGATGTCAGCCGGCCTTTTCGTTTTCTCGCTCGAAAAGTGAATCGCGATCATGGAGCCTATTCCGTTGGCATACATTGGCACTGCCTTTGCGGTAAACATTTCATTGAGCGAGAGGCGAAACGCCTCGGACCAGTCGAAGAATTCCGCAGCACGTTGCGGCGTGTATATCTCGCCGATGGCTGCAGAGCCGGCTGCCATTGAACAGACATTGTTATTGAACGTGCCGGCATGGTTCACGGCGCCTTTCAGTTTCGGGTTGAACAGTTCCATGATTTCAGCGCTTCCGCCGAAGGCACCCGTTGGCAGACCGCCGCCGATGATCTTGCCCAGAGTAGTCATGTCAGGTCGGATACCGAGCATCCCTTGAACGCCTGCGGTGCCGAGACGGGCTGTCTTAACTTCATCAAATATAAGAAGTGCACCGATTTCCTGCGTCTTTTGACGCAGCATTTCCAGGAAATTCCGGTCACCCAGGATATTCCCGCCAGCGCCAAGGATCGGCTCGACTACGATAGCGGCAAGCTCATCGCCCACTTGATCGATCAGCTCTGTAGTGCCCTCGACATCGTTGTAGTCCGCGAGAACAAAATCGAAGGGCACATTTAGCCTGGAAAGTCCGCCCGGAAACTTGATGACACCACCGTGGTAGGCTTCATTGAAGGCCAGCACCTTGTCTCGACCGGTCACGATCCGCGCCGCAGTCAATGCCATGATATTGGCTTCGGTACCCGAGTTACAAAACCGGATTTTGTCAATGGAGGGGAAGCGTTCGCAGAGTAAACCTGCCAATTCTCTTTCGTAATTGGTCGGCGCACCCATGACGACACCGGTATCCAGAGCCTCATGTATCGCCGACTTGATAAGCTCGTCCGAATGACCGAACAGGCCAGCGGAAAACTCTCCAACAAAATCAACGTATCCATGGCCGTCCAGGTCCGTTAGCTCGGCGCCGTCTCCCCTGACCATGGTCAGCGGGAAAGGATCATAATGCAGGACAGAGCGCGTGTTGCCGCCGGGAAAATACCGTTCCGCACTCTCGTCCGCCGCTTGGCTGAGAGGATTCTGAGACGCATAGCGCGACCGGGCGTTTTCAATTGCGAGATTCAGTGATTCCATTTTATCCGTCAACAAGCTGCGGTTATTTCGCTGGCAGTATAGATGCGCCAGTATTTTTTTCGACTTCCTCAAACGTGATGCCCGGCGCCAGCTCGACGACCTGAAACCCATCCGGGGTGACATCAACCACGGCAAGGTTGGTATAGATACGAGATACGACACCCGGTCCGGTCAATGGATAGCTGCACTTCTCAACCAGCTTTGGTTCGCCGGTTTTTGTCGTGTGCTGGGTAATCACGTAGATTTTCCTGACCCCCTGAACGAGGTCCATCGCACCGCCTACCGCGGGAATGGCGTCCGGTGCGCCAGTGGACCAGTTGGCGATGTCCCCGTTTGCCGCGACCTGCATGGTGCCAAGTACACACACATCGATGTGACCGCCACGAATCATGCTGAAGCTGTCGGCGTGGTGAAAATAGGCGGCGCCGGGTACTGCTGTTACATACTTCTTGCCAGCGTTCATCAGGTCCAGGTCGCGTTCATCTTCCGCCGGTGGCGGTCCCATCCCCAGCAAACCGTTCTCTGTGTGATAAATGAATTCACGGCCTTCGGGCACGAATTGTGTAACCAGTTCCGGAATGCCTATCCCTAAGTTGACGTAGGAGCCGTCGGGAATGTCGAGAGCAGCTCTTGCCGCCATTTGTTCTCTTGTCCAGCCAGTGCTCATGGGTAACTCGCTCCCGCGGCAATCAGTGTGTCCTCATGGACGGGATCGGCAACCTCGACGATACGATTGACAAAAATTCCGGGAGTGATCACATGCTCGGGATCGATATCACCCGCAGCCACCAGGTACTTCGCCTGCACGATGCTTGTTGTAGCTGCCATACACATCAGTGGGCTGAAGTTCCGGGCTGTCTTGTTGAAAGTCAGGTTGCCAAGGGGGTCAGCGACTTCGCATTTAACCAGCGCAAAATCGGCCTTGAGCCACGGCTCCATCACGTAGGTGCGATCGTTGAAGTCTCGCAGCTCCTTGCCTTCGGCCAGGACTGTGCCAACTGTCGTCGGTGTGTAGAAGGCCGGGATACCCGCGCCCGCCGCACGAATGCGTTCGGCGAGTGTGCCTTGGGGGACAAGTTCGAGCTCGATCTTGCCCTCCCGGTAGAGCTTCGGGAACACCCTGGACTGGCTGGATCTTGGAAAGGAGCAGATCATCTTGCTCACCTGCCCATTGGCGATCAGGGCAGCGAGCCCAACCTCACCGTTGCCGGTATTGTTATTGATCAGGGTAAGGTCTTTGGCGCCCTGGTCAATCAATGCATGGATGAGTTCTATCGGGCTGCCTGAAGCACCAAACCCGCCAACCATTACTACTGCACCGTCAAAAACATCCGCGACGGCCTCGGCCGCCGATGGACACGTCTTGTTAATCACAGAAAAACCTCCGTTTCTTCCCAAAGTGCCTCGATCCGGTCGATCCGGTTCGTCGCATCATCCTGAAGCTCTTGTGCAATCTCGCCAACGAGCAACTCGCACATCAAAACGACCGGCGCCGAGCTATCAAACGGGCCGACAGCGGGAATCTCGATCTGACACCAGGTATCGGCCAACTCCACCAGCGGAGACAGCGGGCTGTCGGTAATCGCCACGACGGTAACGCCAGCGTCTGCGAAGACACGGGCGGCGGTAGCAACCTGGCGGCGGTAGCGAAAGAAGTCGAACACTACGACCGCATCGCACGGTCCTGCATCACTCAGTGCGGTACCAAACGAGTGTTCCTCGAGTGAACGCACGCCCGGCCGAACCATGGACAGGCCACTGTGCAGCGCGTGAGCGCCTGCCTGCGAAGTCTCTCCGGAGAGGATCCAGACCTTTTCTGCCTGCACGACAGGCTTGGCCAGTTCTGCTATTCGTCCATCTTCAAGCGCATCAAGCACGGACGAGATGGCGCCATTGATCACCTCCCTTGCGGGTGGCGCCGTTTTGCCATCTCTTCTGAT
>CAYWBZ010000209.1:0-4472 GCA_964456535.1 uncultured Woeseiaceae bacterium | reverse complement strand
TGACCATTGCTAATCAACGGCACGACGACTTCGGATCTTGAATCTGCATCGCACGCGATATGTCCCTCGAACTGATGCACATCGGCTACACGCTGTGTTTGCAAAGTAGCCGCGGCGGTTCCGCAAACACCAGCGCCGACATCTATGTGCACGCAGGCAGGCTTCCCCTGAAATGGACCGAGCACCAGTTCATCGCTTCGCAAGACATAAATTCCCAACCAGTTGATGTCGTCCATCGCGTTGTATAACAGCGCAACGAAGTTGCTGGCACTTGCCAGAGCATCCGTTTCGTCGGCAAGCAAGGCGCGCAATTGTGAATCCAGAAGCTTGTAATCCGGGTCAGTCATTCGAAGCCTCAAAAGGAAAAGACAGGACGTTGCGAATATCGTCCGTCTTGTCGTGCATCATTTGCAAGCGTTCGAGTCCCATTGCAACCCCGGCACAAGCGGGCAGCCCCGACTCAAGCGCAGCGAGTAGCGACTGATCGTGCGGTCGTATTACCTGGCCGCGCGACTCACGCATGGCCTGATCGTTTGCAATACGCTCTGCCTGAATTCGGGTATCGGTTAATTCCACGTAGCCATTGGCCAGTTCCACCGGCCCCATGAATACTTCAAAGCGGTCGGCGACGGATGCATCGGCGGGGCAGATCTGTGCCAGTGCAGCCTGACTGGCGGGGTAGTGTTGCAACACGGTGAACTTGTCTGCGGCAAATGTTGGTGCAATCTTCGTTGTTAAGATCAGATCCAGCCAGTCGTCACGCGCGTCGCCCAGCGCCCGTCGCAATCCATCGTCAGCATCAGCTGCATTGGCCAGATCGTCGATTGATGCCTGCAATGGATCGACATTGCAGACTTTGATGAACGCATTGCGGTAGTCGATAACGAGGATCTCGTCCTCGAGCGTTGGGTCATCCAGTGCCATTGCGATTGCCTTGAGCGTATCGGCGATGATGTCTGCAAGACCGAAACTAAGTCGATACCATTCGACCATTGTAAATTCCGGTTGGTGACGTCGACCGGCCTCACCGTCACGATACACGCGGCAGATCGAGTAAATATCCGGGTAGCCCGATGCGAGCAGGCGCTTCATGCAAAATTCCGGCGATGTATGCAGAAAGAGCGGTGAGTTGGTCAGCTCGCTCCTGACCTCCAGACTCTCGATATTTGTATCGCTGACCGCTGTCGTGCTCAAAGCCGGGGTGTCGACTTCCAGCACTGACTCAGCATCAAAATAAGCACGCAGGCGCTGCAACATCGCGGCCCTGCTTATTGCGACTTCAGGCCCTGATGCTGCCCGCCAGTCTGTCATTTTAGGTCGTCCGACAGCTGGCCTATCGCCTCGCCCATGCGCAATGTCTCGCCCGGCCGCAGGTCGTCATCCCACGTGGCGACACGGGCGGGTAACAACAAAATCACCGTGGATCCCATATTGAACCAACCCAGCAGGTCGCCTTTCTTGACAGTGGTTGAATGTGCCGAAAGGTCAGGAACGTCTACAACACCGTGTTTACGTGGTCGCAATTCGCCCGTCCACGGTGTGGAGATACTGCCTACGTTCATCGCGCCGACGAGAATCAGGACCGCTGGGCCCCGATCTGTCTTGAAATGCATGACCAGTCGTTCATTGCGTCGAAACAATCCATCAACTCGGGCGACGGTTGCTTCACTAACGCTGAACAAGTCGCCGGGTACATACCGAGCGGCAACCAGTTCGCCATCCCATGGCGCATGCACTCGATGATAGTTGTAAGGCGCAAGGTAAATAGTCGCAAACGTACCATCGACGTACGCCGCGGCTTGCTCAAGGTCTGTTGCCAGCAAATCGCTGAGCGAGTAGTTGAGTCCTTTTGCCTGAATGATGCTGTCGTCGCGGATTGCGTCGGCGATACTGACTGTGCCGTCAGCGGGTGAGACGATGCTGTTGTCACTCTCATCGACAGGTCGGGCGTCGGCTTCGAGTTCGCGCACAAAGAAATCGTTAAAGGTCGCGAAGTCTTTGGGCACATTCAGTTTTACTTCATCGATATCTACGTCGTAGAGACCAACAAAGCGCGTTATCAGAAAATTCTTTGTCGCAACATGTCGAATTCGCGCAATGCGCCAGATCAGGGCGGTCAGCAAGTGCTGCGGTAATATGTACTGCAATGCGACAAATAGAGTGGCGAGCATTAGTTGTTTCTCCGCGAAACCGGGGCGCTCACATTCAGGAGTAATGTGTCACCGCTGTAGAAACTCAGCGAAACCGTGTCCAGTGCACCGGTCGGGCGCATCAACATCAGGTGCTTGCCACCGCGTTGCAGCGATACGCTCGAATTCGCCGGAATCACTAGTTCTTTGATAGGGCGCATTTTCGCGATGCCGTCCTCGACCAACGACTCATGCAACTCGACAGCCGCGAATTCGGGGCTCACTACATGCGTGATGTTTATGGCATCACTCGTGTTGTTGGTAAACGAAATGTAGCCCGCACTCATGTGCCGCCCCGGCATGGGCTCAGTGATAACGATATCGCTCGCTACCAGCGGCGCCCTTGCCTCACCACCGCAGGCCGCGAGAAACAGGCAGACCATTAGAGCGACTGATCGCATTATTGGCTATCCATGATGATTGGCAGGTCGTGCAAATAATCTGCCACGACGTGGGGTGCACTGAACAAGGCCATGAACTCGCCCTTTGGATCGATCACGAGGACGGCTGCCGAGTGATCGACGCCGTAGTTGCCATCTTCGGTCGGTGCCTTCTCAAAGTAGATACCCAGAGCGTTAGTTAGCTTGGTGACCTCTTCGAGTTGTCCCGTGACCGCAAGATTATCATCGCCAAAATAGTCCACATACTGGCCCAGCAATTCAGGCGTATCGCGTTCCGGGTCGACGCTCACGAGCACGATGCGCGGCAGTGTCTCGGCTCCGGCCGCGGCGAATTCGCGCTTGGCGCTGGCCAGAGTCTGCAGTGTCGTGGGGCAAATGTCGGGGCAGTTGGTAAAGCCGAAAAACACAAGGTCCCACTGGCCGCGAAATGTGTCGGCCGTGACCGCTGCGCCGGTTTGGTCCAGCAACGAGAATTCGGGCAAAGCGCTGGATATCGGGATGATGAATGCGGATTGGGGTTCTGCCGGTGTCGTGACCCTTGTCGCGACAAAAATACCAGCCGCTAGTGCGCTACCGAGCAGGATTCCCAGGATTAGATTTTTGGGGTTCATATTGGATATTCGAGGTTCTTTGAACGTTGGATGTCGAGCCGGCAATTCTACAGGCAGTTGGGGCTTGAGCGTGATAGATTCGCCGTCGCATATGGATATTGAACAGTTAATACGCACGATTGCTGCACGCTTTGATGAGGCGGAGCTCTCATACGGCCACGGCACCGACAATTCACTGGATGAGGCGGCCTGGCTGGTATTCGCGGCTCTGCACCTGTCGCACGACAATGCGCCGGCCATCTACTCGGAGCTTGTTGACGACGAGCAGATTGCAGCAGTGACCGCATTGGCCGAACGTCGTATAGATGAACGAGTGCCCCTCGCGTACTTACTGAACCAGGCGTTCTTTGCCGGGCACGAATTCTACGTTGATGAACGCGTTCTGGTGCCACGCAGCCCGTTCGCTGAGTTGATAAATGCGCAATTTTCGCCGTGGATCGAGCCAGAGGAGGTTCGTACTGCAGTAGATCTTGGAACGGGCAGCGGCTGTATCGCCATCGCGATCGCGCATGCATTTCCGGATACACGCGTCGATGCAGTCGATATTTCACCGGATGCGCTGGCAGTGACCACTATTAATATAGAGCGTCATGACCTGGCCGCTCGAGTAACACCCGTGCAGTCTGATTTTTTTGGGGCGCTGGAAGGCAAGCAGTACGATTTGATCGTCAGCAATCCCCCCTATGTGGACCGGCAGGACATGCAGTCGATGCCAACTGAATATCATCACGAACCGGCGTTGGGGCTTGCCGCCGGGGACGATGGTCTGGATTCAGTAGACAAGATCTTGCACGATGCCTCGCGATTCCTGACGGACAATGGAATACTCGTCTGTGAGGTCGGCAACAGCCAGGGCGCGCTGGAAGCTAAGTATCCTGAAGTGGCGTTCGTCTGGCTCGAGTTCGAAGCGGGTGGTGCAGGTGTGTTCTTGCTGACAAAAAACGACTTACAAGGTTTATAGCGGTGTCTGGTAATACTTTTGGGCGGATTTTTACGGTAACGACCTTCGGTGAAAGCCACGGGCCGGCAATCGGGTGCATCGTTGACGGTTGCCCTCCGGGGATGGAATTGTCGGAAGCGGATATTCAGGGTGACCTCGACAGACGTCGTCCCGGGCGCAATCGCCACACAACTCAGCGTAATGAACCGGATCAAGTGAAGATTCTTTCCGGCGTGTTCGAGGGCAAAACGACCGGTACGCCGATCGGATTGCTGGTCGAAAATACAGACCAGCGGTCAAAAGACTACGGCGATATCAAAGACAAATTCAG
>CAYWBZ010000208.1:0-4478 GCA_964456535.1 uncultured Woeseiaceae bacterium | reverse complement strand
TCACCCGGTGTGGATGGCGGCTCAAGCGCGTGGCAATCCTATGTTACGCGTAGCAGCGGTGGCATCGCAGACGCACAAGCAGATGCCGAGAGAGGCTCTGCCGGTACCTTCGTCGATAACGGCGATGGCACTTATCAATATACGTTCGCGAACGATTTGACCGCTTATCCGGCAGGACCCGTCTTTGACGGCACCAAGACACATCGTCTCGGCATCGAAATCCGTGGCCAGGCGCCAATTTCCTCCAACGGCATCATCGATTTCGTGCCGGTCGGTGGCGCGCCATTATTCGAGCGCAAGATTGTTGATAATGATACCTGCAACGCTTGCCACGACCGCCTCGAATTTCACGGCGGCCCGAGGACAGACGTTGAATATTGCGTAACCTGCCACAACCCGAGTTCGCTGGACGGCGATACGGGCAATGGTGTCGACATGAAGCGCCTGATTCACAACATTCACTCAGCCAGGGCTGACTATCAGATCGTCGGCTATGGTGGCTCCGTACACGATTGGAGCACTCTGGTCTGGACGCAAGATATTCGCAACTGCCAAACCTGTCATGAAGAAGATGACCTTGATACACCACAGGCAAGCAACTGGCGCCTGATGCCGAATCGAGAGGCTTGCGGAACCTGCCACTATAACGATGGCGATCCTGCAAACGGTATACATGACTACATGATCGAAGATGGCGAACACGCCCTCGGCCTTGCGTTTACCGACGACACCCAATGTGCCCTTTGCCATGGACCCGATGCGACTGTATTTAATGGCGCTGTTCAGATTGCGAAAGTTCACGAAATACCAACACAGGTCGAAAGCCAGCGTTTTCAATACAACATTGAGAATGTAAGCAACATGACCGTTGGCATGACGCCCACGGTTGAAATCTCGGTCAGCAATCCGCTGGATGGCACGTACTACGATATCCTCAACGATGTCGAGTTCACGACCTGTGCAGGTGGCGCCAGCCGTCTGGCGGTCGGCATCGCATGGGATACCGCTGACTACACAAACACAGGCAGCGGCGCAGCAGCAGCGCAGCCAATATCGTTAAACCCGCTGGCCTGTTTTGGGAACCCTGGCGCGACACCTGTTGTGGGTAGCCCGGGATTCTTCAGCGTTACTGCCGGAACACCGATTCCTGCAAGCGCTATTGGCACAGCCGCCGTGACCATTGATGGCCATCCGGCCGTCGATATTGATGGCGTAGTAAACCGGATTCCGGTCACCAACGTCGTCGAGTACTTCGGCATTGATGGTGCAACAGCAGTAGCGAGGCGCGAAGTCGTTGACATAGTGAACTGCGACAACTGCCATAAGGAACTGTCACTGCATGGCAACAACCGCACTGACAACCCTCAGGTTTGCGTCACGTGCCACAACCCGAACGCGACCGACGTCACAAAACGCGTCCCGGTTGCGGTACCAACGGATCCGCCTACAGATTGCATAAACGTACTCGGTACAGACGATACTCCGATTGATTTCAAGTTCATGATCCACGCGATTCATGCGTCCGGCAATGAGTCTGACGAAATCGGCCAGCCGTACAACGTTTGCGGCTTTGGTAACTCCGCCCATACGTTTGACATTGTCAGTCCGGGCAAAGTAGAAAACTGCGAAGGCTGCCACAGGCAAGGTACCTACTTCCCGGTTGATCCGAACGCCGTACTCGGCACGACGGTGGATGCCGGTGCTGATTGGACATCGCCGATCGACGACAGGGTTGTATCACCCAACACCTCCGTTTGCTCTGCCTGCCACGTCAGCTCGCTCGCTGCCGAGCACATGGTGCAGAATGGTGGTGACTTTAATGCAACGAAAGCAGCGGACAGCACATTGATTTCGTCCGGCGTTGAGACCTGCGAACTTTGCCACGGCGAAGGACGTACTGCGGATGTGGAAGTCATGCATAAAGTACGCGACTTTCCGCTGAACTAGAACAGGACAGGTTGCCGCTATGAGACTCATTACACTCGTCATCACCGCGATGATGCTGTTGTTCCTGACCGCCAGCCAAGCTGACGGTCAGGAGCCCAGCTACAGCCGTGAAGGCGCAGATACCTGCCTCTCTTGTCACGAGGAAGAATCGGTCCTCGCGATATTCAAGGGACCACATGCGAATCCAACTGACCCTAACAGTCCCTTCGGTCACGGTCAGCTGCAATGCGAAGCCTGTCACGGACCGTCTGGAGATCACACCAAACGCGTACGGCGCGGACAGGAGCGCCCGCCTCCCAATGCCATATTCGGCTCTGACTCCGCTACGCCGGTCGACCTGCAAAACGGTCTCTGCCTGGATTGCCACACATCAGATACGGGCTTCGGCTGGCACGGCAACGAGCATGACAGCAACGATATCGCGTGCGCAGATTGCCACACCAGCCATACGGCGCAAGACCCGGTATTGATGACGTCGACACAGCCTGAAGTATGTTTCGATTGTCACCAGCAACAACGAACGCAGTCCTTAAAACCGTACGCGCACCCAATCCGTCAGGGCACGATGGATTGTAGCGGTTGCCACAGTACTCATGGCGCAACAACCGAATGGCAGTTTGCCCAGCAGACGCTTAACGACACCTGCTTTGACTGTCACGCCGAGAAGCGTGGTCCGTATCTTTGGGAGCACGCACCCGTTTCTGAAGACTGTGGTAATTGTCACGACCCACACGGTTCCAATCACCCGGGCATGCTCACGATGCGTGGCCCGATGTTATGTCAGAGCTGTCACTCGCAGTCCGGTCACCCAAGCGTGCCGGCTGATGGCGATGGTCTGCCCGGCGGCACTCCTTCGCAGTTTATGCTCGGTCAAAATTGCATGAACTGTCACACGCAATCACATGGCTCTAATCATCCGTCCGGATCGAGGTTGATGCGATGAACCGGAACAACGACAAACTACGAACGGCGATAGCCGCGACTTTACTTTTCCCTGCTGCAACACTTGCTCAAGTCGATACCAGTGAATGGAAGTGCGAGTACTGCCCGTTTGACGACGGTTACCGCGCCGAAGTCGATGCCGGTGTCGGCTACGTCAGTGACGATGCTGCCCGATTTGGCAACGGAACTGGTCAGGATGCGAAAGAAGCGTATGTCGAACTCGGCGGTGCAGGTCGCTATCTTAAGGATGGCACTGAAGTCTCCTGGTACGCAGAACGCCTTGGAGAAGACTCTCGCGTGCTGAATATCGCAGGCGGCCGACCCGGAAAGTTCGAGCTTGGCCTCGACTACAGAGAGCTTCCTTACCGGTTGTTCGATAGCACCAGCACGATATTCACGTCATCCAGTCCGGGAGTACTATCTCTCCCCGCAACCTGGGTCGCTGCCGGAACGACCGACGGCTTTACAGCTCTGGATGCATCGCTGGCTCCAGTAGACATTGAGAAGGATCGACAGGTCATCGAGTTCGGCGCCAGGTATTTGCCGACTCGCAAGGTCAAATTGTACGCAGACTACAGCCGCCAGCAACGTGATGGTGTGAACGTCATGGCCGGCTCCCGATTTACGCAAAGCGCTTTTCTGCCGCGACCGGTCGATGACTATACAGACCAGATTAACGCCGGTGCACGATTCTCCGTCGGCACCCTGAATCTCGGGCTCGCCTACTTCGGTTCGTTCTACCGCAATGACATCGATTCACTAACCTGGGATAACCCATTTACAACAGCACCGGGAGCGGAACAGGGGCGACTGGCCCTGGAGCCTGATAACGACTTCCAGCAGTTGTCGCTGACAGGTATTTATCGAGCCGCAGCACTTAATACTGTGGTCGCGTTTTCCACGGCAGTCGGTCGGGGTGAGCAGGATGCTGTTTTCCTGCCGTATACAATTAATTCCGCACTTCCAACAGCGGCGCTACCGAGCCTATCGCTGGATGGCCAGGTCGATACCAGCAATTACGCACTGACGATTACGTCGCGCCCGCATAAGCGTGCCAATATCAAATTGGCCTACCGCTATGATGAGCGTGACAACCAAACGCCCGTATCAATGTGGTCGCGTGTCATCACAGATACATTTCCGAACGGCGGCGCCGAAGCCAATGTTCCGTATTCCTTTGAGCGCGCAAGACTAAACCTGAGTGGATCATTGAAACTCCTTGATACGGTCAAGGTTTCGGCTGGCTATGATCGCACCGAGCTCGATCGCGACTTTCAGGAAGTCGCGAGTCAGACAGAGGACAACGGCTGGGGCAAAGTCCGTTGGCGACCGACAAGTTATCTCGAAGCTTCTTTCCGCGGCGGCGCAGCGACACGCGAGATCGATGCATACGATACCGCCGTAGCGGTGAGCCTTGGCCAGAACCCGTTATTGCGTAAGTACAATCTTGCACACCGGTATCGTGAGTTTGGAGAATTCGCGTTATCGGCATCAATGCCGGAACGGCCGGTATCTGTCGGCATAAGCTACCTATTTGCCGATGACAGCTATTCCAAATCAGAGCTCGGCATTACAGACAGTGAAGAGAA
>CAYWBZ010000207.1:0-4503 GCA_964456535.1 uncultured Woeseiaceae bacterium | reverse complement strand
TTTGCAGAAGGGCTGCCATTCGTCGCTGCGATGACGGTGTCGGTGATCATGTACAAGCGGCTCGGAATATCCAACGCGGAGTTGGCGTTTTTCACAAGCTGGCTGTATCTGCCCTGGGTTATCAAGCCCTTGTGGAGTCCGATCGTCGATATCCTGAGAACGCGGCGCTTTTGGATAGTCGCGATGCAATTGCTCATTGGTGCCGGATTTGCCGCAGTCGCGTTGAGTTTGCCTGCCGACAATTTCTTTCGTTACTCACTGGCCGCGTTTTGGCTGATCGCCTTTAGTTCAGCGACCCACGACATCGCCGCAGACGGCTTTTACATCCTCGGGCTGTCGGATCACGAGCAGGCGTGGTTCGTCGGTATCCGCAATACCTTCTATCGCCTGGCAATGATTACGGGGCAAGGCATTCTTGTCATGGTCGCCGGTTACTTCGAGCAGACGACAGGCGATACGGCGTACGCCTGGAGTATTGTTTTTTACTTGCTGACGGCCGTATACATCGTTCTGTATGCGTGGCATCGGCGGGTATTGCCGCGACCGGATTCGGATGTCGCTGGTCAAATTCGATCGCTGCAGGATTTGCTCAGGGAATTCGTCGCGACCTTTGTGGCTTTTTTCAGCAAGAAATACATTGGTCGAATACTTGCATTCCTTTTGCTGTATCGATTCGCGGAAGCGCAGCTGGTCAAGCTGGCGCCGCCATTCTTGCTCGACGAGCGCGCGGTGGGTGGACTCGAACTGGCGACCGCTGAGGTCGGTTTCGTCTATGGGACTATTGGCGTGCTGATGCTAACGATCGGCGGACTGCTCGGTGCATATCTTGCCGCTCGACACGGACTCAAATACTGGATGTGGTGGATGGCGGCGGCGATCAACTTGCCAAACGCCGTCTATATAGCACTTGCTTACTTCACACCGGACAGCTTGCTGGCTGTGAATCTGGCGGTAGGCCTGGAACAATTCGGCTATGGCTTCGGTTTTACGGCGTACACGCTGTATATGCTGTATGTGGCCCGCGGGGCACACAGCACGGCCCATTTCGCGATATGCACAGGGTTCATGGCGCTGGGCATGATGATTCCCGGCATGTTCAGTGGCTGGCTGCAGGAGCTCCTGGGTTATCAGCATTTCTTTATCTGGGTTGTGCTCGCGGCCGTTCCGTCTTTTGCCGTCGTCGCGCTGATTCCGCTGGATGCCAACTTTGGCCGCAACGATCCTGCGGCAAATTGATATCCCGGTCGATGCCATCGGTTTGCCATAGTTCAGCGCAGGCTATGCCACAATAGAAGGCTAGGGTCTTGATAACCAATCAACGATTTATCGCATTCGGAGCTTAATTCTTGGAATCCATAGTTGTAAACGGCGGCCAGACACTGCATGGCACTGTCTCCACCAGTGGCGCGAAGAACGCTGCGCTACCAGTTTTGATCTCGGCATTACTCGCTGATGGCACGCACGAGTTCGAGCGTGTCCCCGTGCTGCGGGATATCGACTCCACGCATGTGTTGCTAGAGGAGTTGGGCTGCACATTTGAACGCGATGGCGGCTCACTCAAAGTGCAGGTGGCGCCCCCCAAAAGCCCGGTCGCGCCTTATGATCTCGTGCGTAAAATGCGCGCCAGCATTCTTTGCCTCGGTCCTCTGCTGGCACGCTATGGCGAGGCGCGAGTCAGCTTGCCGGGCGGTTGCGCGATCGGATCGCGTCCGATCGACCTGCATGTCCAGACGATGCAGAAGCTGGGTGCCGAAATAGAAATTGACGAAGGTTATGTGATCGCCAAAGCGAAGCGCCTCGTCGGTGATCGCATTTTGTTCGAGCGTCTAACGGTTGGCGGTACCGAGAATGCGCTGATGGCTGCTGTGCTCGCGAAAGGCACGACGGTTATCGAGAACGCGGCCAAAGAGCCGGAAGTTGTTGATCTGGTTCATTATCTGCAGACGATGGGTGCGCGTATCGAAGGCGAGGGCAGCAGCGTCATTACCATAGAAGGCGTTGATGAACTCACGCCCGGAAAGCATACGATTGTTGCCGATCGGATTGAGGCCGGCACCCTGCTGATCGCCGGTGCCATCACCGGTGGCAATATCACCGTGACGGACTGTGTGCCCGAGCATTTGCAGTCGCTGATCGACAAGATGCGCGATTGTGGCTTCTCCATAAGCGCGGATGAGTCATCCATTACGGTTGAAGCTACGAAAACCTGGACGAGTACGGATATTTCGACAGCCCCTTACCCGGGCTTTCCAACGGACCTGCAGGCGCAATTCATGGCCCTGATGACCCAGGCGCAAGGCACCTCGGTCGTTACGGAAGGAATTTTCGAGAACCGTTTCATGCACGTACAGGAACTGGTCCGACTCGGCGCGGACATAACGCCAATGTCTCAAGTCGCCATCGTACGCGGCAACCCCGGTGGCCTGAGCGCCGCCGAAGTAATGGCGACAGACCTCAGGGCTAGCGCCTGCCTGGTTCTGGCCGGCCTGGTCGCCAAGGGCGCGACTCGGGTCAACCGTATCTACCACCTCGACCGCGGCTACGAGAAGCTGGAACAGAAGCTGGCCTCGCTGGGGGCTGATATCTCCCGAGTCTAGGAGACCGTCACCTTAACTCTGCTATTGGCCTTATGGGCTGCGTCAGATAGAATTCCCGGCCTTATTGGGTCGCGGCCTTGGGGCCGCTCCTACATTTTATTAAAGACGCTTTAGATATGCTGCAAAATATTCGTGAAAATTTGATGGGCAAAGTTGCCATGGTGGTCCTGGGCGCTATTGCCCTGTCCTTCGTATTCGTCGGCGGTGCCAACTTCACCACGATCGGCTCCAATTATGCGGCCAAAGTGGACGGCAAGGATATTGGTGTCGGAACGTTCGAGAATGCCTACCGTGACCAGATACAGAATAACCCGCAATTTGCGGCGTTGCCGGAAGAGCTTCGACTGACGCTGCGGACCAATATTCTTGAGCAGCTCATTCAGCAGCAAGTGATCGACAATTATCTCGATGAGGCCGGGTTCAAGATTAGCGACCAGCAGCTGACCGAAATTGTGCACAGGTTTGAGGATTTTCAGGTCGATGGTCAATTCGACCCGGAAACTTATGAACGGGTGTTGCTCGGCGCGAATCTGACACCGAAACAGTTTGAGTCGCAACAGAAAATGACTTTGCGGCGCTCGCAGTTACAGCGCGCGATTATCGGATCGTCTGTTGTGCCGCCATCAGATTATCGTCGATTCCTGAACCTCGCGTTTGAAAATCGCATTGTTACAACGGCGACGATCAGCCCGGAGTCTGTGGCTGAAGAGGTCAACATCACGGACGAGATGATCGCCGCGTTTTACGAAGAGAGCCCGGAAATGTACAACCTGCCGGAAACGGTCGATGTTGAATACGTCGAAATTCTTCGCGAGGCAGTCGCGGCAGAGGTTAACGTGACCGAAGAGCAACTGCGGGAGTTCTACGAGCTAAACAAAGACCGGTACGAACAAGATGAGCAGCGTCAGGCGCGTCACATCCTGATCCTGTTTGACGATGATGAGGACGGTGCAGAAGTCGTCGCAAACGAAATGATAACGCGCGTTCGTTCAGGTGAATCGTTTGAGTTGCTCGCTGGCCAGTACTCGAAGGACGGCGGCACCTCTCTGAACGGCGGTGATCTCGGCGCACTGACGCGCTTGCAGCTACCGGACGCACTAGGCGCCGCGGTGTTCTCCATGCGAGAAGGCGAGGTTCAGGGGCCCATCAAAGGTGACTTCGGATTTCACGTGGTGCGCCTCGATACGATTCTCGAATCCGGACCGCTGCCGTACGAGCAAGTGCGTGCATCGCTGCTGACCGAAGTGCAGGAAGAGGAAGCGGAAGGATTGTTCCTCTCCCTGGAAAGAAAATTGTCGGACGCTTTGTTTGATGCTACTGATATTCACGCACTGGCGGCTGTCGTGGGTATTGAAGTGAAAACCATCACCGGCTTTGCGCGCGATAGTATTCCACCGTTTGACGGCAATCAAAGAGCCGCAGATGCGATTTACGATGCGGCTGTTTTGAGCGGCGCACAATTGTCCGAAGTGATTGAGCTCGATGCGAACAGCACGGCAGTTTTCGCAGTGACAAAGCACAATGAGGCGACGCGTGACTCGCTGGACAATGTTCGCGACCAGATTGCAGCGGAATTGGCGGCTAACCAGGCGGAGAATCTGATGGCTGGCCGCGCCCGGCAAATGCTGGATGCGATCAAGGCGGGTGAGGAGTTCGCGACAGCTGCGGAGACAGTAGGTGCTGAGGCGTCACCATCGTCCTTGCTGACGCGTAATGCGCAGGATACGGATCAATCTCTGGCGGTAGCCATCTTTACGGCACTCAAGCCGACGCCGGATAATCCGACCCTGGGTAGCACGCCCAACGATGTAGGTGGTTACACCGTTTACAGTCTGGACGCTGTCATCCCGGGTCAACCGCAATCAATTCCACAGGCGGACCGCGATGCGGGCAGGGAACAACTGGT
>CAYWBZ010000206.1:0-4511 GCA_964456535.1 uncultured Woeseiaceae bacterium | reverse complement strand
GAGAAAATCGCAGACGCAGGAATGATGGTGTGCGGCGCCAACGGAATGGGCTACTACAATGTTCGTGATCACGTCTGGACTTGCGGATTCGATAGCGCAGCACACGAGGCACCCGGCAACGTTGCTTTGATCAGCCAGTCCGGTTCCGGTATGTCCGGCATCATTGATTGCGAAGAACGTGTGCGAATCAATCTCGCAGTTTCGACCGGAATCGAACTCAGTACGACAATGGACGAGTATCTCGACTTTGCGCTTGAGCTTCCCGAAACACGTGTAGTCGGTTTGTTTGTTGAAACCGCACGCAACCCGGAGGGATTCCAGGCCGCCCTGCAAAAAGCGGCACAGCGACGAATACCGATCGTGGCACTCAAAGTTGGCCGAACCGAAGAAGCGGCGAAGCTCACCGTTTCTCACTCTGGTGCGATGGCTGGCGATGATGCGACCTATGAGGCGCTATTTGATCACTACGGTGTACAGCGCGCACGCGATCAGGACGAGTTCACGACCATGCTGATCATGTTCGCAGAACTACACCCAGTGGGTGCGGGCGGTCTTGTGGCGTTACATGATTCTGGTGGCGAACGGCAGTTATTCGTTGATCTGGCAGGCGATGTAGAAGTCCCACTGACAAAGCTGACCGACGAGACGATCAAGAAGCTTGAAGAGGTTCTGGACCCTGAGCTGCCAGCTATCAATCCCCTGGACGCATGGAGTCGTGGTGGCCCGGATGCGTCATCACAAATGACGCGCAGTCTTACGTTGATGATGCAGGATCGGGGTGCAGCATTGGGCGTCGTGGTTCATGACCGGGCACCGTTTGGAAAAATATATCCGGGTTACCTTACCTACATGCAACGTGCGCGAGCAGAGTCCGGCAAGCCCGTGGCCCTGGTATCGGCGACACAGGGAACGGGTTGTGATGATGCGGTGATTACGAGCACACACGCAGGCTTTCCTGTGCTGGATGGTGTCACGCAATTCCTGAAAGGTGCGAACGCGTTATTCGCCTACCGGGATTTTCTGCTGCGTGGGCAAAGTGCATGGGCAGCACCAGATGAAAGAATTGTGGAGCGCTGGCAAAACAGGTTACGAACCGGTGAAGCACTGGGTGAACTGGACTCTTTGCTGATGCTGTCAGACTTCGGTGTGCAAACATCTTCACCACTAGCGGCGGTCGGTGAAGATGCAGTTTTGGCAGCAGCGAAGAGTTGTGCTTATCCGGTCGTTCTGAAAACAGCGAAGCCCGGTTTGCTGCACAAGTCGGATCAGGGCGGTGTCATCATCGGAATTACAGACGAAGACCAACTGCGGCAGATGTATTCGCTGATGAGGGGGCGACTCGGCGATGATGTGCTGGTTGCGCGGGTGGCAGAGTCGGGCGTTGAAATGATTCTTGGGTTGAAGTGCGATCCACAATTTGGACCTGTTGTGATGCTTGGGTTTGGTGGTGTTCTGGCGGAGACCATTAATGATGTGCAGTTCGCGCTACCGCCTTTCGATGCTGAGCATGCGCGTCGCTGCATAGACCGGATGAGGTTGCGGCCGCTCCTTGATGGAGTTCGTGGTGCTCCTGCAGTGAACGTTGATGCATTTTGTCAGCAGGCGGAGCGATTTTCCGCCATGGCGCATGCATTGCGGGATGTTCTGGCGGAGGTCGACGTGAACCCGGTGATCGTTAACAAGGACGGGGCAGTTGCCGTCGACGCGTTGGTCGTTGGGCGGGATCGCAGAGAGGAGTTACGTGCAGCAACTTAATATTTATCAGTCTCTCTGGGGTATGGAGCTGCGCAATCCGAGCTTGCCCGAGCGCAGCATGGAAGAGTCATTTGCGATGATCGCCGACGCCGGGTTCGATGGTGCCTGCATGGATCCTTCTGTGGCAGAGATTCCCGAGTGTCGTGAATACGAGCATCTGTTTAGCAAGCACGGTCTCGGAAGTATGGTGAATGCATTTCCATACGACCCGAACGACATGGCACCGCTGCTCGATTTCGCGGTTGAAATGAACGCGTGCATGGTAAACGTCATTAGCGGCGTTATGCCGATCAAACCGGAGGATGCGGTATCCGATGTACGCCGCTGGATCGGCGAGGCCAGCGATCGCAACATGCCTGTGTTGTTTGAAACGCATCGTGATGGACTGCTGAATGATCTTTACTTTACGTTGCAGCTGATGGATCTCGTACCGGAGATGCGATTGTGCGCAGACCTTTCGCACTTTGTTGTTGATCGCGAATTGCGCTCACCTGTAACTGAACGCGATCAGGAATATATTAGTGCAGTGCTGGAACGATCCGACTGTTTTCAGGGCCGCATCGCAAATCGCGAACAAGTTCAGATACAGATCAATTTTCCACAACACCAGGAATGGGTGGAAATCTTCAAGGGCTGGTGGAAACAGGGTATGCGCGAGTGGCGAAAGCGCAATGACGATGATGCAACGCTCGTTTTTCTATGCGAACTCGGTCCGCCGCCGTACGCGATAACGGACGGCGATCAGAACGAATTATCGGATCGTTGGCAAGAGTCTTTGCAAATCCGGGATTGGGTGCGCACTATCTGGGCAGAACTTGAGAACGAGAACTAGTATGAAGACCATCACAGCAACAGTTGTTTCAGTTCACACAGGTGGCAGCGATCAGCTCTCGAAAGATGAGCAGACGTCAATCATCGTTGAACTCGATGGTGTTGTTGGCGACCGGCACCGTTCGTACTCGCGGGAGACCTGGGCCGGAGATAAGCAGCCCAAAGGAACCGTGCGCCGCAATGAGCGACAGTGGTCCGCAGTCTCTGTTGAGGAATTGGCTGAGATTCAGGAGGCGATGGACCTTACCGAGCCGTTGACCGCAACCGCTCTCGGCGCAAATCTCTGTCTCGAGGGTGTTACGGAACTGTCTCGCCTGCCCAAGGGGACAATACTGCGTTTTCCGTCTGGCGCCGAATTGATGGTCGCTGAGTACAATCCGCCGTGTCTCGACATGGGTACCAAGCTCGCTGAAACAATGCAGACGCGATCCGGTACCCCACTGGAAAACACGACATTTTCCAAAGCGTCAAAATGGCTGCGAGGCGTCATCGGTGTGGTCGAAGTGGCCGGGATTGTTAATCCCGGGGACGAAGTTGAGATTATTCTGTATGAGCATCCGTCGTGGCTTGCGCGCTCTGCCGACTAACAATTGCCCCGCCTTTAATAACCACACTGATCTCCTGCAAGAGGGCGACATCATCCAACGGGTTGCCGCGAACGGCAACTAAATCGCCATAGCGTCCGACCTCGAGTGCACCTACATCAGCTGCGACTCCCATATGCTCGGCGGCGAGAGATGTTGCGGACTTGATCGCCTGCATTGGTGGCATGCCGTGTTTCACCATCTCCGCAAACTGACGAGCACCCATATCGTGAGGCAATACGCCAAGATCAGTGCCGAACAACAGCGTCACGTTAGCGGCAAGAGCCTTTCGAAAGACTTCACGTTGTGCCTCCGTCGTTTCCTCGTTTTTCCGCATAAACTCATCGGCGTATCCGTGAGCCTCGCCGATCTCTTCAGTGTAGGTGCCGTTGTATACGTCCATGACGAACGCGACATCATGCTCCAGTGCCAGAGCGACAGATTCGTCATCACCGAGTGATGCGTGTTCTATAGAGCTAACTCCCGCAAGGATCGCATCCTTGATGGACTCCGCACTATGTGCGTGAGCCGTAACTTTGATTCCAGCAGCGTCTGCGACTTCAACCACGGCAACTATTTCTTCAAAAGTCATCTCAGGTGCGCCAGGTGTACTGCCATGTCCGAACACTGCGCCGGATGCGATTATTTTGAGGAAATCTGCACCGCCAGCGACGATCTCCTCTGTTCGAGCACGGAATTCTTCCGGCCCGCGAGCGACGCCCATGCGGTAGTAGTCGGGAATCTCGCTGTCATCGACTCCAGGTATGTACATATCGCCACCGCCGTGCGGGATGGTCAGGTACGGACCGGCGATCCTGATTCGAGGGCCGGCGACATTGCCCGCGTCGATTTCGTCTCTGAGGTCCCGGGCTACCCACGCTTTGTAAGTGCCGACGTTTCGTACCGTCGTGAATCCGGCATTCAGGACAATTCCTGCAAGCTCTTCGGCGAGTTGCTGGGTGTCATCCGGCGTGCGCCGGAGGTAGATCGTGTAATCGTCGGCGTCCTCGGGCAGTCCGTCGAGATGCACGTGCATATCGATCAAGCCTGGCAGGCAAGTGTGATCACTCAGATCCAGTATCTCCGCACCCCGCATCGATGGATCATCACCTGGCAGGATCGCACTGATGCGTTGATCACGAATGACGATCAGTTTGTCGTCTACCGTATTTTCCGCCAGCCCATCGATCATCAGGCCGCAGCGAACAATCAAATCGACGTCGCTCTTGGTGGGTGCATTGTCGGATTGACTGCAAGCAGTCGCAAGCAATATCAGAATCAGGGGGGTAAATATTCGGGTCATCAGCGGCTCCGCAATCGTTGCCAAACAGTAGTAAGCTG
>CAYWBZ010000205.1:2495-4547 GCA_964456535.1 uncultured Woeseiaceae bacterium | reverse complement strand
GTTGGCACGGGTGGGATGGCGACCAAGGTACAGGCGGCAAGTATTGCAATGCACGCCGGGTGCTCAACGGTTATCGCAAGCGGTGCGATACTGCATCCTTTGCGAGCTTTGAATGACGGAGCACGTTGTACAATTTTTCGCGCGTCCGCGACGCCTGCGGCCGCACGCAAGCAGTGGTTGGCCGGGGTACTGGAAGTACGCGGTGATTTGCAGCTCGACGACGGTGCTGTAAAAGCATTACGTGATGGCAGTAGTCTCTTGCCGGTTGGCGTTGTCACAGTGTCGGGCAACTTTCGCCGCGGCGACGTGGTCACATTGAAAGACGCGTCGGGTGCTGACATCGGTCGCGGACTTGCCGAATATTCTGATGAAGAGGCGGCACGGCTTGCCGGGTTACAGTCTGACCAGATCGAAGACGCACTTGGATACAGGGGGAGAGCTGTCATGGTCCATCGCGATGAACTGGTGCTATTCGACAATGATTGATAAAGCTATCGACATAGCAAGTGAAATGACGGCGTTGGGGGAGGCGGCACGATCTGCAGCCGCGGAACTCGCAATGTGCAGCACCGATCAGCGAAATTCGGCATTACGTTCGGCTACAGAGGCGTTGCGATCCGGTGCCCAAGAAATTCTTACAGCGAATCAGGCTGACATGGTTGCGGCGAAAGATCGCGGCCTGAGTGCAGCGATGCTTGATCGGCTGATGCTTGATGACGAGCGTATTGAGGCGATGGCCGCGGGCCTCGAGTCGATTATCGCATTGCCTGATCCTGTAGGAAGGGTTCTGGCCGAATGGGATCGACCTAATGGCCTCAGCATTCAACGGGTTGCTGTTCCGCTTGGTGTAATCGGCATTATTTATGAGAGCCGGCCGAATGTAACGGCTGATGCGGCAGCTCTGTGCCTCAAGTCTGGCAATGCCGTCATATTAAGGGGCGGCTCCGAGAGTTTTAACTCGAGTTACGCAATTTACGAATGCATGCGCGAGGGACTCAACAGTGCCGGTATCGATGTTAACGCCATACAAATGGTGCCAACTCGCGACCGGGAGGCTGTGGGTTTCTTGCTGTCATCGATGGCGGAGTGGGTAGATGTCGTTGTTCCCAGGGGTGGCAAGAACCTGATCAAACGTGTGCAGGACGAAGCGCGTGTTCCGGTTATCGGTCACCTCGAAGGTATTTGCCACGTTTATCTGCATTCAACGGCAGATCCATCAATTGCACGCGATGTCGTCTTAAACGCCAAGATGCGCCGCACCGGAATATGCGGTGCCGCGGAAACCGTATTGATTGATGCTGACGTCGCAGAGCAGCTGCTACCGGATGTTGCCAGGGCATTATCGGAGGCCGGGTGCGAAATTCGTGGTGACGATAAGGTAACTGCCATCGTAGCGGACGCAATTCCTGCGACTGAGGAAGACTGGTCGACTGAATACCTCGATGCGATCGTCTCGATCAAGGTCGTCGAAAATATCGAAGCCGCAATAGACCATATCGCGACCTACGGATCCGGGCATACAGAAAGTATTATCGCGAGTGATCCTGAGGCTGCCGAAAAATTCTTGCGCTGCGTCGACAGCGCAATCGTACTTCATAATGCATCGACACAATTCGCTGATGGCGGTGAATTCGGTATGGGCGCGGAGATCGGCATCGCGACAGGTCGCGTGCATGCCCGCGGGCCAGTGGGCGCGGAACAGCTGACGAGTTACAAGTATGTGGTTCGTGGGATGGGCCAGGTGAGACCGTAAATGAGTAGCCCGGCACGATATGACGTTGCCATTATTGGGGCAGGAGTCAACGGAGCAGGCATCGCGAGAGACGCGGCCCTGCGTGGGCTGCGCGTCATCATTTTCGACAAAAACGATATGTGCAGTGGCACATCGGCGATTTCCAGTCGTCTGATACACGGTGGACTGCGTTATCTTGAGTACGCCGAAATACCCCTGGTATACGAATCCTTGCATGAGCGTCGTTGTTTGCGACGTATCGCCGAACATTTGGTCAAACCGCTGCGAATCAGTATTCCGATTTTCAAAGGCGCCCGGCG
>CAYWBZ010000205.1:0-2395 GCA_964456535.1 uncultured Woeseiaceae bacterium | reverse complement strand
CCGAAGCGCTTTGTTGGTGGCACTAAAGGCAGCCATATTATCGTCAACCGTTTCAACGGCGCGCCGAAAGATGCTTTCTACGTAGAAGCGGCGGCCGATGGTCGTCCATTTTTTATTATTCCGTGGAACGATCAGTACCTGATCGGGACAACGGATATTCGCTACGACGATTCACTGGACAATATTCGGGCGAGTCGTGCCGAGGTGGATTACCTGGTTTCTGAGACAAACCGGGTATTTCCAGACGCTGGTCTTACCGCTGCTGATATCAACTTCGCGTACGCGGGTGTCCGCCCATTACCGTATCGGCAAAAAGGACCTGAATCGGCGATCACTCGACGCCACATAATTAAAGTGAATCGAAGAATAGCGAAGGGTCTTGTTTCGATCATTGGTGGCAAGCTGACGACCTACCGGAATCTCGCCGAGCAGACTGTAGACCGATTGGCGAAAATCTTGCGACGCAAGCTGCCGGAGTGCCGCACTCGGGATACATTATTGCCTGGAGCGTGGGGAATAGATCGCGCTCGCGAGCAGCTCATTGCATCAAAAGTCGTGCCGGAACAAGCACTGGAAAGGTTGCTTTCGATTTACGGTGGGCGAGCGGTGGCAATTACGGAGATCGCGGTCACTGATTCGAAGTTGGGGGCAACGCTCGACCCCGAGGGTCGGTATCTGGCAGCAGAGGTCGTTTTCACCATTCGCGAGGAGTTCGCCACGACGCTGGAGGACATCGTCTTCCGGCGCATGATGGCCGGATTCGATGCGGATCAGGGAAGGCCAATTTATGATGCAATCGCAACGCGAGCGGCTGCCGAGTTCGGCTGGTCATCGGACGAAGTTCGAAGTGAGCTGCGAGCCCTGATCGATTATGCTGACTCTTTGCTCGTGGCCCGATAGCCATCCTTTGAGTTTTCAAATGTCCAGGAACCGACACTTCATCCGTCAGCTGGGAATATGTCTCGCCGTCGCGGCTTGCATGCTGCAGGAAGCGGGCGCTCAAGCGGTTGACGCCGAGGATGACGACAAGCCACGGCCCCGCATCGGGCTTGTGCTTGGTGGTGGAGGTGCTCGGGGTGCAGCTCACATTGGTGTTCTCAAGGAACTGGAGCGCCTGCGAATACCTGTCGATGCGATCGCTGGGACCAGCATGGGTGCCATTGTCGGCGGCTTGTACGCGACAGGAGTCAATGCCGAGGATCTGGAAGAGCTGGTGGGCTCGCTGGACTGGAACGCAGCACTGTCTGACACCGCAGCTCGCGAGCATCTGAGTTTTCGTCGTAAGCAGGACGAGCGCGAGTTCCCGATCAATTTTGAGCTGGGATTACGAGGTACCGATTTACTACTGCCCAAAGGCGTTATTCAGGGTCAGGTACTGGACCTTCTGTTGCGTAAGCTCACCATGCATGCCTCGCATATCACCGACTTTGATGAATTTCCAATTCCTTTTCGCGCAATAGCGTCAGATATCGTTGCCGGTGAAGCGGTCGTCCTGGACAGTGGTGACCTCACCATGGCGATACGAGCGAGTATGTCCGTGCCGGGCGTGTTTGCGCCAGCACGTGTCGGCGGACGACTGCTGGTTGATGGTGGACTCATCGGTAACCTACCGATTGATGTCATGAAGGAAATGGGCGTCGATATTATTATCGCCGTTGATGTCGAGTTTCCGCTCTACAAGTCAGAGGAGCTCGAATCGGTTCTGACGATATCAGAACAAATGCTGACCATCTTGATTCGCAAGGAAACCTTGCGGCAGATCGACACGCTTGCCGCTGACGACATCTTGATCAGGCCAGAACTGGGCATTTATGCTTCTGCCAATTTTGCCGACATCACTGAGACGATTCAGCCTGGACAACAAGCCGTTCTCGATCAGGCTGCGCGATTGCAGGAACTGTCGTTGCCCGAAGCAGACTGGGCACCTTATCTGGCGCAACGCACGTTGCGCGTGAACAAGAACGATGAGCTGGCTTTCGTACGGGTGGTCCACGATGGCAAGCTTGCGCCAAAAGTTCTGGAGTCGCGATTGAGTGTTCACGCTGGCGACAAGATCAACGCCGATGTTCTTACGCAAAATGCTAACCGGTTGTACGGACTGCAATTGTATGAACAGGTTGATTATCGACTAATCAATGAAGATGCGGGTACTGGTGTTGAGTATCGGGCCGTTGCCAAAAGTTGGGGACCAAATTTCCTGCAGTTCGGAGTATCGATTGAAGACGACTTCGAAGGTTCAACCGCGTTTAATCTCGCTGCGCGACTAACCAAGGCCGGTCTTAACAAGCTCGGTGCAGAGTGGCGCACCGATGTACAGCTCGGCACCGATCCGTCTTTGTTGACAGAGTTCTACCAGCCATTGAGTTTTGACTCCAGACTATTCGTGGCGCCACGC
>CAYWBZ010000204.1:0-4593 GCA_964456535.1 uncultured Woeseiaceae bacterium | reverse complement strand
GGCGAAGGTACTCCGGAGCGAACCAATCGTCGCTTCCATTACCTGTCGCAAGGCCAGCCAGCTGCACGCCTCTCGACAGCGTTCGATTCCGTCACGTTGTACGGTGAAGATCCACATGAGCGACCGGACATCTACGGCAAGGTCGGTAATTCTGGCGTATCAATAGCGACGGTTGATGACATGAAGAAGCTGTACTCAGGCTTCGACCTTTGTGCGCCAACGACATCAGTATCGATGACCATTAACGGTCCTGCGCCCATGATCCTGGCGTTCTTCATGAACACAGCTATCGATCAGCAGATCGAAAAGCACTTGCGAGAGAACGGCGAGTGGGAAGGTGCGAGCAAGAAGATCGACGCGAGGTTCGAAGGTCGCAAACGACCATCTTACGAAGGCGAGCTTCCTGAAGGCAATGAAGGCCTTGGTCTGGGCTTGCTGGGAATTTCCGGTGATCAGGTCGTCGATGCAGAAACCTATGCGCGAATTCGCAAGGACACTCTCGCTATGGTTCGCGGCACGGTGCAAGCCGATATCCTGAAAGAGGATCAGGCCCAGAATACCTGTATTTTCTCGACTGAATTTGCGATGAAGATGATGGGCGATGTGCAGCAGTTCTTCATTGAAAATAACGTTCGTAATTACTATTCAATCTCGATCAGTGGATATCACATCGCCGAGGCTGGAGCGAACCCGATAAGCCAACTCGCGTTCACGCTGTCCAACGGCTTTACGATCGTTGAGTACTACCTCGCGCGCGGCATGGCGATTGATGATTTCGCCCCGAACCTGAGCTTCTTTTTCTCAAACGGTATGGATCCGGAGTACACGGTGATCGGCCGGGTAGCAAGACGCATTTGGGCACGGGCCATGCGTGAGCGATATGGCGCGAGCGCACGCTCACAAATGCTCAAGTATCACGTGCAGACGTCAGGCCGCAGCCTGCATGCCCAGGAAATCAGTTTCAACGATATCCGCACAACCTTGCAGGCTCTTTATGCGTTGTTCGACAACTGCAACAGCTTGCACACGAATGCGTTCGATGAAGCGGTCACCACACCGACGGAACAGTCGGTACGGCGTGCCGTTGCTATTCAGCTGATTATCTCTCGTGAGCTGGGTTTGAATTTCTGCGAGAATCCCTGGCAGGGATCGTTCATTATCGGCGAGCTTACCGATCTGGTTGAAGAAGCTGTCTATCAGGAGTTCGAACGAATTTCGGAGCGTGGCGGTGTTCTCGGTGCAATGGACACGATGTATCAGCGCGGCAAGATTCAGGACGAGAGCCTCTATTATGAGGGCAAGAAACATGACGCTTCATTGCCGTTAATTGGTGTGAACACGTTTCTGCCCAAAGCAGGCCAGGAAGATGAAGTGCACGACCTGGAACTGATTCGATCCACGGAGGCGGAAAAGCAGGATCAGATAAATCATTTGCGTGCATTCCAGGAGACGCACGGCGCCGACAGTGCAGTAGCACTCGCCAGTTTGCAGAGTAAGGCTCGTGAACGCAGCAATGTCTTCGCCGAGCTGATGGAGACAGTCAAATCCAACTCCCTGGGCCAGATATCAGGGGCTTTGTACGACGTTGGCGGCGAGTATCGACGGAATATGTAGGGCAGCCATCCAGGAGTTAATTCATGGCAGGAACAGTCATTTACGAACAGCAGGACGCAGTTGCGATTATCTCGATGAATCGACCCGATTCATTGAACGGATTTACGTCAGAACTGTGCTCGGAGCTGGTGCTCGCGTTCGAAAAAGCACATCGCGATGATTCCGTTCACGTAGTCGTATTTACGGGTGAAGGTCGAGCGTTTAGTGCTGGTGCTGATCTTAAAGAGGGATTTGGTAGTGATCGAACGACCCAAGCCAAGTTATTATTTGAGTACGGGCCGGTACTTCTGGCAATTGCGCAAATCCCGAAGCCCGTTATAGCGGCAGTGCCCGGATTCGCGGCAGGCATTGGCCTGTCTTATGCACTGCACAGTGACCTGCTCGTCATGGCAGATGACTCGTTCTTATTGTCACCATTCACAACTATTTCTCTGCTTCCGGACGGCGGCGCCAACTGGATGCTGGTCAGACAGCTCGGCTATCACCGCGCCTATCAATTGTGTGTCGAGTCCGAACGTATCAGCGCAGAGCGATGCCTGGATCTTGGTCTGGCAAATAAAGTCGTACCGGCAAATGACTTGCGCGAGAAAACGATTGCCTGGGCGCAGGAACTTGGCAAGCGGGCACCGCTTTCGCTCGCGGCGACAAAAAAAGTCATGCGCCATGCTATGGACAATGACTGGCACAGCAGCTTCACGCTTGAAGCCGCAGAGCAGCAAATATTATCGGAATCGGATGATGCCGCAGAAGGTATTGCCGCATTCCTTGAGAAACGCGAACCAAATTTCACGGGTAAATAAACCCTCGCACATAAGAGCAGGACTAAAGACAGAGATGGACCGAAATATTTTTGAAGACGAACATGAGATGTTCCGCGACGCAGCACGGAGTTTCTATAAGAACGAAGTTTTACCGAAAGGTGAGCGCTGGCGCGAACAGGGCATAGTTGATCGCGAAGCCTATCTACAGGCGGGCGAGCAGGGCATGCTTTTGATGTGGGCCGACGAGCAATACGGTGGCGCCGGCGTGCACGATTTTCGCTACGAGCAAATATTGATCGAGGAAATGGCCAGGTACGGCGAGCCCGGCTTTTTCATGACGCTACATAGTCGCCTGGTCGGTCCATACATTGGCGAACTCGGTACCGACGAACAAAAACAACGTTGGCTGCCAAAATGTATTTCGGGTGAGCACATACTGGCCGTCGCGATTACAGAGGCGGGCGCTGGCAGTGACGTATCGGGAATTCGTACCAAGGCTGAGGACAAAGGCGATCATTATCTCCTGAACGGATCCAAGACCTTTATTTCCAATGGAATTCTTGCGGATCTTGTTGTCGTTGTCGCCCGCACGGACACAAGCCGACACGGCCTGAGTCTGTTCGTTGTTGAGCGCGGCATGGACGGTTTCGAGCGCGGCGACAACTTGAAGAAAATGGGATTAAAAAGCCAGGACACGGCTGAGATGTTCTTCAATGACGTCAAAGTGCCGAAAGAGAATTTACTGGGTGAATGGAACCGCGGCTTCTACCAACTGATGCATTTCTTGGCAGAAGAAAGGTTGATTGGTGCCTGTCAGTATCTTGCTAACGCAGAGGCAGCATTTGAAGTAACGCTGGAATATACGCAAGAGCGTAAAGCGTTTGGTCGGGCGATTGCTGATTTCCAGAATACGCGCTTCAAGTTCGCAGACATGCGGACACAAATGGATATGGCGCAAGCGTTTATTGATCGCTGCGTACTGGATCATAACGACGCCAAACTAAGTGCAGAAGATGCAGCGAAGGCCAAATTGTATTGCAGCGAGCTGGAAGCGCGGGTGACAGACGAATGCCTGCAGCTACACGGCGGCAACGGATTTATGGACGAATATCCGATTAGTCGTATGTATGCTAATGCCCGTATCTCGCGTATCTATGCGGGCAGCTCGGAAATCATGCGTGAGATTATCGCGCGTTCTCTGGGGCTGGACCCCCGCAAGAAAACCAAGGCAGTCTAGATGCGTACAGCATTTATTGGGCTTGGTGTCATGGGCTACCCCATGGCGGGTTATCTGGCAAAGAACGGCCACGACGTGACCGTCTATAACCGTACGGCCGCGAAGGCAGATGCGTGGTGTCAGGAATACGGTGGTCAGTCTGCAGCGACGCCTGCAGAAGCTGCAAAGGACGCCGAGATCATTTTTTCCTGCGTCGGCAACGACCATGACGTTCGTGAAGTGCTACTCGGTGAAAACGGTGTGCTCGCTTCGGTTTCCGGCGGTTCGGTCATTGTTGATCACACAACCGCATCGGCGACTGTTGCTCGTGAGATTGCCACTATCGCTGCGGGCAAATCCGTTGGCTTTCTTGACGCGCCGGTATCAGGCGGTCAGGCGGGTGCCGAGAACGGTCAATTGACGGTGATGGCCGGTGGTACGACCGATGACTTCGAACGGGCGGCCCCGGTTATGGACTGTTACGCAAAGGCAATTACGCATATCGGTCCGGTTGGCGCCGGGCAGTTGGCGAAGATGGTCAACCAGATATGTATCGCTGGTGTCGTGCAAGGGCTGGCTGAAGGGCTGCACTTTGCGAAGAAAGCCGGTCTGGATCCTGCCGTCGTTATTGAGTCGATCTCAAAAGGTGCCGCGCAGTCATGGCAGATGGAAAATCGATGGCAAACGATGGTCAACGACGAATTCGACTTTGGGTTCGCGGTTGACTGGATGCGCAAGGATCTCGCGATAGCACTGGAGGAAGCGTCGAAGAACGGCGCAACGCTTGAAATGACGCGCCTGGTCGATCAGTTCTATTCCGAAGTGCAGGATCTTGGTGGCAAACGCTGGGATACCTCGAGCTTAATTGCCCGCTTAAAGTAAACTATTGGAGTAGACTAGCTACAAATCACAGGGGTGGCCTTCCGGCCTGAGACTCAAATGAGAACCCTTAGAACCTGATCCGGATGATGCCGGCGTAGGAAGGGAATCATGAAACCAATC
>CAYWBZ010000203.1:0-4600 GCA_964456535.1 uncultured Woeseiaceae bacterium | reverse complement strand
GCCGAAGAACTGGGCACGGTCATTTTCATACACCCCCGCAATTTCCCGGCAGGTCAGTCTCGCTTAAACGGTAACGGTCGACTGGACAACGTTATTGGCAACCCGTTGGAGACGACTGTTGCGCTGTCGCACCTGATTTACGAAGGCACGTTGGACAAATACCCGGGCGTCAAGATTTGTGCGGCTCATGGCGGCGGTTATCTGGCGTCTTATATCGGGCGTTCAGACCATTGCATCACGCATGCGTCAATGTTTTGTGATGCCGTTGAAAAATTACCCAGCGAATACTTGCGACAGCTGTATTTCGATTCATTGCTCTATACAACCGAAAATCTGCGACATCTGATTGCGACAGTTGGCGCCGATCGCGTCGTTATTGGCACTGATTTTCCGTTCGCGATGGGGACGGCAGATGCGGTCGATCATGTGTTGTCGGTTGATGGCCTGAGTGAGGTTGAGCAGGCAGCGATACTGGGTGAAACGGCAGCCGGCTTGCTGGGTATCAGTTGAGAGATACATGAGTATCAAGTTCACCTTAAACGGAAATACTGTTGATGTAGATGTTGAGAAGAGCACGTCGTTGCTAGAAGTGCTGCGCAATGACATTGAGTTGAATGGACCGAAGTTCGGTTGTGGCCTGGCTCAATGTGGAGCATGTGCGGTCTTGCTCGATGGCGTTTCCATTCGGTCCTGCGTTACGCCTGTTGCAGTTGTTGAAGGCAAGACACTGACGACGATTGAGGGCCTTGGTAACAGAGATCATCCGCATTCTTTGCAGGCGGCGTTTATTGCTGAGCAGGCGATGCAATGTGGCTACTGTGCAAGTGGCATCATGACGACGGCGGCAGCATTACTCGCTGTTAACAAGTCACCCACTCGAGATGAGATTCGTAGCGCGTTGTCGGGTCACTTGTGCAGGTGCGGTGCGCAGCCACGAATGATTCGCGCAGTTGAGCGAGCAGCTCGTGAGATAAACGGAGACGACGCATGAGCGTAAGTCGTCGCGAGTTCATTCAGTCGTCCGGGGCAGTAGTTGTCTGTTTTTCCTTAGCAGGTTGCGAACAGTCACAGAACGGTTCGGACAAAACCGCTGCAAGTTACGACAACCGCATTACGATTCACCCGGATGGCAGCGTTGAATTAATGCTGGGTAAGGTTGAGCTGGGCCAGGGAATCAGCACAGCGCTCGCTCAGATTGCAGCCGATGAACTGGGCGTTGCATTCGATCGAATCCGTCTGGTCACGGTTGATACCGATTTTTCGCCGGATGAGGCGTATACGTTCAGCAGTATTTCCATTCAACAAAGCGGGCCGAGGATACGCGAGGCTGCAGCCAAAGCGCGCGAGTATCTTGATCAACTGACCGGTGGCGAATCGAGTGATGAACCGCCCGTCGTTGGAGAGTCCATTCAACGCGTGGACATCCCAGGAAAGGTCTTTGGAGACGCTAGTTTTGTCCAGGACCTTCGCTTAGGTGACATGGTGCATGCACGCGTTGTACGTCCACCGGCAGAGCGCGCTGTCATCGAAAGCATAAAAAGTGAAGCGGTTGAAGAAATGCCCGGTGTGCTCCGGGTTGTTCGCGACGGCAATTTCGTTGCTGTCATTGCGGAACGGGAAGGTCAGGCGAGAAAAGCCGCCACGACATTGGCAGGTCTCGTCGAATGGCAGCTACCAATGGATTTACCCGGTAGCGACGAAATGCATGACTGGTTGAAGGAGGCAGAGTCACGAACCGAAGAGGTCGCGAGTAAAGGTACCCCGGCGATTTCGAAGTCCGATGTTGTGCACCGGGCAACGTATCAGCGCCCCTACCAGGCACATGCATCAATATCGCCTTCCGCCGCTGTTGCCTTGTTCGCCGACTCCAATCTAACCGTCTGGAGTCACGCGCAGGGAATGTATCCATTGCGAGACGCGATCGCCCACACACTGGGGTTGTCGCCAGATAGTGTTCGCTGTGTACATAAGGAGGCCTCCGGATGCTATGGCCACAACGGCGCGGACGATGCCGCCTGTGATGCCGCCGCACTGGCCATGCAAATGCCGGGCAGACCAGTCCGATTGCAATGGGAACGAGCTGACGAGTTCCTGTGGGAACCCTTAGGTCCCGCGATGCAGATCGAAATGCAAGCGGTACTGGACAAGAGCGGCAAAATCTCGAACTGGCAGTACGACCTTTGGAGTTGCCCGCATGCGAGCAGGCCGCGCGGCGCTGATAGCGCGGGTCATCTTATTTATGCTCAACACAAAGCCAACCCGCTTCCCGAACCTCAACCCTATTCAATTCCACAACCGAGCGGTGGTAGCGACAGAAATTCTGTGCCGATATACGCCATCGAGAACGTGCAGGTTAACAAGCATTTTGTGACTGACATTCCGATACGTGGCTCATCGTTGCGCGGGCTGGGTGCCTACGGCAATGTTTTCGCGATTGAATCGTTCATGGATGAACTGGCAGAAAATAGCAGCACAGATCCTTTTGAGTTTCGCAGGCGGCACATTAACGACTCGCGAGCGTTGGAAGTGCTGCAGCGGCTTGAGCAAGAAACACATTGGCAGAAACGGCCGCAACCCGGTACGGGGGTTGGTTGGGGACTCGCTTTCGCACGATTCAAGAACCTGTCGAGTTATCTCGGCATCGTGATGCAACTGCAAGTCGATTCAGAGACGAATTCCATTAAGCTAATCAAAGCAACCGCCGTTTGCGATGCGGGTCTCGTCGTTAATCCAGACGGTCTCAAGGCTCAGGTCGAGGGCGGCATCATTCAGTCGTCGAGCTGGACGCTCAAGGAACAGGTGCGGCTGTCGAACCAAGGCCGTGAATCCAGGAATTGGAGCGACTATCCGATCTTACGATTCGACGAAACTCCGGACGTTGAAGTTATTTTGATCGACAGGCCTGAGGAAAAATCGCTCGGCGTCGGTGAAACAGCCCAAGGACCTACCGCCGCTGCAATCGCGAACGCAATATTTCATGCAAGCGGCAAGAGATTGCGGCAGCTACCGTTTACTCCCGATCGACTGGCGTAAGCTTTTCTGGTGGTAGTATAAAGCCACGCGAGTTCAATTCTGGATAAGGAGTTCCAATGATCATCAGTAACACTGAAAGCATTCCCGGTCGCCGGATTGTCGAATTTTATGGCGTCGTCACCGGGAATACTGTTCGCGCAAAACACGTAGGCCGCGACATCATGGCAGGCCTCAAGAATATCGTCGGCGGCGAACTCAAGGGATACACCGAATTGCTGCAGGACTCTCGCAAAGAGGCGACTGACCGCATGATCGAGCAGGCCCAGTCCATGGGCGCGAATGCGGTCGTCAATATCCGCTTCGCAACGAGTTCGATATCTCAGGGAGCCGCTGAATTATTCGCCTACGGTACTGCCGTAAAGGTCGAATGAGATGGACGACAACTTTGCAAACCTGGAGCTCTTTTTAAATTTTGGGTTCCCACTGCTGATTCTGATGGTCGCCTATTTCATTGGCAATCACATAGAGAAAAGGCATTTCCGCGATATTCGTGAGCGTGAAGCGAAACTGCACGGTTTTCCAGTAGTGTCGTTTGATACGATGCCAGACGATTGGAAAGTTGGCCGGTCGGATATGGTTACGGGTAGCATCGTGATTTCCCTGGACTACTTCAAACGCGTTATCGCGGGTTTGAGGGGTCTGATCGGCGGCCGCATAAAAACCTATGAGCCGCTGTTGGAACGGGCTCGCCGTGAAGCTCTCTTGCGTATGACAGAAGAGGCACGTCTGCAGGGCTATGACGCTATCTTCAACGTTCGCCTTGAAACATCGCGACTTGCGAATGCGAGAAGAGACGGCAAAGGTGTTGCCGGTGTCGAGATGCTGGCATTTGGCACCGCCGTCAAATTTGCCAGCAGGTTCGCTAATTCGTAATGCGGTTCGTCGCAAAGCAGCCTAAGGAAGGAATCAACGTCAGCGATACGCATCCACTGGTTGAGGCGGGCACGCTGGTTGTAGGACTAACGGCGATATTCGTGCTTATCGCGCTCGTGCTTATTTTTATGATCGAACTGGCGCTGTACTTTGTATCGGCAGAAGACGAGGTGAATCTTTTCGGAGACTGGTTGCCGGAGGACCTTGTAACAGTCGCGCCGGATGATGATCGCCTGATTGAAACTCAACTGCTGGTTGACCGACTGGCACAGCACTGGCCTGATTCGCCATACACGTTCCGTGTCGAGATTGATGACTCTGATATCGCCAATGCGATGGCATTACCAGGTGGTTTGATCATTGTGACCCAGGGATTGCTGGATCAGGTTGAGTCTGAAAACGAGCTCGCGTTTGTTCTTGGACACGAGTTGGGGCACTTCAAGAATAGAGATCATTTGCGAGCGTTAGGTCGTGGCATCGTACTGTCGGTGTTTTTCGCGGTTGTTACAGACGGCGACGTTGCCGGAATTGGTATCAAAGCAACTGACATCACGTTACGCGGATTTAGCCGCCGCCAGGAGACGCAGGCCGACGAGTTTGGGCTGACGATCGTAAATTCGGAATACGGTCACGTGAACGAAGCCTGGCGTCTTTTCGAACGCTGGGATATCGACGATAGCTCAATTGTTGGCCT
>CAYWBZ010000202.1:0-4611 GCA_964456535.1 uncultured Woeseiaceae bacterium | reverse complement strand
CGTTGAAACATAATTAATCAGACAATATTTCGCGTGATTTACCCAAAAAGCGACCTAAATGTTTGACTTTATTGAATAAGATGGCAGACAATGCTGCCAGATTTATGTCCATTCCAGCATGTTTTGCGGTCGGAAATGTGACGTAATTGGCAGCCTCGGCGGTGCCGGACCGACATAGTATAGCAACGCCATGAAAGCACTGGCCCGAACTAAAGTATGGAGCAACCGCGAATTATGTCTCTCTGCAAGAAGTATCTGAATTTTAGCCTCCGGCTGACCTCGGTCACGCTGGCTGTAGCGCTGGTCGGATGTTCGTCCAATCCTTCCAATAGCTACGATCAGCAAGGCTCGGTGTCCTCTGCCTCGACAACCCAGTCACAAAGCGATGGTGCGTCGGCAAGCTCGGAGCCCGCGCAGTACGAACCCGTACTTGAGCGCATCAATAAGCCCGCACCACTGGCTGAAGGCCACCCGAATGAGTATGTCGTTCAGGTTGGCGACACCTTGTGGGACATCTCTGCGACCTTCCTGAAAGACCCGTGGTTTTGGCCAGAAATCTGGTACGTGAACCCGGACATCGAGAATCCGCACCTTATTTACCCGGGTGACGTACTGGGTCTCGTGTACATAGATGGCCAGGCACGCATTACGAACGTCCGCGCATCGACATACCGCATGTCTCCGCAGGCGCGCGTTACACCGTTGACACAAGCGGTTACGAGCATTCCTTTTGAGAATGTCGCAGCGTTCCTGAGTTCCGGTGTTGTACTTGAGAAAAAGCAGGCTGATGCTCTGCCGTACCTGCTCGAGACACGTGGTGACCACCTGATGGCGTCTGCCGGTAATGAGATTTACGTTCGCGGCATCACTAATGACATGCCGAGCACTCGCTACAACCTCGTACATATCGGCGACCCACTGATTGATCCGGACGATAACCGTTTGATCGGTTACCACGGCATCATGATTGGCGAGGGTAGCCTGCGCCGCACAGGCGACCCGGCTACGGTGGCGCTGACCAGCACGAGGCAGGAGGCAATTGCGGGCGACCGCTTGCTCCCCGCTGATGTCGACGTACCGCTGAACTTCTTCCCGCGCTCGCCGAGCACCACTATTGATGGCCGAATTATTTCGGTTGCAGGTGGCGTTACACAAATCGGCCAATACCAGGTTGTTGTCATGAACCGCGGTTCCGGTAACGGCTTGTCAGTCGGTGATGTGCTGACAGTGTTCCAGGCAGGTAAGGTCATTGAAGACCGGGTCGGCGGCGGAAAAGTCACATTACCTGACGAAGCGGCGGGTACGGTTATGGTCTTCAAGACATATGATCGTATTAGCTACGGTCTGGTAATGGAGGCGACGGACGCCATTCATATCAGTGACTCCGTTCGTAACCCGACCTGACACAAACTTACAGTCTTGACGAAAAACGGCGCCTTAAGGCGCCGTTTTTTTGCGTTATCCTTATGCCCCAGACTTTAACTAAGGCCAGGAATGAAGCATCAGGCATGGCTAACTCTGGCGCGCGCCTATGTGAACGTCGCCGAGTTTATCGCCCTCAAAGATCGCTATGGTGAAATCGATGCGATAGCCGGGCAAAGCGAGCAGCGACTTCGCGATGCGGGGCTATCAGACAAGAAAGCGAGAGCGGTCTCATCACCGGACGAGAAAGGCATTGAGACCGCGTTGCGGTGGCTCGACGAAGACGCGCACAATCTCGTCGCGTACGGAACCGATGAATACCCTGAAATGCTTACGCAACTCAGCGGCGCGCCGCTGTTGTTATTCGTCAATGGTGACAGAGATGCTCTGCACCTGCCCTCGCTCGCGATAATTGGCAGCCGCAATCCGACCCGCGGTGGCATTCGAAACGCAGTCGAATTTTCCAGACACCTTGCCAAAAGTGGCTACGCCATTGTCAGTGGTCTCGCGCAAGGCATTGATACCGCCGCACATCGCGGCGCATTAGACGCCGGCGGTAAGACCGTGGCGTTTCTTGGCCATGGCATCGATCGCGTTTACCCGGCCCAAAACTATGATCTGGCGCACCAGATTGCAGCGACGGGCGCGCTCGTCACCGAATACCCACTCGGGGCGCCACCCGACAAGCGACACTTTCCGGAGCGCAACAGGTTGATCAGCGGCCTGTCACTTGGGACGCTGGTTATCGAAGCTGCCAGACGTAGCGGCTCGCTGATTACGGCCCGCCTGGCGGCCGAACAGGGACGAGAGGTTTTTGCGTTGCCTGGTTCTATCCATAATCCACTGGCGCGCGGCTGCCACGAACTCATTCGGCAGGGTGCGAAACTCGTTGAAACGGCCGCGGATATCGGTGCCGAACTCGCACCATTGACCGGGCACCTACAGCAATACGTAATGGAATCAACGAAGAACAGGCCACCGTTGCCTGACGACGACAACGACTACGTGGAGCTGCGCAGAATCCTCAGCCATGACCCGACAACAATTGACGATTTGGAAAACCAATCCAGATTGACGATTGACCAGCTTTCCTCCATGCTCCTGATCCTGGAGCTTCATGGTGAAGTTGAGTCGCTGTCTGGCGGACGCTACGCATTAATTGCTTGAAGATAAGGAGCTGCTCCAAGCATGAAAGAAAACGTACTCGACGTACTGATGTACCTGTTTGAAACCTACGTCGAAACAGAAGAAGAACCAGAACCCGATCAGCACGAACTGCGGCTTGAGCTGTCGCGTGCGGGCTTTGGTGACGCCGAGATCGAGCGTGCGCTCGAATGGCTTGATGGACTGACAGACCATCAGGAGAGCCTCAATTACGGCAACCTGTCCGCACATGCTACTCGTATCTATAACGACTTCGAGCACGGGCGGCTTGATGCCAGTTGTCGTGGCTATATCACCTACCTCGAGCAAACGGGAATCCTGTCACCACCACAACGCGAGCTACTCGTCGATCGCCTTTTGGCCCTGGAAACGGCAGACATCGACGTCGAGCAAATCAAGTGGGTGGTCCTGATGGTGCTGTTCAGTCAGCCCGGCCAGGAACAGGCTTATGCTCGTATGGAAGACCTCGTTTTTGAGGAAAGTCCTGACTCTATTCATTAGTACAATTTCCCAATTTCCTTGACAGTTCGCTGCCAAGCACGTAATTAAACCGCGGCACAGTCCGCGGTTTTGTATGTTTAAGGTGGATAAATCCGAGTTAAAGGGTCGTAAATCAAAAAATGTCGAAGAATCTCGTAATAGTCGAATCGCCCGCCAAGGCCAGCACGATCAGCAAGTACCTGGGCAAGGACTTTGATGTCCTGGCGTCCTATGGCCATGTCCGCGATCTGATACCCAAAGAAGGCGCCGTTGACACTGAAAACGGGTTTTCGATGAAATATCAGATCATCGAGCGCAACGAAAAACACGTTAAGGCCATCATCAAGGCGCTCAAGAACGCCGAAGGGCTATATCTCGCGACTGACCCGGATCGCGAAGGCGAAGCCATTTCCTGGCACCTGGTTGAGCTTCTCAAGGAAAAAGGGATTCTCGACAACATAGAAGTGCACCGGGTCGTATTTCATGAGATCACGAAGCAGGCCGTGCGGGACGCCGTGGCCAATCCTCGTGATATTTCGGGTGATCTTGTCGGCGCACAACAGGCGCGCCGGGCCCTCGATTACCTCGTTGGCTTCAACCTGTCCCCACTGCTGTGGAAGAAAGTACAGCGTGGCTTGTCAGCGGGACGCGTACAAAGTCCGGCGCTGCGCATGATCGTAGAGCGTGAACTCGAGATCGAGGCATTCAAGGCTCGCGAATATTGGTCGATCGAAGCGGATGTCAGCAAGAACGAACAACCATTCGCCTCTCGCCTTGTCAGCTACAAGGGCGACAAGGTCGAGCAGTTCAGTTTCGAGAACGAAGATGCTGCCCGTGCGGTGGAAAAGACAATTGTCGACGCCGCTGGCGGCAAGCTTAAAGTCCTTGGCGTCACCAAACGACAGCGTCGCCGCAATCCGACAGCTCCTTTTACGACGTCCACGTTGCAACAGGAAGCCTCGCGAAAACTGGGTTTCAACACGCAGCGCACCATGCGCGTCGCCCAGAAACTCTATGAAGGTATCGCGCTGCCCGGCGAGGACCAGGTTGGCCTGATTTCTTACATGCGTACCGACTCCGTAACTCTGGCCGAGGTCGCACTGACAGAAATTCGCGAAGTCATCGCTGAACGTTACGGTGCGAAAAACGTGCCTGAGGAGCCTCGCAAGTTCAAAACCAAGGCCAAAAATGCTCAGGAAGCGCACGAGGCAATACGTCCAACGTCCGTTGCGCGCACACCTGATGATTTAAGAGCGGTGCTCGATGAGGATCAGTTCAAACTGTACTCGCTCATCTGGAAACGCACGATGGCGTGCCAAATGGTGCCGGCCGTGTTTGACACGGTCGCTATCGAAATGGCGGCAGGACCCGCTGATGCGGGTCATCGTATGCGTGCCAATGGCTCGGTACTGGTTGAGCCGGGCTTCATGGCGGTCTACCAGGAAGGTAAAGACGACGCCAAGGATGACGACGGCGATCGCCTGCTACCTGAAATCGAGGAAGGCGATACGATCAAGCTCGACGAGCTGCGCCCTGAACAGCACT
>CAYWBZ010000201.1:0-4612 GCA_964456535.1 uncultured Woeseiaceae bacterium | reverse complement strand
CAACAACTCGCCAGGTCATCGACGTGGATCCTGTTTCCCGGGTTCGAATCGGCTTCCGCCAGCACGGGATCCCTGTTTTGTAAGCGCTGTTCGCCGAGGCGACCAGGGCCGTAAATGCCGGGTGTTCGCAAAATTGTGAGGTTAGACCCACTGGCTGCAGCCCATCGGGCTAACTGACGTTCGGCAGCAACCCGGCGCCGGGCACGAATGGTGCCGGGGTTGACCGGCGCGGACTCGTCAATCTTCGCACCGTCACAATCGCCATAAACCCCCGTTGTACTGATGTACACGAAGCCCTGCGGTTCGGGGTCCAGTAGTTCGAGAAAGCGCTGCAGTCTCTCGTCGTCGGAGTCACCTGCAGGTGGCACCGTGTAGATGACCCGGTAAACGTCGGGAAGGTGGATAGGTAGCGAAGCCGCCGTATCGAGATCGAAATTTGCCGTATCGTCGCTGGACTCAAGTCGTGATCTGCTCAATCCAAATGCGTCGTCCAAACGCCCGAGCAAACGACCGCCGGTATAGCCTGTGCCGATAACGAGAGTAAGCATTCGTTGTGCTCGACTCAGTCCTGAGGTGCCTTCAGGTGCGGAATTGCCGGCAGCGACCCGCCCGCCACCATCCCGAGCCCGTCTCTAAAGGCATCTGCGGCCGCATCCGTCTCGCCCAGTTGATTCAGCAGCGCCCCGTATTCCTGGTATACCTCCGGGCTGGGCCTGAGGCTCAACACCGTTTCGAGGTAACTTCGGGCTTTCCCCCAGAGTTCGTTGCGAAGGCAAAGTCTTGCGGCCGCCAGCAAAAGATCCGGATCTTCGCTGTGGTTTGTGAGCCAGCCTTCCGCGCGCTTTAGCTGTTTACTTGCATCGGCGCCCTGGACGAGCCCGAACAATCGGACCAGAGGGCCACGCCAGTTCGCCTTCAGTGCTGAGGCAAGTTCCTTTTCTGTTTTTTCGTGCAGTCCGGCTCGCATGAGTCCTTCGTAATAGGACGTGAGGAGTGTGATGTCGGATCTGTTTGCCTTGGGAACATCGTTCCAGGCAAGCAGGACCGCATCACCATCGACCGCACTGTCGAGCTGCTCCTGATGGATGCGGATGGTCCATGCTGTCAGTGTCTCAGGCTTGACCTGGGAGTGTTTTCTCACCCGTGGCAGTATTTCTCGAAGTGAAGACCAGTCCTCCAATCGAAAGTACAGACGCGCCATGAGCGCGAGTGCATGTCCATGGTCTTTGGAGTTTTCATCCAGCCGTCTCAATGTAGCCAGGGCCTGCTCATGTTGTCCCTGATCCAGCTGAAACTCCGCCTGTGTCAGCAACACCGCGTTGGCCGCCTCCGGAACTTCCTGATAGGCAAGCTTCAGCCAGTCATCGCGGCGTTCGTCGCGTCCCTGCAAGTGCGCGGCACGAGCGGCCTGCAAATAATTAAACAATGGCGAATCGCTGGTCCGCGCAGCACGCGCCAGCATGCGCTCACCGCGAGCAAGATTGCCTTCGGCGACTTCTATCATGCCGCGCGTCATCTTCTGTCCTGAACGGGCAGAGCGATACCGTCCTGCAGCCTCGCCGATGCGCCGTGGCGCGATTATGATTTTGCGGATAAGCCAGATAACGGCAAACAGTGCCGCTGTCAAAAGCACCAGCACAGGTACCGACATCTCAACGAGATAGCCGCGAAAATTGATCACGACATAGCCGGGGTCCGAGAGCAGAAAATGTGCGCCGAACGCGCTCGCAAACAGCGCGAGCACAACGATGATGCCAATCTTCACTCGGTCGTCTCGCGCACGGTACGGAACTGGCGCAGCAATCGCAGCGACTCTGAAATGTCCGGCGTGGAGGTTGTGAAAACGTCTTCGCGTATTTCGTTGATCGTCAGCTGAGCGCTGACGACCTGCTCGCTGCTGGCATCGAAATACGTGTCGAGTAGTGCGCTGGTATCGTCCAGCGCCTGCTCGAATATCGCTTGCTCGCCGCGTAACAGGGCTAATCGTGCGGCCTGTAGCTGTAGCGCAATATTATTGCGCAGGAAGTACGCAGCATCCGGCGATACGAGTGCCAGCTTCGCCTGGTCCGGTGGTGTGACCTTGACCAGCCCGGACATCGCGTCTTTCACAGAACCCCAGGCGCGATCGACACCACTTTGGCCCTCCTCAACATCAGCACTGTCATCATCCGGTGTGGCGCTGGCGAGCGGTAACGACTCGACCACCCTGGCGAGGCTGGCGAGCGTCAACGTTGCTCCCTCAAGGTCCGGCTTCTCCATGACTTCGAGTGCTGCAAGTTCATCGGCGATGGCGCGGCGCACGGCAGTTAGTCCCGGGTCCGATAGTTGCGTAACACGTTCATCGGCCATGCCGAGCGCCAGGGATGCCAATCGTGGATTATTCGCAAGTTGCAACTGGGCATTGCCTATCTGCAAATAGTATTCAGCTTCAGCCAACAAGAACGTTTCCCTCGCACCGGCAGATATCCCTGCCAGAGAGGCCACGGAATTCTCGAGGGTCGACATGCGGGGCGGCAGAGAATTCAGCAGACGTATCTGATCCTCAACGTCACGCCGCACGGCATCAATATCGGCGCTGTAATCCGGATGAGTAATCTGGCCGATACTCGCTTCGAGTGCAGCGAGAGCATCGCTGGTTTGCGCTGCGTGGCGGTTAAGGCTCTCGATGCTGGCGAAATTCTCGAGCTGGCTGGAATCATCAGCTGTGCGCCAGTCTTCGAATATCGTGTAGCCAACCAGCATCACAGCAATGGCGGCGAGTAAGACTGCCAGCCAGGCTACACCGTTGCCGCGTGCCGTCTTCTCCGGCGGTCCGCTATCTTCGACGGCGAACTCAGCGTCTGTGGTGGTTTGAATGTCGTTTTGGTCGTCGCTCATGGGTGCTAGTCCGGGGTTTGTCCTGTGTGCTGCTGCATTGAAATGATCGCGTCAACCATATCGGCAGTCTGCGGCCCTGATGCCAGTATTGGCGAGGACGCTGGGTAGCGATCAAGCGTCTCTTTTATAACACGTGCCGCTGGTGTCACCAGCGGTACGTTTTCAAGTTGCTGTACACACGATTCTGGCAGAAGTGCGCCCAGGTTATTCAAGCTTTCGACGCTCATCGCCGTAACCGCGTTAATTCTTCCGTCGCGCCAGGCCTTTTCCACCTCCGCGAGCAATTCAGGATCGACATCGGGGAGGCAACGCTCGTAGACGGGCAGGTAGCTAATGATAGCGCCCCGTTCCCGAAGCGTATCAGCAAGTAATTCCCGACCCCGGCCTTCCTGACCATTGCCACCGCGGATAATGAGCACCTGTTTGCCAGCGACATCGCACAAAGCCGGTTCTGCAAGCAGGTTTTCGCTGTCGTAGCCGTGGCCCGGGTCGATCTCTACGACCTGGCCAGCGGCTCGAATGGCAGCGGCGGTAGCCGGACCCACCGCGGCTTTCGCTGCACCCGCAGCGTATGACAGGCCGTGGGCGACCGCATTTCGGCTAACGAAAACGGCGATATCGGGATGCGGTAATGCGGCAGCAGCAGCAGCGACTTCGGTCGTATCGCGCGGCACGATTTCGATGACGGGAAAGCAAATTGCAGTGCCGCCTTTGCCTTGTATTGCTGTGATGAGTTCGGCCGCCTGCGCACGTGGTCGAGTGACTAGAACGCCAACCCCCAATAACGGAGATGGCGGGGCATCAGTCATTTAGCGCCTCAATAGAGTCCAGTAGCTCGCGAGCACCGCTCTCCAGCAGGCGAGCAGCGAGAGCCTCTCCGAGCTGTTCCGCGTCCGCGGCATTACCGGAAATGGATTCCTTGATGGACCTGGAACCATCCGGATGAGCAACCAATGCGGTTACCGTGAGCTTGTCTTCTTCCACAGTGGCATATGCCGCAACCGGAGACTGACAGCTGGCTTCCAGCACCCTGGCGATTGCTCGTTCTGCGGTCGTTGTCTGAACCGCAACAGGGTCATTCAGTTTGCCGAGAACGGCGCGCACTTCTGTGCTTACTTCCAGACATTCGATGCCAAGAACCCCTTGTGCAGCGGCGGGCAGCATTTCGTCCGGAGAAAACTGGTGGCTAATGTGATGCTCGAGTCCGAGGCGCTCAAGCCCGGCCGCAGCGAGAATTATTGCGTCGTAGTCGCCGTTCTCGAGCTTCGCGAGTCGTGTGTTTACATTGCCGCGCAGCGGTTCTATGCGAAGGTCGGCGCGTAACATTTTGAGTTGTGCCTGCCGGCGTAAACTTGAACTGCCAATACAGGCGTTTTGCGGCAAGTCGGCCAGTTGCTTGTCACCATCGGTGACGAGTGCATCCCGGTGGTTGGCTCGCGTCATTGTGGTGGCAAGGCAGAAGCCCTCGGGCAGTTCAGCCGGGAGATCTTTCATCGAGTGCACGGCGATATCTGCATCCCCGCTCTGCATGGCAATCTCAAGTTCCTTGATGAACAGGCCTTTGCCACCGATCTTCTGCAGACTGCGATCCAGGATTTCATCGCCCTTGGTCGACATGGGAACCAATTCGGTTGCAGTGACCTCGGGAAATGTCTCGAGCACAGCCGCGACGTGGTTAGCCTGCCAAAGTGCGAGAGCGCTTTTGCGGGTTGCGATTCGAATTTTCAAGCGAGCT
>CAYWBZ010000200.1:0-4627 GCA_964456535.1 uncultured Woeseiaceae bacterium | reverse complement strand
AACGTCAATTTCGATTTCGGTCATCAATGGGGTACCGGCGCGAACAACACGACCAAGTCTGAAGCACGTCTTCAATATCGACCAGCCGGCAACAAGATCTTGAATCTTGCTTACCGATTCCGCCGCGACTCACTGGAGCAAGGCGATTTGTCGTGGTCCTGGCCGGTAGCTACTCGCTGGAATTTCGTTGGTCGTTACAATTTCTCAATCCGCGATCAGGAAGTCCTCGAGCAGTTTTTCGGCCTCGAGTACGAGAGTTGCTGCTGGGGCCTGCGCCTCGTTTCACGTCGTCATATTTCGACACGCGACGGAACTCGCGATTCATCCTTTGGTCTGCAATTAGTATTGAAAGGAATGACGAGCGTTGGCACAGCTGCTGACAAACTCCTCGAACGTGGTATTCTTGGCTATTCTGCAAATCCTCGGTAGTAAATTGTGTTAAAAATCAATGCCTTATGCGCTTTCGTCGCTTTGGTTGTCGCGCCCGTTGTGGTCGCTGACGATCTTTCCGAGACAGGTGAGTTTCTTGACGGCGTCGCCGCCATCGTAAATGAAGGCGTCGTTCTGCAGAGCCAGTTCGACAAACAACTGGCCATGATCAGGGTGCGTGCCGAAGAGCAAGACATGCAATTGCCGCCGGACGATGTCCTTCATGAACAGATTCTCGAGCGACTAATCGTCACAGAGCTTCAACTGCAGCGCGCGAATCAGATTGGGCTGACTTCGCAGATCTCCGACCAGTACATCAATTCGTCCCTGCAGCGAATTGCAGATCAAAACGGCATACGTTTTGAAGACCTGCCCGCAATGCTCGCAGCGGACGGTGTCGAGTACGCCGAATTTCGCGAAAGCCTGCGCGAAGAACTGACACTCAACGAACTCAAGGGCATTGAGGTGCTGCGCAATATTCGCGTATCCGAGCGTGAGATCGAACAGTGCATCATCGACCTCGAGACTAACGTCGTCGTGAATTCAGACTGGGAGCTGTCGCACATCCTGTTGACGATTCTCGAATCCGATAATGCGGAAGTTGTTGCAGCAATCCAGCAGAGTGCTGATGACATTTATGCACGACTTCAAGACGGCGCAGATTTTCGCGAGCTTGCCGCGCGTTACTCGAAAGGACCGACAGCGTTGGAGGGCGGGGCGCTTGGGTGGCTGAATGGGCAACAGGTACCATCGATTTTCACCGATGTGTTGCAGGGCATGAAGGCCGGTGATGTCAGTGAGCCCTTCCGAACTTCCAATAGTATTCATATCGTCAGAGTCGATAGCCTGCGCAGCGCCGTCGAACGAAGCGAGATAAATCAGTCCAAGATTCGTCACATTTTGGTTTCGCCGAACGAAATCATCGACGACGCAACCGCGAAACAGCGTCTCGAAGACGCGCTCGAGAAAATACGCGGTGGTGAAGACTTCGCCGAACATGCCAAGCTGCTGTCCGACGATCCGGGCTCTGCGAACCTGGGTGGCGATCTGGGCTGGGCAGAAACGGACAGTTACGCACCCGAATTCAAGGCGACGGCCGATGTGGCTGAAGTCGGTGTCATCAGTGAGCCATTTCGAACTCAGTTCGGCTGGCATATTCTCGAAGTCATGGAACGCCGCATTTACGACAACACGGAAGAGATCAAGGAACGCAATTGCATCGCACGCATTCGCAACAGCAAGCAGGAAGAAGAAACACTTCTGTGGCTGCAACGCATGCGGGATGAGGCCTTCGTCGACTCGCGCATTTAGTGGTCCTCAACAAACCTCTCGTAGTTACTGCCGGGGAGCCGGCCGGTATCGGTCCTGAGCTCTGCTCTCTACTCGCGGATACGGACTTCGCATCCGACGTAGTCATTGTCGGCGATGCTGCTCTTATTGACGATCGCCTGCAGATTCTGGACACGCCGTTCCCTGCACCTGTCATTCATGGACAACCCAATCCGGCGAACGCCGGGACTTTACTGGACGGGCTGAGACTCGCTGTTGAAGGCTGCGTCGATGGACGCTTCTCCGGACTCGTTACTGCTCCTTTAGCGAAGAGCGTCATCGCTGATTCCGGCGTGCCTTTCACCGGGCATACCGAGTTTCTCGCCGAACTTCTGGATGTAACTTTGCCGGTGATGTTACTCGTTGCGGGAGACTTGCGAGTAGCGCTCGCAAGTACGCATTTGCCATTGCGCGAAGTCCCCGACTTCATCACCAAAGAGCGGCTGACCCAGGTTCTCGAAATTTTGCACGCCGACCTGCAATCAAGGTTTGGTATTGAGTCGCCGGAAATCGTGGTGTGCGGACTCAATCCGCACGCTGGTGAAGGCGGACATCTCGGCACCGAAGATGACGACATCATCGCGCCCGTTATCGAGGACTTAACACGACAGGGGATGAACTTGCGCGGCCCGCTTGCTGCGGATACTGCCTTTACTCCGGCAGCCGGACATAAGGATGCCGTACTTGCGATGTATCACGATCAAGGCCTGCCTGTGCTCAAGTACGCAGGCTTCGGGCACGCGGTAAATGTCACGCTCGGGCTGCCAATCATTCGAACATCGGTTGATCATGGCACCGCATTTGACATCGCGGGCTCAGGCAAGGCCGACGCGGGAAGTCTTATCGCAGCGATTGAGCTGGCAACAGCAATGGCATCTCGATAATGGCGGGCCATCGAGCGCGCAAGCGATTCGGCCAGCATTTTCTGAGAGATGCCGGCGTTGTTGATGCGATCCTGCGTGCGGTGCATGCGACCAAAGATGATGTCATCGTTGAGATTGGACCGGGCCAGGGCGCGATCACTGCAGCTTTGGCTGCGGACGCGGGGCAATTACACGCGGTTGAACTCGATCGCGATCTTGTTGCCCGCCTGCGTCGACAATACGCAAACAATCCAACCGTAACCATTCATGAAGCGGATGCTTTGTCGTTTGATTTTTCGACACTGGGCGACCGGCTGCGCATTGTCGGGAATTTACCCTACAACATCTCCACTCCGCTGTTATTTCACTTGCTTAACTATCGCGACCGAATTCTCGATATGCATTTCATGCTGCAAAAGGAAGTTGTCGACCGCATGGCAGCCAGCCCCGGCAGCAAGGCCTATGGCCGACTCGGCATCATGCTCGGTTGCCATCTGAATATTGAATCCCTGTTCGACGTCGACAAGTCTGCGTTCGATCCGCCGCCCAAAGTAATGTCTGCCGTTGTACGGCTGGACCCGCTTCCTCCCGGCACATTTGACATCAAGGACGAAGCGCTGCTGTCCAAGCTCGTCACCAACGCGTTCATGAAGCGCCGTAAAACTATCCGCAATGCGCTTAAAGATCATGTCGATGTCGCGGACCTTGCGGCTGTCGACATTGACGCCGGTTTGCGACCAGAGCAAATCAGCATCGCGAAATTCGTCGAACTCAGTAACCATCTGGCGAGTTCCTTACGTTAGAATATCGGTATGGACAAACCTCACTGCGATATCCGAATTCAAGTGGCAACCAACTATGTGGACGACCAGTCAGAACCCGACTCCGATCGCTACGTATTTGCCTATACGATTACAATCTCAAATAGCGGCAGCGTCGCGGCGCAATTGATCAGTCGTCACTGGATCATCACCGACGCAAACGGCAAAGTGCAGGAAGTGAATGGTGATGGTGTTGTCGGCGAACAGCCTTACTTAAATCCTGGCGAAGAATTTCGCTACTCCAGCGGAGCAGTTCTTGAGACACCTGTCGGCGCTATGCAGGGTATCTATCGCATGGAAGCCGACGGCGGCATTGCGTTTGATGCAACGATAGCCCCCTTCACACTCGCAGTTCCCGGGCTGCTGAACTAGGCGAGTCAAGATGGCCGTATACGCAATCGGCGATATACAAGGTTGTTACGATCCCTTCCGGCGACTCCTCGATGAACTCGAGTTTGAGCCATCAACCGACACGCTTTGGCTCGCCGGCGATCTTGTTAATCGTGGCCCTAAATCACTAAAGACTTTACGGTTTGTGAAAAAGCTTGGCGATGCTGCGATCACCGTACTAGGCAATCACGATCTGCATCTGCTGGCTCTTTCGGCTGGTGCTGTGCACTTCGGCAAGCGCTTCGACACCCTCGAGAAACTCATCAATGCGCCCGATGCAGACGAGCTATGCGACTGGCTACGCCATCGGCCCCTGGCACACTACGATGCCACTTTGGACACACTGCTGGTGCACGCGGGTACGCTCCCGGAATGGAGCGTGAAGAGGACGCTCGCGCGTGCCGCCGAGGTTGAAGAGGAACTTCGGCACGGTGACTACGAAATGCTGCTCGGAAAAATGTATGGCAATACACCGAATAGCTGGTCAGCAAAACTAAGTGGCTACAAACGCCTGCGATTCATTATCAATTGTCTGACACGCATGCGCATGATCACCACCGGAAATAAGCTCAATTTCGCGCAAAACGGCTCGCCATGGCGAGCCCGAAAAAACCTGCAGCCGTGGTACATGGCGGAGAATCCAGCGACAGGCGATACGCGTGTTGTATTTGGCCATTGGTCACAACTGGGCCTTGTTGTATTACCCAAACTCGTGAGTCTCGACACGGGGTGCGTGTGGGGCCGGCAATTGACCGCAGTGCGGCTGGACAAGCGCATACCACGAGTCATTCAGGT